>CACBGZ010000024.1 GCA_902538915.1 uncultured Pelagibacteraceae bacterium | reverse complement strand
AGATGGAAAAGTTACATTAGTTCATCCTTCTCAAAAAGCTGATGACGGTTTACCTATAGCTTAAATTTATGCACCCTGAAATATTATCAATTTCACTATTTTGGTTTGTGACGGCCTATACCCCTGGCCCAAATAATGTTGTCGCGTCTTATTCAGGTTTTAATTTTGGAGTTAAAAAAACTATTCCCCATATTCTTGGAGTGACACTAGGTTTTACATCATTGGTGATTTTTCTATCAGTTGGTTTAATCAATATTTTTAAACTATTTCCTTTAATACAAATTGTTATTAAATATTTAGGTACATTATTTTTAATTTATCTTGCTTATAAAATTGCTTTTTCTAAAACTTCAGATGATACAACAAAAGAAAACCCAGTAAAATTTATCGAAACATTTTTATTTCAATACCTGAACCCCAAAGGAGTAACTGTTGCTATTATAGTTGTATCTACTTATGTTGAATTAGGGGAAAATTATCTTAATTATGCGACTCAAGTAATACTATTGGCTTTTCTTTTTTCTATAACTAGTATCACTTTATGGACTTTAATAGGTAAATTTTTGAGGAAATTTGCGACAAATGATAAATTTATAAAATATTTTAATTATGTTATGTCAAGCCTTCTTCTTTTGAGCATAATTACTTTTTATATATAAGTTATGAAACCAGGAATAAAAAACTCTTATAATTCTTTGTCAGATCTTAATATCAATGGCAAAAATTATAAGATTTATTCACTCTTAAAAGCTGAAAGTAATGGGCTTAATGGTATCTCAAAATTACCAAAATCTTTAAAGGTTCTTTTAGAAAACCTTTTAAGATATGAAGATGACGTAACAGTAACAAAAAAACAAATTGAAGCCATAAAAGAATGGCTAAAAAATAAGACTTCAAAAACAGAAATTGCTTATAGGCCTGCAAGAGTTTTACTACAAGACTACACCGGAATACCTGCGGTAGCAGATTTAGCTGCTATGCGTGAAGCAGTAAAAAAAAAGAACAAAGATCCTAATTCAATAAATCCATTGTCAGCTGTAGATTTAGTAATTGATCATTCTGTTCAGGTTGATCAATCTGCTAAATCAGACTCTTTTGAAAAAAATGTTGAAATTGAATTTGAGCGGAATGGAGAAAGATATTCTTTTTTAAAGTGGGGTCAACAAGCATTTAATAATTTTAGAATAGTTCCACCAGGCACTGGTATTTGTCATCAAGTAAACTTAGAATATTTATCTAAAGTAGTTTGGAGCGAAGAATTTGATGGAGATAAATATCTTTTTCCAGACACATTAGTTGGAACTGATAGTCATACAACAATGGTCAATGGCTTGTCTGTTTTAGGTTGGGGTGTTGGAGGTATTGAAGCTGAAGCAGGAATGTTGGGTCAACCAATTTCAATGCTGATACCAGAAGTCATCGGTTTCGAGTTAAATAATAAAATGCCAGAGGGTACAACAGCTACAGATTTAGTTTTAACAGTAGTAAAAATGTTAAGAGACAAAGGAGTGGTTGGAAAATTTGTAGAGTTTTATGGAGATGGATTAAAAAATTTATCTTTAGCAGATCGTGCAACCATAGCTAACATGGCCCCAGAGTATGGAGCAACTTGTGGTTTCTTTCCAATTGATGATGAAACATTAAAATACTTAAAATTTTCAGGTAGAGATACATTAACAGTAAATATTGTTGAGGAGTACGCAAAAGCTCAAGGTTTGTGGGCCAGTAACGATATTGAATTTACTGACAGCATATCGTTAGATATGTCTACAATAGTTCCAACAATATCTGGTCCAAAAAGACCCCAGGATAAAGTTTTATTAACTAATGCCTCAGAAAATTTTAAAAAAAGTTTTTTTGAAACTACTAAGAAAAAAGATTACTCAAACTCAAGAGTTTCAAATACAGATTACGAAATTAAAGATGGTTCAATATTAATTGCCGCTATAACTTCATGTACTAATACTTCAAATCCAAATGTGCTTATTGGTGCTGGTTTATTAGCAAAGAAAGCAATAGAATTTGGTTTGGAGGTGAAACCTTGGGTCAAAACTTCATTAGCTCCTGGATCACAAGTTGTAACTGATTATTTAGAAAAAGCAGGATTAAATACTTACTTAGATAA
>CACBGZ010000023.1 GCA_902538915.1 uncultured Pelagibacteraceae bacterium | reverse complement strand
CTGAAGAGTCTAGCTCATGAGTATTTTGAAATTTTTTTGTCTCAATCTCATTACAATTCGTTGTCATTAAATCAATTAGATCTTGAGGTTTTACCAATACCTCCTTTACCATAATAATTTCACCAGTTTGTCTATAAGCTAAGGGAGAGCCACTTCGAATATGAAAATCTGAAATTTTTTTATTATTTTTTGCTAATTCTTCTAATTTATCAAACATAAAATTTATAAATTTTTAATTATAATAACATACTTTTTGACATAGATACTAGTCAGCAAAATGCCCATTATGGTCTGAATCCTTATCATTTAAGCGATAATTTTTAACTTTTTGATATGGAAATAATTTAATAATAATTTAAAAAATCGCTATGAATTTAATAAAAAAAATCATAACCATTTTTTTTTTGTTAATTCCTATATCTGTTTCATTTGCAAACGTAACTTTTAAACAACAATTGCTATTTTTTGAGGATCAAGAAAATATTAATGGTCTTGCTTTTAATGAAGATGGATCCAAATTTTTTACTATAACCTCAAGCAATAATGCTGATGAGGATTTTGTTACTGAATGGAATCTTTCTACCCCTTATGATATTTCAACAAGAAGTTATGCAGGCGATAGTGAAAGATGTTTTCTTGATGCGCCCGATGATGTCAATCAAGTTGATGCTGGAGATCAACCAGCCAAGCAAGGTGGTGATATAGCATTTAGCGGTGATGGTTTGACAATGTTAACCACAAACAGAGGTACTAGTGGAGGTAAAAATGACTTTGTATTAAGATTTGATTTAACAAGTGCTTATGATATTTCAACTTGTCAGTACAATAGTGGAAGATATATTGATACTGATGCTCTTCAAACAGTAGACACCTTTGACCTAAGAGCAGCCGCGGTAAAACATTATTTAAGTGGTATAGCGATTAAACCCGATGGTACAAAGATATTTTTAAATTTTAATGACTCATCAGGAACTCCCGAACAAAAAGATAAAGATTCTATAAAAGAGTATACACTTTCAACACCATTTGATCTGTCAACAATGACAGTTGAGTCTACTGCAATTCAATTGAATATAGGTGATAACCCAGAAGGTATGTCATTTAGCAATGATGGTAAAAAATTATTTTTAGGAAACAAGTCGGCAAAAAATATTGAACAATATTCTCTTCCAACTGCATATAGTTTAGTAGGAGCTGTTAAAGATGGAGCTGTTAAACCACTCAACTCAACTGGAGGCACTATTGATATATCTGGACTTACATTTAGCGGGACTGGTTTAAAACTTTATATTGTTAGCCAGGGTAGTGAAATCGTATTTGAATATGACTTACAATGTCCTTTTACTATTATAGGTGGAACTTGTCCTCCAATCAGTGAAAATAGTGACCGAACAGGAGTAGCAGAAGCCCAAGTAATAATAGCTAAAAAAACAATCGATCATTCGACAAAGACAGCTCTCAACCGACTAAAATGGATAAGAAGAAATAAAGATAAGCAAGATTTGACTAATCTAAATCTTAATTTTGATTTTACAAATCAAAGATTAGCTTCTTTGTCTGAGATAGTAAAAGCCTCCATACCAAAGAAAAATATGAAAGACAAAGATCAAGATATATTCTATTGGAGTGAGGGAAGTATTTCGGTTGGTAAAATTGGGGATACAATAATTTCCTCAGCGAAAGAAATTAACACTAATAGAATAACAGTTGGGGCTGATAAATTTCTAAATAACAAAGGATTAAGAGGGTTGGCTTTTAGTGTGGGGAGAAATAATATTGATGTTGGTAACGCTGGAAGCAAGGTAGATGCCGATAATTTTAATATAACTTATTATAGTACATCTGCAATGAAGAATGATGAAAAATTTATTGATACAGTATTTGGTATTGGCAAAATTCATTCTGAAATATTGACGGTATTAGATGGGGAAAAAATAACTGCTGATCGAAAAGGAAAACAAATATTTGGAACAATAAAAATCAAAGATGAAATAAAAGGAGGTAGATTTACTTTTATTCCTTCTGGACAGTTTGATATTGGTCATACATTACTTGATGATTATGAGGAAGTAGGCGCTGGAGGAATTATAGTCGAGAATCAACACGTTAAAACTAGAAACTTAAGAGCAGCACTTGCAGCAGTTGAAGA
>CACBGZ010000022.1 GCA_902538915.1 uncultured Pelagibacteraceae bacterium | reverse complement strand
AATTAGGTCAAATGAATGATTTCTTTGAGCCTCATAAATTTACTGAGTGTACTGACCAAGTGATGGACTATAACGCTTAAGAGTAAAATTAATGAAAGCAATCTATACAAGAACCATTGGTGTTTACGATGATAAACTTACTGAGGCTATGGAAATTTCTAAAGGCTTAGCAAAAGTTAGAAAAAAGCATTATCCAGATCATGAAGTTTACTTTTCATTTCAAATTGGTGGAAACCCAAGGACGGTAAGAGAAACACTTGTGGGAGAGCAGTTTACTGATAAAGCATTTGAAAATGATACAAACATGTCGGCTGATCCTGAGTTTATTGAACTTCAAAAAAAGATGAAAGGTGTTTTTAAAGAGGGTACAATTCAAGATGAAATGAGAATGGTATTTAACGACTAGGAAATAATATGGTAGAAAAATTTAATGGAGCGTTTTATTTAATAATTTATATAGTTCACTTTTTAGGTGTTGGTGTTTACGCTTTTCAAACTATTTTTGGTACTAAAAACTTCATGGAAAGATTTGGTATAGATCCTAGTGGCGCAATAATGATTAGGATGGCAGGAGCATTTATGCTTGCTGTTTTTCTAATGTCTATCTATGTGGGCTTTATTAGACCTGGAGGTTTAGAAAATACCTGGGGATTTTTAAATTTAGTTTTTATAAATAATCTGTGTATTTTTTTATGTAATTTCTATTCTATTAAAATTAATAAAACAGGAGTGAACGAGAAAACCACTAACGAAGGAGTTATCGCACCGTTTGTATTTACGGTTATGAGTGCTATCTTAATTTATGGTCTAACAGATAAAATTTATACTTGATGTCTGGATTTGCGATATTCAACATAGACATAAAAAAACCAGAAGAATATAAAGAGTACGTAGAAAAGGTTAAGCCGATTGCTGAGAAATTTGGTGGTGAATATATTGTTAGAGGTGGTGAAACTAAAGTATTAGAGGGAACCTGGACATATTCTAGAACAGTGGTAATTAAGTTTCCAAGTTATGAAAAAGCTTTAGAATGGTATAACTCTGATGAGTATAAGCCAGTAAAACAAATCCGTTTAGAAAACTCAGTTGGTAACGGAATAATAATTAAAGGAGTATAAAATGTCGATACTAAAAAGATATACTGATGCAATAGACAAGAAGGATGAAGCAACTATGAATGAGCTTTTACATGATGACTTCAAGTTCACAATGCATAAATCTGGTAATTCTTTAGGAAAAGCTGATGTTGTTAAATGGGCAATGAGTGGTGATATAAATCAAGAAAAAGTGAGAATTATTTATGAAAATAATGAAGTGGGTGTGCATCATTCATTTGTTAAATTTAATGATGGAAATGTTGAAGCGGTGATGGCAGTTTATAAATATAAAGATGGAAAAATTATAAGTTTAGAAACTGGCGCAACTCCTATGTCAAAATAAGAGTAAATGATTGATTTTTATTTTTCAATTGGAAGCACTTATACTTATTTAGCTGTCACTAGAATACTTGATGTCGAAAAAAAACATCAAGTCCAGTTTAATTGGAAACCATTTAGTGTTCGGGCAATCATGAAAGAAATGAATAATATTCCTTTTCCAAAGGAAAAGCTTAATAAGGTAAATTACATGTGGAGAGATATTGAAAGACGAGCTGAAGGTTATGGTTTTTTTGCAAAAACACCTGTACCTTACCCGTTATCTGAATTTGATTTAGCAAATCAAATTGCGATTCTTGGATTGGATAAGGGATGGGGTATAAATTATGTTAGACTGACTTATAAAAAGTGGTTTCAAGAAGGAAAAGAACCAGCTATAGAACCAAGTATTTCTGAGATATGTAAAGAATTAAAAATGAATAAAGATGATATAATTTCTGAGGCAAAAACAAAATTAATTGAAGATAAATACCTAGCTAATACAAATTCTGCAAGAGAGAATAAGATCTTTGGTAGTCCAACTTTTGTTATTAACAATGAAATATTTTGGGGTGATGATAGAATGGAAGATGCAATCAAGTTCTTTAAAAAATAATGATTCCTAAAAAATACTTTGATCTAATTTTTATTTTAATTATGGGTTTTGGTATGAGTTTATTAATGACTCTAATTATCACATATATTAATACTGGTATGGATAAAGATTATATTAATAGATTCTTAAAAGCATGGGTGGTCAGTTTACCAATAGCCATAATTGCAGCATTAATACTTGGTCCTCCGATTAAAAAATTGGTGGATAAAATAACTAAATAATCATAAAGCTTAGGTCGGTAATTTACTGGGATATAGATCTGTTCTATTAAAAATTATTCTTGTAATATTTAGATATTAATAGATTAATCTTATTAACTTTTTTATAAATATTACTTAGAAACAGGTCTTAAAATTTTTAAAAATTTATCATGTGTGCCTCTATTAGCGCTAGCAAGAATATTTCCAGCTCTAACAGCACTTTCATTTTTCCAATTTGAAACTACACCACCTGCAGCTTCGATAATTGGTATTAATGGATGAATATCCCAAATTTTATTGGCGCATTGAATAACGACATCAATT
>CACBGZ010000021.1 GCA_902538915.1 uncultured Pelagibacteraceae bacterium | reverse complement strand
TATTTTTTCTCAAAATATTGATGAGATCAAAAAATTTTTTAGAGAAAATGAAAAAGTGATTTTAAAACCAATTTATAGCTTTGGTGGAAATGACATTCATTTACTAAGCAAATTCGATCTTAAATTTATAAAAAAATTTATTAAAAAGCATGAATACATAATTTGTCAAAAATATTTACCAAAAATAAATAAAGGAGATAAAAGAGTTTTTTTAATAAATGGTAAAGTTATGGGTGCTATATCAAGAGTTCCAAAAAAAGGATCATTCTTAAGTAATATGAGTAAAGGAGCAAAACCAATAAATACTCAATTAACAAATATTGAAAAAAAAATATCTAAACTGGTTGCCAAAAATTTAAGAAAAGAAAATATTTTTCTTGCTGGCATTGATTTTATTGACCAAAAATTGAATGGAGATATTAATGTTACATCACCTACTGGATTAAAAACATTTTATGATTTATCAAATATTAATTTAGCTAAAATTTTTTGGAAAGAACTTAAAGCTTGAAAAATTTAACTGAGCAACAGAAAGGTTCGTTACTTGCATTTGTCGCAGTAATGTTTATTACACCAGATTCATTATTTATCAGACTCTCAAGCATAGATACTTGGGGACTTGTTTTTTACAGAGGAATTATACCTTTTTTTACTGTTTTTTTTGGAATGTTTTTAATTTACAGATTAGATTTTTTCAAAATTCTTATGACGAGTGGTAACCATGGCATAATTTATGTCATCACTTTTAGTATAACAAATATTACTTTCGTTGTTTCAATTCAAAATACAAACGTAGCAAATACTCTTGTTATGATTGCTACTGCGCCCATGTTATCAGCTATTTTAGGTGCGATTTTTCTAAAAGAACCTCCAGATAAAAAAACACTCATATCAATTATCATTACTTTTCTATCGGTAATTTATATTTTTTTTGACTCTCTTAAATTAGGAAATTTTTATGGAGATATTTTAGGACTTATTACTGCTATCGGATTAGCAGTAGGTGCAGTAACTATACGCTCAGCAAAATCGAAAAATTTAGTGCCAGCAGCAGTTGTTGGAAAATTACTTGTGGCAATTTTTGCTTTATTATTTGTTGAAAATTTTACACTTATAAATCAAGATATAATCATTGTCCCTTTAATGTGCATTCTTTGTGTGGCTATACCATTTGTCTTGGTAACCATAGCCCCAAGATTCATTCCTGCTGCCGAAGTTAATTTATTTTTTTTATTAGAAACTATAATAGGTCCAATTTGGGTTTGGCTGGTAATTAAAGAACAACCAAGTATTGAAACTTTATTAGGTGGAGTTGTTATAATCATTACTATAGCTATTCACTCATTTTTAAAGCTTAGAAATTCTTAAGCTAGTCACAATTAAGACTTGATTTAATAATACATCGCGAATAATTACACCAAATTAATGAATAAAGTTTTAAAAAACTCTTGGGCACTATTTCTTGGAATGGGTTTTATAATGATGGCTTATGGTTTCCAAGGATCTCTTCTTGGAGTTAGAGCAGTTCAAGAAGAGTTCAGTTTAACCTCAACCGGCTTCATGATGTCAGGATACTTTGTAGGTTATTTTATGGGTGCAGCAACTATTCCAAGTATCATCTCAAAAGTAGGTCACATAAGAGTTTTTGCAGCTTTTGCATCTTTAGCCTCTTTAGTCATTCTTGTTCACTCAGTTCTTGTAAATCCATTCATATGGTTTTTGTTAAGAGTCTTAACAGGAATAAGTATGGTGTGTATTTATACAGTTGCAGAGAGCTGGTTAAATGACAGATCAAGTAATAAAAACAGAGGTAGTGTACTTTCAATATATATGGTTATACTTTATGGATCGATTGGCATTGGTATGTTTTTGCTTAATTTCAATAGCCCTAAGAACTTTCAACCATTTATTTTAATTTCTGTAATAACATCTGCTGCTTTATTACCAATATTGTTAACAAAACAAAAACCTCCTACTTTTAAAAAAATTAAAGCAATGTCTTTGAAAAACCTATATGAAGCATCCCCTTTTGGAATAGTAAGTTCTTTTTTTTATGGAACAATTCAATCTGCTGTTTTCACTCTTCTAGCAGTGTATGCAACTTCAATGAATTTCACCATATTAGAAATATCAATAGTTACATTTCTATTAGCAATTTCAGGTGCAATTGCACAATTTCCTATAGGTAAAGTTTCAGACTTATACGACAGAAGAAAAGTTATCATTATGAGTACATTTGGTGCTGCTATATTTGCAATAATATCTATAATTGTTTCTAGGCAAATGTATTTACCGGGTGGATTAGCAACTAGCAAAACTTGGTTTTATATTTCGTTTATTATTTTTTCATTTTGTAGTTTGCCAATGTTTTCATTAATTTTAGCACATACAAATGATTACATTTCTAAAGATAAATTTGTAGCTGCCGGAGCTGGTCTACAGTTTGTTTTTTGGTTTAGGTGCAATAAGTGGCCCTTTTTTATGCTCTATATTTATGGATATAGTTGGTCCAAATGGTTTTTTTATTTTTTTATTTTTCTTTCACACAGTGATTGGAGTATTTGGAATTTATAGAATGAAAATAAGACCAACTGCAGAAAATCCAGACTCTCAGTTTGTCGCGATGCCCCAGACAATTACACCTGCTGGAATAGAGCTTAATCCAAACACAGAACACATTGAAGAGCCTTATTCCGATAAAGTAAAAGAAATATTGGAGAGAAAAGGTGTTGAGTATAAAAAAAGAGATAAAAATACCGAAAAAAGTTAGACAATAACTATTTTAGTCATTCAAATAACACTTTCAGGTTGTATCTACTGTAAACAAGTTTGACTGTTAAATCAAAATTTATATTGAAAAATATTTTATATTT
>CACBGZ010000020.1 GCA_902538915.1 uncultured Pelagibacteraceae bacterium | reverse complement strand
CCTCATGGTCATCGATAGAGTAAGCACCATCAATTTTTGAATTTTCAAAATTTTTAGTTACTCTACTAGATCCAATTCCTTCAGTGATTGAATTACCCTCAGATTTTAATTCACCGTGTTTAATATAGTTATAAAGTGAGGATCCTTTTGGATCTGATAAATAAATTTTGACATCTTTATTTTTTTCTTTAAGTGCATTGCTGACACCTGAAATAGTTCCACCTGTTCCAGATGAACATACAAAGCCATCTACTTTGCCTTCAGTTTGTTCCCATATCTCTTTTCCAGTACCTTCATAATGTCCTTTAGCATTTGCAGTATTATCAAATTGATTTGCCCAAACTACTCCGTTATTATTTGTTGGCCTTAATTCATCCGCAAGTCTAGCTGCAACTTTCACAAAATTATTATCATCTTTGTAAGGTTTAGCAGGTACCAGTCTTAATTCTGCTCCAAGATTTCTTAATGTATCTTTCTTTTCTTGTGTTTGATTATCATTCATTACAATGATTGTTTTGTAGCCTAGAGAATTACCTAATAGTCCTAGACCTATTCCAGTATTACCAGCAGTTCCCTCAACAATTATACCACCTTTTGATATTAACTTTTTTTCTTGAGCATCTTTTATTAAAGCTAATGCAGCTCTATCTTTTACAGAACCACCTGGATTTAAAAATTCAGCTTTACCATAAATATTACATCCAGTTATTTCTGAGGCTGCCCTTAATTTAATTAAAGGTGTATTTCCAATACCTGAGATAAAATCCTCTTGATTATTCTTCATTACTAATTTCTTTAGAGTCCTCTGTTACAGCATAAGGTTTGAATTCATTTGATGTTGTACCAACATTTCTTGCTGGTATACCTATCATTACTGCATTGTTAGGAACATCTTTTGTTACTACTGCATTAGCACCAATTTTTGCATTTTCACCAATAACAACAGGTCCAAGTATTTGTGCACCAGATCCAACTACCACATTATCCATAAGTGTTGGGTGTCTTTTTATTTGTCTTTGGCTATCTGAATTTATACTTGGTGAAATACCACCAAGAGTAACCATATGGTAAATTGTAACGTTATCTCCAATCTCAGATGTTTCCCCAATCACTACTCCCATACCGTGATCAATAAATAAATTTTTTCCAATTTGAGCTTTCGGATGAATTTCTATACCAGTTAAAAATCTAGAGAGTTGAGAGATTACTCTTGCTACTACATCAAATTTTGCCTTAGCAAAAAAATTAGCTATTTTATGAAAAAATATAGCTTTTACTCCTGGATAAGTAAGTATTAAACTTAACTTTGATTTTGCAGCAGGATCTCTGTCAATTATGGATTGTAAATATTCATTCATAATGAGGCTATATAGTTGTTTTTTGTTAAATTTAAACCTTATTAACTTGATGTAATGTCACTCTTTTCGATATTTATAAGGTATTACAAAAGTTTGCATAGCATATCAATCTTGCATATAATTTTTGAATTAAAATAGGAGGTTTGATGAGTTTAAAAATAAATAGTGTGGCTCCCGATTTTAAAGCCAAGACACAACTTGGTGATATATCTTTTCATGAGTGGCTAGGAGATAGTTGGGGAGTATTGTTTTCGCATCCAAAAGATTTCACTCCAGTATGCACAACTGAACTGGGTTCTTTAGCAAAAATGAAACCTGAATTTGATAAAAGAAATGTAAAAGTTATTGGCTTGAGTGTTGATCCGGTATCTGACCATGTTAAATGGCTAGAGGATATAAAAGATGTTACAGGAAATAAACCAAGCTATCCAATTATTGCAGATGAAAATTTAGAGGTCGCAAAACTTTATAATATGCTTGAAGGAGACGCTGGAGTTACTTCAATGGGAAGAACAGCAGTTGATAATCAAACAGTTCGAACAGTTTTTATAATCAGGCCTGACAAAAGAATTGGTCTTTTTTTAACTTACCCAATGGCAACTGGTAGAAATTTTATGGAGCTTTTAAGAACAATAGACTCTATGCAATTAACAGCAAAACATAAAGTTGCAACACCAGCAGATTGGAAAAAGGGCGAGGAAGTAATTATTGTTCCAGCAGTGAAGGATGATGAGGCTAAGAAATTGTTTCCAGATGGTTGGAATGCAGTTAAGCCGTACTTGAGAAAAGTTCCAGATCCTTCAAAATAGATTGAATAAGAAAGATTTAGACCAGCAATCTCAGCATTGGGAAAATAGCTTCTCAAGTAAGCCTGAGATGTTTGGTTTAGACCCTAGCGAGTCTGCCAAACACGCGAAAGAAATATTTGAAAATCAAAAAGTAAACATTTTTTTTAAAAGAAAAAAAATTGACATTCTTGAGTTAGGCGCTGGTTTAGGTAGAGACACAACTTATCTTGCGGCAAATTCAAATTTAATTCAAGTTACAGCATTAGATTACAGTTCTGAGGCAATAAAAAATATTAATAAAAAAAAAATAGAGAATTATTCTGATCCTATAATGGCTGATGGTAGATCTGCTGCAGATAAAATTACTACAAAAGTTTGGGATGTACGTAATGGTATTCCTTATAAGGATAATTCTTTTGATGGATGTTATTCACACATGCTTTACTGTATGGCCTTGACTACTTCAGAAATTATTAAATTAAATAAAGAAGTTCATAGAATTTTGAAACCTGGTGGAATTAATATATTCACTGTTAGACATACTGGAGACGGTGATTATAAAAAAGGAAGACATATTGGCGAAGATTTATACGAAAGTGATGGATTTGTTGTTCATTTTTTTAATAAAAAAAAAATAAATCAAATTTCCAAAGGATTTGAAATTGAGGATATTTTTGAATTACATGAAGGAAGTTTTCCGAGAAAACTTTTTGTAGTTACTCAAAGAAAAAAAAGAATATGGAATTTTTAATTCTGGGCTTTTTTACTGGATTAAGTTTGATCCTCGCTATAGGCGCCCAAAATATTTTTGTCATTGAACAGGGATTAAAGAAACAATACGTA
>CACBGZ010000019.1 GCA_902538915.1 uncultured Pelagibacteraceae bacterium | reverse complement strand
CGTATATATCAGCATCCAATAATCCGACTTTACAGCCATTTTGTTTTAAAGCTAAAGCAAGGTTGGTTGCGAAAGTCGATTTTCCAACACCCCCTTTGGCACTTGAAATTGCGATGGTGAATTTAGTTCCGTTAATTGGCTTCTTTTCACGTGAGCTTCCACTCAATTTTTTTCTCATTGCGTCACTTAATTCCGGCTTTTCCTTTGGCATTTAATTATCTTACCTTGTTTTTCTTTATAAAGACATTATATAGATTGGCACTATGCCAGATGATTTTAGACAAAGCGGTGGAAGCCCATGGGGCAAACCTCCAGGAGGAGGCGGAAGTGGAAACGGTTCAGGTAGAGGTCCAACTCCACCAGATATCGATAAAATCATAAGAGAATTTCAAGAAAAATTAAAAAAATTTTTACCAGGTGGAAGTTCGTCTGGGGGAAAACAAGCGATATTAGTTTTAATCATTCTAGGTTTTGTTTGGTTGGCAAGTGGTCTGTACAGAGTACTACCAGATGAACAAGGAGTGGTTTTAAGATTTGGAAAGTTTGTAAAAACTACTCAACCAGGATTAAATTACCATATACCTTTTCCGGTTGAGTCTGTACTAACTCCAAAAGTTACTAAGGTTAACAGAATAGATATAGGTTTTAGATCTGAAAGAGACAGTGGATTTTCTTCTCAAGGAGGAGTTGCTGATGTTCCACAAGAAAGTTTAATGTTAACTGGAGATGAAAATATAGTTAACATAGATTTTTCTGTCTTTTGGGTAATCAAAGATGCAGGAAATTTTTTATTTAAAATTCAAGATCCAGAGGGCACTGTAAAAGCTGCAGCTGAAACTGCAATGAGAGAAGTAATTGCTCGGTCAAATATTCAACCTATTCTTACTGAGGGAAGATCTTTGATAGAAACTGATACACAAGAGATAATTCAAAAAATTTTAGATGAATACACAAGTGGTATTCAAATTACTCAAGTTCAAACACAAAAAGCCGATCCACCAGATCAAGTAATTGATGCCTTTAGAGATGTTCAAGCTGCGAGAGCTGACATGGAAAGATCTAAAAACGAAGCTGAGGCATATGCAAATGATGTGATACCAAGAGCACGGGGTGAAGCCGCAAAAATATTGCAAGCTGCTGAAGCATATAAAAAAGAAGTTGTTGCAAAAGCAGAAGGTGAAGCAAGTAGATTTTTAGCAATTTATAATGAGTATAAAAATGCAAAATCAGTTACACAAGAAAGAATGTATTTAGAGACAATGGAAAAAGTTTTAGCAGACATAGATAAGGTAATTATAGAAAAGAATGCAGGATCTGGTGTAGTACCGTATTTACCACTGCCTGAGTTAAAAAAGAAAGTGACTAATTAAATTATGAATATAGGAAAAGTTATTGCTGGTATAAGTGTTGCAATTGCAGTTACGTTGTTTTTTTCAATCTTTATTGTAAAAGAGGTAAACCAAGCTATCGTTTTACAGTTTGGTGATCCAAAAAGAATAATTGTAAAACCAGGTTTAAATTTTAAAATTCCATTTATACAAAACGTGGTTTTCTTAGATAAGAGAATTTTAAACTTAGATACTCCACCAGAAGAAGTAATTGCCTCAGATCAAAAAAGACTAATCGTGGATGCTTTTGCAAGGTTTCAAATAGTCGATCCTTTAAAATTTTATATTTCTGTGGGTAATGAACGGGTTGCTAGATCAAGATTAGCAACAATTATTAATTCTAGAATTAGAAATGTTTTAGGTCAGCAAGAACTTCAAACTTTATTGTCTGAAGATAGAACAAAACAAATGGCTTTAATTCAAGAGGGTGTTAATAATGAAGCTGAAAACTTCGGTATAAAAATTAATGATGTCCGAATAAAAAGAGCCGATCTTCCTCAAGCAAACAGTGATGCGATTTTTAGAAGAATGCAAACTGAAAGGGAAAGAGAAGCAAAAGAATTTAGAGCAAGAGGTGCAGAGATGGCTGTAACGATTACTTCAACAGCGGATAAAGAAGTAACTGTCATCTTAGCTGATGCGCAAAAAAAATCTGAAATTATGAAAGGTGAAGGTGATGGTAAGAGAAATAATATATTTGCTAGTGCCTTTGGCCAAGATCCAGAATTTTTTGCATTTTATCGAGCAATGCAAGCATATGAAAAAGCTTTAATTGGTGGTGAAACATCTTTAATTTTATCACCTGACAGTGAGTTTTTTAAATTCTTTGGAAATATAAAGCAGCCCCAATCTAATTAAACTTTGATGAGGGAATTGATCATAGCTTTTGGTCTATTCTTATTTATAGAGGGTCTTTTATATGCCATATTTCCAGCAAAAATGAAAAGTATGTTAAAAAAATTGGAATTAATTAATGATAATCAGCTTAGAAGTGCTGGACTAATTTTTGCATTAATCGGGTTTATCATTATTTACTTCGCTAAAAGCTAATATGAATAAACTAAAAATTTTCTTTGTAACAACTCTATTAATTTTAACTGTCCAGGCAAAATCTTTCTCTAAAGAAATACCAGGTTCATTTGCCGATTTAGCAGAAAAATTAATGCCGTCAGTTGTCAATATTTCTACAACCACAACAATTACTACTCAATCAAATCCATTTCCTTTCCAATTTCCCCCAGGCTCACCGTTTGAGGATATGTTTAAAGAATTTGGTGCTCCACAAGAAAGAAAATCCTCTGCTTTAGGATCAGGATTTATTATAGACGAAAAAGGTATAGTGGTTACTAATAATCACGTAATCCAAGATGCAGAAGGTATAATTATAAGAGTGAATGGAGATAAAGATTATAATGCTAAAGTTATAGGGTCTGATCCATTATCAGATATTGCTATTTTACAATTAGAAACAAACGAAAAGTTTACTCCTGTTAAATTTGGTAATTCTGATAAAGCAAGAATAGGAGATTGGGTAATTGCAATTGGTAATCCCTTTGGTTTAGGTGGAACGGTAACTTCAGGAATAATTTCAGCAAGAAATAGATCAATAGGTTTATCAAGATACGAGGATTATATACAAACCGATGCATCGATAAATTCAGGAAATTCTGGTGGGCCATTATTTGATATGAATGGAGATGTGATAGGAATTAATACTGCTATTTTTGGCAGAAGTGGTTCTATAGGAATTGGTTTTGCCATTCCATCTAACAGTGCAAAAATAGTAATTGATCAATTGATTGAATTTGGCGAAACAAAAAGAGGGTGGTTAGGAGTCAGAATTCAAGATGTTACAAAAGAAATCGCTGAGGTAGAAAAATTAGACGAGCCAAGAGGCGCACTGGTTGCTAGTGTTGCGGAAAACAGTCCATCAGATAAAGCAGGAGTTAAAGCTGGAGATATTATTTTAGAGTTTAATGGGGAAAAAATTAAAGTAATGAAAGAACTTCCAATGATA
>CACBGZ010000018.1 GCA_902538915.1 uncultured Pelagibacteraceae bacterium | reverse complement strand
CTCGTGTATATAAAATCTGTTAGGCGATATACAAACTTGACCATTGTTTCTAAATTTAGCAGCTATTGCCATATCAGCAGCTTTTTTAATATCAGCATCATCAAATACAATAAAAGGTGAATGACCTGATAGCTCCATTGTTACTCTTTGAACTTTATCTGCAGCTTGTTTCAGTATTAATTTACCTACTCTTGATGATCCAGTAATTGAAATTTTTTTGACTATATCTGATGCAATCAATTGTTGTGCAATACTAGGTGGATCACCTGACAAAAGATTTACTACACCTGGTGGCACACCGCACTCTTTACATATATCAACCATCTCCATTACAATACCAGGGGTTATTACGTCGGGTTTAACTATTACCGAGCAGCCAGCTGCTAACGCCGTTGAAATTTTTCTTGCAGATAACACTGCGGGGAAATTCCAGGGAGTTAATGCTGCTACAACACCAACTGGCTGATAATAAACATGAACTCTTGTGTCTTCAAATCTGCTTTCAACAGTTTGTCCATAAATTCTTTTTGTTTCTTCAGCATTCCACTCAAAAATATCCGCAGCACCATTAACTTCACCTTTAGCTTCTGCAAAAGGTTTTCCAACTTCAAGTGTCATCCACTTAGCAAGCACATCTTGCTTCTCTCTCATTTTATCCGCAATTCTTCTAATGATATAAGATCTCTGCCATGGAGCAGTTTTTTTCCAAACTTCTAATCCTTTTGCAGCAGACTTTAATGCTCTCTCAACATCCTGAGTTGTAGCTTTTGAGACTTTTCCCAAAACTTCTTCATTTGCAGGATTGATTACTTCGTAAGTTCCCTCATCTGATGATTTTTGCCATTTACCATCAATGAATTGCCCGAATTTTTCGTACATAAGTTCAATTTAGCATTACTATAGGGTGTGTCTACTATGTAATTTTTACACATTAATAATCTCTAATTAGATGATACTATTTTTAAAAAAAAGGAGTCAATATGAAAGCATATATAATGGGAAATTACACTGAAAAAGCTTTTCAAGGATTTTTAAAAGATCCAACGAGTGATAGAAAAGCAGTTGTAGAACAGTTAACAAAAGCTATGGGTGGAACAATGCACAGCATGGATATTGTAAGAGGCTCTTATGATTTTGTTGTTGTTACTGATGTTCCAAGCTTTGATGATTTTGCTGCAATTAAATTAGTCGTTGAAGCATCAGGTGCTGTAAAAAACTTGACAATACTTGAAGCAATTGATTTTACAAAAGCCACAACTAAAGCAAGTAAAATCGGTTACAAAGCACCAGGTCAATAATTTTTGGTATAACTTCCAGTTGCGGACTGGGAGTTATATTAATTTTTTTTTAGTTTTGAGGAAAGTTTAAGATTGTCATTTGTAAATTTTGAAGAATTCTCTTTAATATAATCGTCCATAATCTTTACCTTTTCGTCTTCAAATTCAGATACTTTTCTATTATTTAAATCAACGTATAGAGCTAGAACTTCTATAGTTGATGCAAGAAACTTTTTTTCTTTGTGAACCATCTCCATTTTATATTGAAGTCTTTTCTTATCGTGGTCAAAATAAACTAGGTTAACATCTACCTCATCACCAAGTTTGAGTTCTTGATTATAGGTGATATTTGACTCAACGATCATAGTACTTTTACCAGTTGTTTTGGCTGAGTGTTCTCCCATTTTGAATATGCTATTTAAAGTATCAGCACCATATTTGTCAAAAATCAGTAGATAATAAGATACGTTCATATGATCATTATAATCTATCCAATCTTTAATTATTTTTTGTGAGCTCAGAAAGACCGACATTAATGTTTTACTTTTTTTTAATGATTTGGATTTTCGTTATCCACTACAAGACATATCTCAGATTTCGTTAAAAATCTTCTTCCCGTCCCATTGTCTAATGAAAACATGCCTCCAATTCCCTCTACAGCGTCTATTGTAAGATCCGTATGTTTCCATTTTTCATACTGATCACCATTCATATAAAAAGGAACTCCGCCTATTTCACCAAGTTTTATATCATTGTCGCCTAACGGAAATTCTCCTTCTTGAAAACACATTGGTGCACTTCCATCACAACAACCCCCTGATTGGTGAAACATCAATTTTTCTCCATATTTCTTTTTTAATTCCGATAATAAATTTAATGCCGAATGTGTTGCAGATACTTTCATATTTTTTCTCTGGCCCATGATATCGAATCATGGACCAGTATATATTATTTGATTAAAAGAAGCCTAATTTTTTCTCAGCATAAGAAACATGAAGATTCTTATTCTGTCTGTAATGATTAAGCATCATTTTGTGAGTTTCTCTTCCAACCCCAGATTGTTTGTAACCACCAAATGGAGAGTGAGCTGGATAAGCGTGATAGCAATTGGTCCATACTATCCCTGCTTGTATTGCTCTACCCATTCTGTGAGCTATATTACCATTTCTAGTCCATACAGCTGCGCCTAAACCATAAAGAGTATCATTAGCAATTTTCAATGCCTCTGCTTCATCTTTAAATTTAATTACAGATACAACAGGTCCAAAGATCTCTTCTTGAGAAATTCGCATGCTGTTATTAGCTTCAAAAATAGTTGGTTGAATATAATTACCTTTTTCCAATCCACTATTAAGTTTAGCAGCACTTCCTCCTGTAAGAACCTTAGCACCTTCTTTTTTTCCAAGCTCAAGATAAGATTTAATCTTCTCCATTTGCTCTACAGATGCTTGAGCTCCAATCATGGTTTCCATTTTTAAAGGATTGTCTTGAATAACAGCTTTTGTTCTAGCAATAGCTCTTTCCATGAATTTATCATAGATAGACTCTTGTATTAAAGCTCTACTCGGACAAGTACATACCTCACCTTGGTTAAGATTGAACATTACAAAACCCTCAATACACTTATCAAAGAAATCATCATCTTTTTCCATGACATCTTCAAAGAAAATATTAGGGGATTTTCCGCCTAACTCTAAAGTAATTGGAATAATGTTTTGTGCAGCGTACTGCATAATCAATCTTCCAGTTGTTGTTTCACCAGTAAAGGCAACTTTAGCAACTCTTTTAGATGATGCTAAAGGTTTACCTGCTTCTAGTCCAAAACCACTGACGATGTTAACAACTCCAGGAGGTAATAAATCTCCAATAAGTTCCATCATTACCATAATAGAAGCTGGTGTTTGCTCAGCTGGTTTTAATACCGAACAGTTTCCTGCAGCTAAAGCTGGTGCTAATTTCCATGTTGCCATTAATAATGGAAAATTCCATGGAACTATCTGACCGACAACTCCTAGTGGTTCATGAAAATTGTATGAGTATTGATTATTAGCAATTTCAGCAATTGATCCTTCTTCTGCTCTAATCACACCAGCAAAATATCTCCAATGATCAATAACCAAAGGTAAATCTGCTGCCATACATTCTCTTATAGGTTTTCCGTTATCTAAACATTCAGCTGTAGCTAATAAGTTTAGATTCTTCTCTAGAACATCAGCAATCTTATACAATATGTTAGATCTAGTTGTGATGTCTGTCTTTCCCCATTCAGGAAAAGCTGCGTGAGCTGCATCCAATGCTGCTTCAACGTCTTGTTCATTTGATCGTGCAACTGAACAGATTTTCTCATTTGATATCGGGCTAACATTATCAAAATATTTGCCTGATTTAGGTTCTACAAATTTTCCATTTATGTAGTTTCCATACTTGGCTTTAAATGGAAATTTAACCTTTAAATGAGAAGTATCTAATACAGATGACACTTTCATTGCTTCTGCACTCATTTTTTTTACTCCTCTTGTTTTTTTTATTGTTTTTAGCTTATGTTTTTTTCTAGACTTTTTTGAACGCTTCTTAGTCGCAGACTTTTTTGTCACAACTTTTTTTTCGTTTTTATTTTTTTTCTAGAAGTTTTGACCAATTTAGATTTTCTTTTTTTGGTCTTTAGTTTTGCTATTTTTTTTCTTTTAATAGCCATTCTGCATTAAACTCGAAAAAACAGGCTGTTGCTAATTTTATAATACTTTATTTTCTACTTACAATTGTACGATTACTACATCTTGTGGTTATAATAAAAATCTTTAATATTTCAATCGTAAAAAAATCAAAAAAAAAATCATCATTCTCATTTATAAAAAATCAAATGGATATCAATTTCTTTAAAAAAACAAGAATATTAGATGGTGGTATGGGCCAAGAACTTTTGGCTAGGGGAATGAAACCACAAGGAACTTTGTGGAGTGCCACCGCAATACTAAACGAAAAGTATCATAAGCTGCTTTATGATACACATGTTGATTACATCAAAGCTGGTGCAGAAGTAATAGTAACTACCACTTTTGCGTCCAGAAAAATTAGATTAAGAGAAAATAAAGTAGAAAATAAATTTGAATATTTAAATAAAAAAGCTGGAGAATTAGCAAAAAAAACAAAAGAGATATATCCAGATATTCTTGTTGCTGGAGGTTTGCCTCCTCAAAATTTAACTTATAAAAAAGATGATAGATCAAGTGATGAGATTAGTCAGGACTTTTATGAACATGCTAAATTATTAAATCCTTATAGTGATTTTTTCTATCTAGATGTAATTAGTAGTATCAGAGAACTTGAATTAGCAATCAAAAGTATTCACGAATTCAAAAAACCATATCTTATTGGGGCGCATATATCACAAGGAAAAACTATGCCCAGTGGAGAAAAAATTTCTGATATTATAAAAAATAAAAAAAATGATAATTTACTGGGATTAATACTTTCGTGTGTCTCTCCAGAAAATTTTCTATTAAACTTAGACGAATTAAAAAATTTAGGTATACCTTTTGGTTTTAAATTAAATTCT
>CACBGZ010000017.1 GCA_902538915.1 uncultured Pelagibacteraceae bacterium | reverse complement strand
ATGCGTAATCCTTACGGCACTATCAGTTGTATTAACATGTTGTCCACCAGCTCCACTCGATCTATAAGTATCTATTCTTATATCTTTATCCAATATCTCGATTTTAATATTTTCATCAACAACTGGATAAACCCAAACACTTGCAAAGCTTGTGTGCCGTCTAGCTCCTGAGTCGAAAGGTGAAATCCTTACTAGTCTATGAATGCCAGACTCTTTTTTTAACCATCCAAAAGTGTAATCTCCCTCAATTTTAATTGTAGAGGATTTAATTCCAGCCTCATCTCCTCTGTGCTCACTAATTAAGTTGTAATTAAATTTTTTACTTTCTGCCCACTTAAGATACATTTTTCTAAGCATGTTTGCCCAGTCCTGACTTTCGGTCCCTCCAGCTCCAGCATGAATTTCGATATAACAATCAAGAGAGTCTGCATCATTAGATAAAAAGCATTTGATTTCAGTTTTTTTTATATCTTCTTTTAATTTTTTTAGATTATTAGTTAATTCTTTTAATAAATCGTTATTATCCTCTTCAAATGCCAATTCATACAGCGCTTTAAAATCACTTAAATTCTTTAATGAATTTTTGTATGAATTAGTTAAATCATCAAATAATT
This sequence comes from uncultured Pelagibacteraceae bacterium, assembly GCA_902538915.1. GTDB lineage: Bacteria > Pseudomonadota > Alphaproteobacteria > Pelagibacterales > Pelagibacteraceae > Pelagibacter. The sequence goes on along the minus strand of CACBGZ010000017.1, from coordinate 4,266 downwards.
TTTTTTCTTTTAAGATTTTTTTTGATGTAGATTTGTTTTGCCAGAAATCAGATTCTAACATTTTTTTATTTATAACTTTTAATTTTTCAAAAATGTTTTTCTTTTCAAAGAAACTCCTTAACTCTTAAGTTAATTTTTTGAATTTCTTCTAAATGAGCAAGTATCGTATTTTCCATTAATAAAACTTAAATATATTATTTGAGTCTTCAAGATTTATATTAGTATTTAAAACTTCATTATTAGCAATATCTTTTTTTTTAAAATTTTCAATAATGGTATCTTTCGAAGAAAATTTGACTCTCTGCCCTGTTTGTGGGTCTACGACCATCATTATTATTCCATCTGGCACTTTAAAAGGTCTAGACTCTGATTTTAAAATTGTTTTCTCAATAAAATTTCTAAAAATTGGTAATGCAGTTTTTGCTCCAGTTTCATACTTGCCTAATGGTTCTGGATTATCAGAACCAGCATAAACACCTATAACAAGGTTTGAGGTAAAACCTATAAACCATGTATCAGTATTTTTATTTGTAGTACCAGTTTTACCGCCGATATTTAAATTTAAATCTCTCAATTTTTTACCTGTGCCTCTTAATATGACGCCCTCTAAAATTGATGTCATTTGGTAAGCCGTCTGGGGAGAAAAAATTTGTTTATAACTATCAGTTATTATTGGATAATTTTTACTTAAATAGGAAATCTGATCACAATTTTTGCATTTTCTAATTTCATTATTTAAAATCGTAATACCTTCACTATCTTGAATTCTATCTATTAAAATTGGGCTAACAAGTTTGCCACCATTAACAAAAGCTGAATAAGCTGAAGTTAATTTTATCAATGTTGTTTCTGCTGATCCTAGAGATATAGATAAAAGTTCATCAGGTTTATCATAAATACCTAGCTGTTCAGAAAAATGGACTATTTTATTTAATCCAAGATTTTGAGCTATCCTAACAGTCATTAAATTCCTAGATTTTTCAAGACCTGTTCTCAGAGTTGATGGTCCATAAAATTTTTTCCCGTAGTTTTCAGGTTTCCATTGTTTTAAATCCTCTCCTTGATCTAAAACTAATGGTGCATCTAAAATTAGTGTAGATGGAGAGTAATCATTTTCTAATGCTAAAGCATAAACAAATGGCTTAAAGGCAGAGCCTGGTTGTCTTAGTGCCTGAGTTGCTCTGTTAAATTCACTCTGTTTAAAACTAAATCCACCGCTCATTGCTAATACCCTTCCAGTATAAGGATCCATCACAACTATTGCTCCATTAATTTTTGGTAATTGTTTCAGACTAAAAAAATTATTGTCTATTTTTTTAACATAAATCACATCTCCAATTTTAAAAAGCTCCTCAAATTCTTTTTTAGTCCAAGAAATATCATTATACCTAATACTTCCTTTTTCATTATCTTCTGTTTCAATAATTGTAGAAAATTGATTTATTTTTTTTACAATAGCTAATTTCCAATTAATTGATTTTTCTAATTTATAATTTCCTAAATCTTGAAACCAATCTTTTTTATATTTTTTTATATTTGTAAGCGGGCCTCGCCAACCTTTTCTTTTATCATATGAAGAAAGCCCTTCTCTTAAAGAAGTTGTAGCAATTTGTTGTAAATTTAAATCAATTGGGGTATTTATATTGAATCCTTGCTTGTACACTCTATCATAAGTTAAATCTTCAATTATTTTTTTTCTAACGTCCTCAATAAAATATTGAGCATCCTCTAAAAATACTTTTTCTTTTTTTCTCAAAGATATCTTTTTATTTATTAATTCTTGATGAGTTTGGTCATCAATGTATTTATTTTCTAATAAATTATTTAAAACTAAATTTCTTCTAAACTTAGCTAATTCTATATTTCTATATGGGTTATATTTACTTGGAGCTTTTGGAAGAGCAGCTAATAAAGCAGACTCCTCATAATTAAGATCTTTGATTGACTTATCAAAATATTCTAGACTAGCTGCAGCCACCCCATAAGCACCACCACCTAGATATATTTGGTTTAAGTATAATTCTAAAATTCTCTCTTTTGTTAAGGCTCTTTCAATTCTAAAAGCAAGTATGGCCTCTTTAATTTTTCTATTTATACTAACTTCATTAGTTAATAAAAAATTTTTAGCTACTTGTTGAGTAATAGTTGAAGCACCTTCTAACCTTTTTGATTTGATAATATTTGATACGTTTTTGATAATTGCTCTTAAAACTCCTTTAGCATCAACTCCCGGATGAGTAAAAAAATTTTTGTCCTCTGCTGACAAAAAGGAATTTATAACATTTGATGGTATGGAATCATAAGGAACAAAAATTCTTTTTTCTCGAGAAAAATCTGCAACTAATGTACCGTCACCAGAATAAACTTTACTAGAAACAGGTGGTTTATAATTTTTTAAAAATTTATAATCTGGGATTTTATTAGAAAAACTCCATAAAATACTAAAAATTAACACTCCTAAAAGTAGTATTGAGCTAGTTAGCAATATTGTAATATTTTTTAAAAACTTACTCATTTTGATTCCATTATATAAAGGAATTTGTTAAATATAAGGCTTAGAAACACAAAATTTTATGCAATTTAAATTAACAAAAAAATTATCTCAAATTTTATGGAAAAAAATTTATATATTGATGCATCGCATCCAAATGAAACTAGGGTTGTTCTTAAATCAGGTGAGCACATTGAAGATTACGAATATGAAGGTTTAAAGAACAATTTAATAAAGAATAATATTTATCTTGGAAAAGTAAGTAGAATAGAACCCTCTCTTCAAGCTGCTTTTGTGGACTTTGGTCGAGAGAGACATGGATTTTTATCTTTTAACGATATTCAATCAGACTATTATCAAATACCTCAAAGTGATTTACAAAAAATAAAAATTGAAGAAGAAAGAATAAGAGAGGAATTATCAAAAAAAGTTGAGGCAATTGATAATGAAAATTTAGCTGATGGTAAACTCGAAGCTAATGACCCAGTGGAGCCAGTCGAAAAAGTTGGGGAGAATAAAGAAAATCAGAAAGAAGATCTAGAAAAAGATTTAGAAAGTAAAATTGAAATTAAACCCAAATTCAAAAGATATAAGATTCAAGAAGTCATCAAGCCTAATCAAGTAATATTAGTTCAAGTTATAAAAGATGAACGTGGCCAAAAGGGAGCTGCTCTTAGTACTTTTATCTCTATCGCAGGAAAATATATAGTTCTTATGCCTAATACACCTAAAGGCGGAGGTATATCTAGGAAAATTTTTAATCCTGCAGAAAGAAAAAAAATAAGATCTATATTAAATGAAATTGATATTCCTAAAGAAATGGGTCTTATAGTCCGAACTGCAGGAAGTAATAAAACAAAAAATGAGATTAATCATGATCTTGAAACTTTAAAGAATACATGGAATCAAATTAAAGATGTAGCTATAAACTCAATAGCACCGTCACTTATTCATCAAGAAAGTGAAATTATTAAAAGAACTTTAAGAGATATGTACGATGAAAATACTAAAAATATAATAGTGGAAGGAAATGAGGGATATAAGAAAGCTCAATCGTTTATGAAAATGTTAATACCCTCGCATGTCAAAAAAGTAAAGAAATACAGAGGTAAAATTCCTCTTTTTATTCATGAAAATATTGAGCAAAAATTAAATCAGATTTTTGACTCAGAAATAAAATTAAATTCTGGAGGATATCTAGTAATTAACCCGACTGAAGCTTTGGTATCAATCGATATAAATTCAGGAAGCTCCATAAAGCAAAAAAATATAGAAAATACAGCCCTTGATACAAATCTTGAAGCGGCTGAAGAAATTGCAAGACAAATTAAAATCAGAGATTTATCTGGTTTAATTATAATCGATTTTATTGATATGTTAAGTTACGGAAATAGAAAATTAGTGGAAAGAAAGCTAAAAGAAAGATGTAGACTTGATAGAGCTAGAATTCAAATTGGTAGAATTAGTAATTTTGGATTATTAGAAATGTCAAGACAAAGACTTAGAGAAAGTGCGATAAAATGGAAAATTTCTTTAACAGATGAGTCTTTTGCCCAAAAAATTTTAAAAATTGTAGAAATAAAATCGGTTTTAAATAAGGCTAAATTTGTTGAACTAAAAGTATGTGAAAAAATTTCAAATTTCTTAAAAGAAAATTTCTTTGAAGATTTAACTTATTTTGAAAAAAAAAATAAAATTAAAATTGACATTATTTCAGATAATAAATTAATTATACCCGAGTATATAATCGATATCAAAAATAAATCGAAAAAAAC
>CACBGZ010000016.1 GCA_902538915.1 uncultured Pelagibacteraceae bacterium | reverse complement strand
ATAAGACTGTCTTCCTGCTATAACAGCATTTTTAAAAGCCAAAGCCATATCAAAGGGTTTTTTCGCCTTTGCAATAGCAGTATTGACCAATACCCCATCACAACCTAATTCCATTGCAATTGTAGCATCTGATGCCTGACCCAAGCCTGCATCTATTATCAAAGGTAATCTTGTTTGTTTTCTTATAATTTTTATATTAACAGTGTTTAAAATACCCAAACCTGATCCTATAGGCGCAGCTAAGGGCATTATAGCAGATGCACCAGCATTCTCTAATCTTTTTGCCATTAAAGGATCATCGTTGCAGTAAACCATAACATTAAACCCCTCTTTTGCTAAAATTTCTGTTGAATTAAGTGTTTCGATCATCTCAGGAAATAAGTTTTTTTGGTCACCAAGCACCTCCAACTTGACTAACCTCCACCCTCCTATTTCTCTTGCAAGTCTCAATGTTCTAAGTGCTTCCTTAGAATTGAAACATCCTGCAGTGTTAGGCAAATATGTAATTTTTTTTGGATTGATGTAATCCATCAGTAGAGGTTTTTTTTTATCTGAAATATTAACTCTTCTAACTGCAACTGTAACAATATCTGCTCCTGATAGTTTTACAGCTTTTGCACATTCTTTCATGTTCTTGTACTTTCCAGTTCCTACAATTAATCTTGAACCAAATTTTTTTCTAGCTATTACAAATCGATCTTTCATAAATTTTAGCCGCCTCCAATAAAATGAACAATTTCAATATTATCGTTTTTTTTTAATCTAATTTTGTGTAATTCTTTTTTGTTTAAAATCTCCTGATTTAACTCTATAGCCACTTTTCTAACTGGTATTTTTAAATCATTTAAAAGCTTATCAATTTTTGAATTTTCAGCTATTTGTTTCTCTTTACCATTCAAATTAATTTTTATTTTTTTTATTTTTTTCATCGTATATAAGAGTCAAATGAATAATAATATTATTATTATTAATGGTCCAAATCTTAATCTATTAGGGGATAGAGAACAATCTCAATATGGGTCTATCACTTATGAGGAACTAAAATTAAAATGTATAAGTAAATCTAAAGAATTAGGGCTAAATATAGAGTTCGCCCAGTCTAATATTGAAGGGGAAATAGTAAATTTTATTCAGGATTCTTTAAAAAAATTTGATGGTATAATTATTAACGCCGCAGCTTTTACTCATACTTCAATTGCAATTAGGGATGCTTTAAGTGTATTTAAAAAACCAATAATAGAACTACATATTTCAAATATATATAAAAGAGAGAAATTTAGACACAAATCTCTTATTAGCGATGTAGTTACTGGAGGTATTTTTGGTCTGGGTGGTAATGGTTATATTTTAGCCATAATTTCAATGCACAAACTTTTAAATAATGAAAATTGATAAAAAAATTATTAAAGAATTAAGTGATTACCTTAATGAATTTAATCTTACAGAATTAGAATATACTGAAAAAGACAAAAAAATAAAAGTTTCGAAAAATAATATTTCCATAAGTAATCAATCGCCTTCTTCAAATCTTCAACAAAATCAAGTTTTTAAAAACAAAGAAAATAATATTCAGAAAAAAACCGGGATTGAGGTAACATCCCCCATAATTGGCACCGCTTATCACGCCCCTGAGCCAGGTGCAAAAAAATTTGTTGAAGTGGGAAAGAAAATAAAAAAAGGTGATACTGTTATGATTGTTGAGGCAATGAAAACAATGAATCATGTTCCCTCATCTGCGGACGGAGTAGTTAGAGAAGTTTGTGTTAAGGATGGGCAACCAGTTGAATTTGGGCAAACAATAATCATTTTAGAATAATGTTTAAAAAAATCTTAATTGCAAACCGTGGGGAAATTGCAGTAAGAATTATCAGAGCTTGTAAAGAATGGGGAATTTCAACAGTCGCTGTTCATTCAGATGTAGATAGAGAAAGTATGCATGTAAAATTAGCTGACGAAAGTGTTTGTGTAGGATCTCATCAACCTGCTAACAGTTATTTAAATATTCCAGCTTTAGTCTCAGCTGTAGATTTAACAAATGCAGAAGCAGTGCACCCTGGCTATGGATTTTTATCTGAAAATGCAAATTTTGCTAAAATTTTAGAGGAAAATAAAATAAAATTCATTGGAGCATCGTCAAAACACATCGAAATGATGGGTAACAAAATCCAAGCAAAAAAAATAGCAAAAGAAAATGGTTTACCAGTAATCGAAGGATCAGAGGGTGGCATAAATGATATTTCTGAAGCTAAAAAACTATGTAAAGAAATAGGATTTCCTGTTTTAATTAAAGCAGCTGGAGGTGGTGGTGGAAAAGGTATGAAAATTATTAATAAGGAAGAAGAATTCGAAACACTTTTTTCGACAGCAAAATCAGAAGCAAAAAAATATTTTGGTAACGATGAAGTTTATATTGAAAAATTTTTTCAAAACCCAAGACATATTGAAGTTCAAGTATTGTCTGGGAAAAACAGAACTGTTCATTTGCATGAAAGAGATTGTTCAGTACAAAGAAGACATCAAAAATTAATTGAAGAAACACCAAGCCCAGTTTTAAATGATCAAATAAGAAAAGATCTTTTTCAAAAAACTGTAAATATGGTAAGCAAAATTGGCTATGAGGGGGCAGGCACAGTTGAATTTATATATGAAGATGGAAAGTTTTATTTTTTAGAAATGAATGCAAGAGTTCAAGTTGAACATCCTGTAACCGAAATGGTTACTGGAGTAGATATAATTAAGGAGCAAATATGGATTGCATATTCAGGTGAAACTGCTCTTACACAAAGTGATATAAACCCACGTGGCCATGCAATAGAATGTAGAATTAATGCAGAAGACCCAAGTAAAAATTTTCAACCCTCACCAGGTACTATTGAAATGTGTCACCAACCCTCTGGATTTAGAACTAGAGTGGATGGTGCAATATTCCAGGGGCTTAAAGTAACTCCTTATTACGACAGTATGGTTTGTAAACTTATTTGTCATGGCAGGAATAGAACTGAAGCTATTCAAAGAATGAATAGGTCTTTAGATGAGTTTGTAATTGAAGGAATAAAGACAACAATACCTCTTCATAAAAAATTATTAAATCATGATAAATTTTTAAAATCTAACTTTAATGTTAGTTGGCTTGATAATGAAAAATTAATTTAATCGCAGCCAGTTAACCATATATCATAAACAGGGTGATCAAATGGATTTATAGATGGACTAGATGAAAACATCCATCCATTAAAAACATATACTTCATCTTTTTTTTTATCATTTAAATCTATTACCTGAACATACGCTGTAATTTCTGGATCATCGTCAAATTCAGAGTGTTTACATTTTATGCTTTTAATAAGCAAATCGGAATACTCAAAATTTTCGCCATTAATAAGTTTAAGTGAAATATTTTTAGAACTTATTTTATCTAAAATTTTGATTTCAGTATATTTTTTTGTAGTTTTATCTTTTACTTCTGAAATAGTATCTGGAGTAAATAAAAAAAATATTAATAAAAAGCTTATAAAAAAATTAATTCTTCCAGGTTTTATACTTTTTTGAATTTTCATTGTTATTTTTATTTGGGTAATATGCTTTTTTTGTTCCTGTTAGATTAGGCTGGTGAGGTTTTTGCCAAGAATATTTTGAAGGCTTTTGATTATTTTGAAGATTATTTGGAGTATAATGTATCCACGAATACCATTCTGGTGGAATTTTCGAAGCATCAATTTCGTTTGAATATATAACCCATCTTTTCCCTTTTTTATTTTGGTAATATTTATTTCCATAATTATCTTTGCCAACCAATTTTCCAAAAAAGATTGTTTGCAATCTCGTTCCAAAGGTATCTTGATTCCACCAGATGAAAATTTTTTTAAAAAATGTCAACATATAAAATTAATAATGTTTCAATTTAAAATTGTATAAATTAAATTAGACTAAAATTCCTTTTTGTATATAAATGATTTGATTCATTATTCAAAATAAATTTAATAAATTGAGGTTAAATGGCAAAATATTTAGTTGAAACATATTATACCTGTACATTTAAGGTTAATCATTACCTAGATGATATAAACGAGGCGGAGCTAAAAAATCTAGAAAAAAGAGATGATGGAAAATTTGAGGTTCTAGATGTCAAACTTGATAATAGAAAAACAAAAAATTTAGATCCCAAAAATAAAAAAATTATTGATCATAAAATTGAAATTTCAAAAGATAATAAAAAAAATGAAACAAAAAATTTTGAAGAGATCATTAAATCAAAAAAACAAAATTTAGAAAATTACAGCAAGAGATTTAGTATGCCAGATAGAAGAAAAGGATACATCCAAAAAGCTACTATTGGAGATCATAAAGTTTATCTACATACGGGCGAGTACGAGGATGGAAAAATTGGTGAAATTTTTATTGATACAAGTAAAGAGGGAGAGTTGGTAAAAGCTTTAATGAATAATTTTGCTATAGCAGTCTCTTTGGGTCTACAATACGGTGTTCCCTTAGATGAGTTTATAAGCGCATTCATAGGCACAAAATTTGAGCCATCAGGCAAAGTTCATGGTAATGATAGAATATTAACTGCATCTTCTATTTTAGATTATATTTTTAGAGAATTGGCTATTTCTTATCAAAACCGAGAAGATCTAGCTCATACTCCTGCGATTGGCTCCTCAGAAAACTCTGTAGCAGAAGATAAAAACTCTGATGACCAAGATCATTTTTTAAAAATCGTAAAAGATATAACTAGTAAGGGATTTGTGAGAAATAACTATAAAAAAAATTTAGTAGATCTATCAGATGTAAAAATTAGTCTTAAAGGAAAAAAATGAGTTATTTTTTTAATTTTAAAGACAAATTTAATTCCTTTAATTGTATATCACTAACTTCAGATGGAGCTTTCATCATTAAGTCTTGTGCATTCTGATTCATAGGAAACATAGTAACTTCTCTGATATTTTTTTCATTTGCTAAAAGCATCACTATCCTGTCTATACCTGGAGCTATTCCTCCATGAGGAGGTGCACCATAGCTTAATGCATTAATCATGCCACTAAATTTTTCATTTACTTGCTTTTTATTGTAACCTGCGATTGAAAAAAGTTTATACATTAGCTCTGGAATATGATTTCTGATTGCACCAGATGAAAGCTCTATACCATTACAAACTATATCATATTGATATGCCAGAATATCTAAAGGGTTTTCAAAGTCTATTTGATCCAGATCTCCCTGAGGCATGGAAAAAGGATTATGACTAAATCTTATTTTATTACTCAGCTCATCTTTCTCATACATTGGATAGTCAACTATCCAGCAAAAAGCAAAAGTATCATCATCTATTAAATTTAAATCTTGTGCAATTTTATCTCTTGCCAAAGATAGAATTTTTTCTACTTCATTTTTTTTATTACAAGCTAAAAAAATACTATCACCTACCTTTGCTTTAGTTTTTTTCATTATCTCCTCTAAAGCGTCCTTTGAAAAAAACTTACCAATTGGTCCTTTTGCAGAAACTTCTTTTTCATTTTCAAGAGTAAAATAAGCTAATCCAGATGCGCCTTGTTCCTTTGCCCAGCTATCAATGTTATCAAAAAAACTTCTTGGCTTATTTTTTGTATTTTTGGTTACAATACATCTTACTTTTGATCCTGATTTTACAAGTTTTTTGAATATTTCAAAAGATACATCCTCTCTCGTAAAAATTTCAGTAATATCATGTATAATTAATGGATTTCTTAAATCTGGTTTATCACTACCGTATTTTAGTAATGCGTTAGAATATGAAATTCTTGGAAATTTTTCAGATAATATTTTTTTATTAGAGAATTTTTTAAAAGTATTGAATAATAATCTCTCAACAACATCGAAAATGTCATTCTGTTCAACAAATGACATTTCTAAATCCAATTGATAAAATTCTCCAGGGCTACGATCAGCACGGGCATCTTCGTCTCTGAAACATGGAGCAATTTGAAAATATTTATCAAAACCCGATACCATTATTAATTGTTTAAATTGTTGAGGTGCTTGAGGAAGAGCATAAAACTTTCCTGGATTTAATCTGCTAGGAACAAGAAAATCTCTAGCACCTTCTGGACTTGATGAAGTTAAGATTGGAGTTTGAAATTCTAAAAATCCCATCTTGTCCATTTCGCCTCTAATAAATGAAATTACTTTTGATCTTAGTATAATATTTTCATGAATTTTTTTTCTTCTTAAGTCTAAAAATCGATATTTTAG
>CACBGZ010000015.1 GCA_902538915.1 uncultured Pelagibacteraceae bacterium | reverse complement strand
TTCAACTTACAGTTTTTATTTTTTTTTACCACCTCGTTATTCACTTACTCATATTTCGTACTTTTTAAGTCTAATTCTGTTATTGAGTTCAAAATTTGATAAAATTTTTTTGTCTTATCCATCTGTTTAACCCATTTATAGTTTAGTTTATCCACAGACATACAAAATATAGTTTTGATGTTCACGTTTTGATTCACTTTTGATTCAATTACGGACTCAAAATACAACCTCTTGCGTGCATTGTATAAATGGTCTATAAATTAGAACAAAACAAGAACATGAAACTAACTATTCCCTATTATCTACATAAAGCTGGTGCTGGTTTCCCATCACCTGCCACTGATTATATCGAGGAAGATATCGATCTAAACATGCATTTAATCAAAAATGTTCCTGCTACTTTTATTATCAGAGTTCAGGGTAAATCCATGGTCGATGTTGGGATTAATGATGGAGACTTATTGGTTGTCGATAAAAGTTTAAAACCAAAAAATTTTTCAACAGTTATTGCAAATGTTCATGATGAGCTTGTAGTTAAAACTTTAGTTCAAGAAAGAGATAAAAAATTTTTAACTTCGGGATCTAAAGATTTTTCTAATAGAATTTTAATTAATGAAGAAGAAGATGTTTTTATCTGGGGGGGTTGTGACTTATGTCATCCATTCAACGTACTAAAAAAATAGGCTTAGTTGATTGTAATTCTTTCTATGTTTCATGTGAAAGATTATTTAATCCAAAAATAAGAAAAAAACCTGTGGTTGTTTTATCCAATAATGATGGTTGTATCATTTCTAGATCCAATGAAGCAAAAGCGCTGGGGATCAAGATGGGCGAGCCTTACTTTAAAGCAAAAGATATTATTGTTAAAAATAAAGTTGAAGTTTTTTCATCGAATTACTCTTTATATGGAGATTTATCTAGAAGGGTAATGAGAACTCTAAAAAGATTTAATACTGAAATAGAGGTGTATTCAATTGATGAAGCATTTATAGATTTGTCTAATTTTCCAGATACTGAAGTTGAAAAAGTTGGAAGAGAAATTAGAGAAACAGTTTTACAATGGACTGGCATTCCAACTAGTATTGGTATCGCTAAAACTAAAACTTTAAGTAAAGTTGCAAATCATATTGCAAAGAAAAAACAATCAGGAGTCACAAGTTTAATTGGCATTGAGAATTTAGATCCTATTTTAGAAAAAGTTAAAATTAATGATGTGTGGGGTGTTGGTAGACAACTTACCAAGTTTTATGAAAAGAATGGAATTTACAATGCAAAACAACTTAAGAATAAATCTAATACATGGATCAAAAAATGTTCAAACGTTTTAAGTTCAAGAACTGCAATGGAACTTAGAGGAGTACCATGTATTGACTTAGAGACAACACAAACGAAAAGAAAGAGCTGTGTCGTTTCAAGGTCATTTGGAAAAAGAATTGAAAAATTTCAAGAATTAAAAGAAGCGGTTGCAAACTATTGTTTAAATGCATCTGAGAAAATTAGATCAGAGTCTTTAGTTGCAAAAGCAATTACAGTTTTTGTTAGAACTAGCCCATTTCAAAGAAATTATGGTTATTATTCAAATGCTAAAACAATTGATTTTCCTATTGCAACAAACAATAGTATTGAAACTGTTAAAACTGCAATTGCAATACTAGAAAATATTTTCAAAAATGGCTGCCGTTATCAGAAAGCTGGTGTGATGCTAACTGGATTGCGCAATGATGATGGAAGAAAAAATTTATTTTCTTCTGAAAAAGATGAAAAAATAAAAACTTTAATGCAATCAATTGATAATACCAATTATAGATACGGTAGATCTACTTTAAGTCTTGCAAGTGCTGGTGTTCACAAAAAATGGAACATGAGAAGACAATATTCATCTAAAATAGATACAGCCGATTTTTATTGTTTGCCAACAATTAAGGTTAGATAAAAAAATAAAGACTTTTTAAAAACATCAACCAGTGTTTTTCATAGCAGCAGAAATTCCAGCTATAGAAGTCAATAATGCGTCATTTAAATATGCTTTATCTTTTTTATTTTTAATATTTTTAACTTTTTTAATTACAATAGGTTGAATTATATTTAAGACCTCAGAATATATATTCCTAATAATGATTGATGACCTAAATTGTTTTCTTGATGCAATTATTTCCTTAGGTGTAATCTTTTTATTTAATTTTTTAATAACATCAAATTGAAATCTGAGTTTCTTTCCGACTCTTTTAAGACTATCATCAGCTAAATATTCCTCATAAATCTTTGATATTTCTGGATCAGCTTTCGTGATAACCATATCTAGCATATCAAGCATAGAATTAAAAAATGGCCAATTTCTCTCCATATCAAATAATGTTTTTCTAAACTGGTAGATATAAGAATATCTTAAAGCTTCAGCGCTACCCAGCCATGCTGGAAGCATAAGCCTAATTTGTGTCCAAGCAAAAACCCATGGTATCGCCCTTAAACTTTTGATGTTATCGACATTTTTTCTCTTTGAAGGTCTTGAGCCTATAGAAAGTTTTCCAAGTGCTTTGTGTGGAGTCACGGTTTTAAAATATTTAATAAAGTCGGAGCTTTGATTGATATTTTTTCTATAAGAGTTTTTAGATATTTCAGCCATTTTTTCAATCAAAGATCTCCAATTTTTTTTTGGCTCTGGTGGCGGATTTAGCGTAGCTTCAGCGACAGCACCTATATAACTGCATAAATTATATTTTGCTAAAGGTTCGTATCCATATTTTTGCTGAATGACCTCGCCCTGATCTGTGATTCTAATTTTTCCATTAACAGAATTTGGAGGTTGTGATCTTAATGTTGATTGAATAGGGCCGCCACCTCTTCCTGGAGAACCTCCTCTACCATGGAAAAAGGTTATGTTCACATCAAATTTTTTTCCTAATTTAATTATTTCTTCTTGAGCTTTATATTGATGCCAACTTGCACAAATTTTACCAGCATCTTTACTAGAGTCAGAATAACCAATCATTACTTCTTGATCATTATCTATCATTTTTCTATACCACGATTGTGAAAACAACTTTTCCATAATTTCCTTAGAGTTAATAAGATCATCCAAGGTTTCAAAGAGTGGAACAACTCTTAATTTATTTTTGATATTTGCTTCCTTTTGTAAAAAAGATACAGATAATATATCTGAAGCTGATGTTGTCATTGATATTACATATGCGCCTAAACACTCCCTTGGTTCGTCAGCTAAAATTTTAAATGTTGACCAAACTTCTTTGTTCTCTTTGTTTTTAAATTGAAATTTTTTGATTTGATTTTTATTTGAAATTATTTGTTTTTTCAAAAATTGAATTTTTTCGTTTTCGCTTAATTTTAAATAATCTTTATTAAATCTTCTTTTTATAAATTCTCTGATTAATTGACTATGTCTTGACGATTCCTGCCTAACATCTAGTCTTGCTAAATTTATACCAAAACATTTAGCTCGCCTCATTAAATCTAATAATTCGCCGCTAGCAATATTTTCATTTTGGTTTTGCTCTAAAGACTCTCTAACTACTCTTAAAGGTTTTAAAATTTCCTCTCTAGAACTTAATAGTTTTTTTTGATCTAAAGGTTTATTGCTTACTAGATGTTGTTCTATTAATCTGTGAGTAACTCTCATTTTATCTCTTAAAGGTCTCAAAAATACTCTATACGGCTCAAATGATTTGCCAACTTTTTTAAGAATTTTCTTTGAACATTTTTCCATGGAATAAGAACTGATTATTTTGGTCAAAGCTTTTTCATACAATTTTGCCGCTTCCCATCTTGAAAGTAAAATGACTTTTCTGGTAACTTCCGCAGTCACATTAGGGTTGCCATCTCTATCACCTCCCATCCAAGATCCAAACTCTATTGGGTTAAAGTTTTTTGGTAAGCCCTTATCCATGTTTTGAACAAAAATTGAATTTAATCTTCTATAAACTTTAGGAATTGTATCCCACAAACTATCTTCAATTATTGCTAGACCCCATCTCGCTTCATCAAATGGTGAGGGTTTAAACCTCTTTAAATCATCTGTATTCCATATAATTGTCAATTCATCAAAAAGTTTTTTATCTAATATTTTCAACTTTGAAGGAAAGTGTTTTAAGAGATCTCTTTGCTCAAGAATTTCTGTTATATTATGATATTTTTGGATCAAAGTTCTTCTTTTAACCTCTGTTGGATGAGCTGTAAGAACAATGCCTATTTTTAAATTTTTAGCAGTATTATAAATTTTTGCTTCTGGAATATTCTTATTATTAAAAAGATCTTCAAAGATTTCTTCAATAAATAAATTATTATTTGAAATTTTTTTTTTACTATTTTCGTACTCGTTTAAGCTTCTAGAAGCATCAATTGAGTCAGCTAGATTGATGAAATTCATAAAATGAGTAAACGCTCTTGTTAGTTTAAAAGAATTTTTTGGGCTAAGATTTTTAATTGCCCTAACTACTTTCCGGTTGGTTTGATTTAAATTTGGATTAATTTTATTAGCTTTTGATAATTTTCTAACTTTTTCAACCAATTCAAAAAATTTTTGACCTTCTTGTTCTTTGATTACTTTCCCTAATATATTCCCTAGATATCTCACATTCTCTCTAAAAAATTTAGTAGGTATACGCTCGTAGTAAAGATCTCTTTTCTTCATTGAATAATGTCTATATTTTTGATTTGTTTTAAGGAATTTTTAAATTCATCTAGATTTTCTCTTAGTGACAGATTAGAAATTAAATAAACAGCAACTAACAAACATATAATTGGAATTGCAGTTATAAATGAGGCATAACTTTTTATTAGTAAAATGTATAAAATTATAAATAAAGCAGAACGAATTAAAAAAGTTTTTCTGAAAACACTAATAATTGAAAGAGAATGTTTAATTAAATTATAAAAACTCATTTTAGATGGACCAAAATATCTTTTTCCTCTCACTGAAGGTATCGACACTAAATTTCTCTCAATTTTTTTTAAGGATCCAGAAAAACTGTTCCAAGTAGCTTTTTCATTTATCATTTTCTCAACAACTGATTTTGGCAAACATGTAAAGTTACCAAATTTTATTAATTGACCAGTAAAAACAAAAGTAAATACCTTATGAAGAACATAGCAAATTTTAAATTTTAAGTCTTCTGATCTTTTAACTCTTTCCCCAACTATAGGCTTATTGTTTGAATTTTCAATTTTACTTAAAAAATCTTTAATTTCTTCTGGTCTGTCTTCACCATCTCCATCCATCGGTATAACATATTCAAAATCATCTTTTTCAAATAAATATTTTAAGCCTGTTGCTATACATCTTGCGTGTCCTTGGTTTTTAACCATATTCAAAATTTTAATTGATTGAATTTTATTAAATTTTTTTTCTTCAGAAGCACGATCATGGTTAGATGAATCATTAACAATTAAAATAGAAATTTGGTATTCCTCGTTAATTTGGAGATTATCAATTTCATCTATTAATTTAAATAAAGACTGCCAGTCATTATATACAGGAATTAAAATTTTTATTTTCATTTAGTTAATCTTATATTTTAATATCTTCCCAAACAAACTTCCTCTAAACAAATAAATTGTGAAGATTTGTTTAATTTTTCATTATTAGTAGGCCCTTCCCATTTGGGTCGTGATTTTAAATGATATGAGAGATTGCCTGCTTTCCACTCATCTCCTGTGACAAATTCAATTTCTTTATCAAAATCTTGATCCCATAAAAATTGAACTTTATTAGCAATATCTTTCCCTGGATAATCAGTCCTCTTATCAGCTTGAGAAACTGAAATGAAAGAGTAAATAGCAGGTGATAAAAAAAATAAAAATAAAAAACTATATAAAAATAATTTAATTTTTTTTAAATCTATTTGAGATCGCAACATATATACGAATAGTACTCCAAAAAATAAATAAAAGGGTGTCATCCACATCGTTCTTATTTTTGATCCTGTAACAACAGAAGTTAATAGTATTAAAAGAATAGGTAAAATATTTATTGAATATAAAAAAATTAATTTTTTATCTTTTGGGTTTAATCTAAACTTAATTTTTTTTATCAAAATCCAGATTAAAAAGAAAAATGGAATGAGTATACCAATTTGTTTAATCAAAAAAATGATTGGGTGTTTTATATGATCGATCAAATTAGTTTCTTCAATACCAGTTCTCTTTAAACCATATGCAATTGTTACAAATTCATTGTTATATAACCATATGATATGTGGCACTAGAAGTACTATAAAGACCTCTAAAGTTATTAAATATTTGAAGTCAAACTTTTTTATTTTTTTGATGAAAATTAAATAAATGAATAACAAATCAATTGATATTAACAAATAAATAAACAAATATTTGGATAAAAAACCGATAGCCGCAAATAATCCAACTAAAAAACAATCTATAAATTCAATTTCTTTTGATTTGTAAATTTTCCATG
>CACBGZ010000014.1 GCA_902538915.1 uncultured Pelagibacteraceae bacterium | reverse complement strand
ACATCCTTTAACTAAACTTTTTAAAACAAGTTGATATTTTATTTTATTTTTTTTTACATTTAAATTTTTAGTCAGATTCCTAGTGTGAATACCTATCGACTCAGGCCTTCCTGGAATATTTGCTTTGTTATAAAGAATAAACAGGGGATATTCTTGATCTATTTTACCTCTATTTAAAATTGCAAGTTTATTACAAAAGTCTAAACCTGCTTGTGTTCCCATTCCACCAAGAATACCTATCATAAATTTTTTATATATTAATAGATGTGTTATTGGCTACAGAAATTTTTAAATTTCTAGAATTGTAATTTACATTAATGTAGCCAATAAATGATATTTTGAAAATTATGCAGTTTTTAAATTAACTGCTGAAGGACCTTTGGGACCATCCTCAACATCGAAAGTCAAAGCTTGACCCTCATCTAAACCATTCATACCAGCATCTCTTACAGCCGAAACATGAACGAATACATCTTTTTCTTTATCGTCTCTTTCAATAAAACCAAAACCTTTGGTAGGATTGAACCACTTTACTTTTCCTTGTAGACTCATATTTTTCTTCTTACTTTTTGTTATATTAATTTAATACTTATAATTAAGTAATATCAGGTTCTTCAAAATTAAATGAGTTTTGTCAACAAAATTGATGCTTTATGATAATTTTTGTTTTAATCGTGGTCAATTTGCTTTGTAAAATACAACGAATTTGGATCAATTTTGTAATCAGCAAAAGGTTCACAGGGTTCAAAATGACATTTTTTAAATAGTTTTCTAGCAGGTTCGAAAAATTTTCCAGCACCTGTCTCAAGACTTATTCTCTTTAAATTATGTTTTTTGGCCTCAATAATCAAATGTTGAATTAACTTTATTCCAATATTTTGTCCTCTAAAGTTGTCATGAATTCTTATTGATTTAAATTCACCATGCTCCTTATCTAAAAATTTTAATGCTCCACAGCCTAATAACCTGTTATTTTCCCACAAACTCCAAAATTTTATTGAAGGAACTTTAAGCCCAGTGATGTCCAAAACGTGTGTGCTCTCCTCAGGTGAAGCGGCTCTGAGTTCAATGAAGTGTTTTTTTAAAAGCTCATTTACTTCTGAATGATCAAAGTTGCCCTCTATAATTTTAAACATTTAAATTAGTGTAGTTATGTGACCCATTTTCCTTTTTGTTTTAACTTCTTTTTTTTGATAATCAAAGAAAAATTGATTATCATCAATCTTTAAATTTTTTCTATACGGAATTATTTGGTTTCCGATTAAATTAATCATTTTTGCATTTGAAATCTTTTTAAGTGGAATCTTTTCTAGAGAACATACGGCTCTAATATGATTTTCAAATTGACTTATATTGAATGCGTTAATAGTCAAATGACCAGAATTGTGAACTCTTGGTGCGATCTCATTTACATATAAATTTTCATTTCTATCAATAAAAAATTCTACGCACAAAGTTCCAATATATTTTAACTCTTCAGCAATTCTAATTGACCATTCTTTTGACTCGTCAAATAATCGTTTGTTAATTTCAGCAGGTATTTTGGAATATTTGAGTATTTGATCCTCATGGATATTTTCAATAGGCTCATAAATCTCATAACTGTTATTACCAAATCTTGTTATAATGACTGATATTTCTTTTTTAAGTTTTACAAGTTTTTCAAGTATATATCCTTTTGAAAAATCAATATTTAAAGAATTTAAATCCTGTTTTGATTTGATACGATACTGACCTTTACCGTCATAACCTAAAGTAGTAGTTTTTAAAATTCCTGGTAAAAAATCCCCTAAAGCTTCTATATCAGTTTTTCTTTCTACAGATGCATATTTAGTTGTTCTTATGTTAAGTTTGTTTATAAAATCTTTTTCGGTTAGCCTGTGTTGAATTAGTTTATTTATAGATGGCTTAGGTATAACTTTTTTTATTTTATTAATCTCATATAAAGTTTCGAAAGGTATATTTTCAAATTCATAGGTAATTAAATCCACTTGATTTAAAAATTCTTGTATCTTATTTTTATCGTTATAATCACCGTAAATGAAATGTTCACAAAAGTTTTGTGCTGGTGCATCGATATCATTACAGTAAATAATTGACTTTATATTCAATTTTTTTGCTGCTTCAGATAGCATGCTTCCTAATTGACCTCCGCCAATAATACCCAAATTTATTCCTGACATTTTTAATTTTTAGGTTTTTTTTTTACTGATTTTGTTTGCAATAATCGCCAATTTGCTAATTTTTTTTTAACGGCAGGATTAGTGTTTGCGATAATCGATGCGGCTAATAAACCGGCATTGATTGCTCCACTATCTCCTATAGCCAAAGTTCCCACAGGAATTCCTTTTGGCATTTGTACAATCGATAGTAAGCTATCAAGTCCTTTAAGGTTCTTACTTTCGATTGGCACACCTAAAACTGGGATAGATGTTAAAGCTGAAATCATACCTGGCAAATGTGCTGAACCTCCAGCTCCTGCAATTATAACTCCATAATTTTTTTTTTCAGCAGATTGAGCAAATTCATACATTCTTTTTGGGGTTCGATGGGCTGATATTATTTTTGTCTCAAATTTTATACCGAAACTTTTTAATATTTTAGTAGATAACTTCATAGTTCTGAAGTCAGATTGACTACCCATTATAACAGCAACTTTTAAGTTGTTTGTCTTTTTCATGATTTTATTAGTATAAACTTTATTTCAAAATTAGATAAAAATTTCAATAAAATTAGTGTTTTTGGAAAAATTGTTATAAATTCACAGGTTGTGATTGAAGATAAACAAATTGATAAAACATACAATAAAGAATTAGACGATATTTGTGACGAATGTAAAAGTGAGGATGAAAGTGTTTCTCAAAATTTAATTCTTACAGGTTTTAAAATTTGTAAATCTTGTAGAGTGTCAAAAACAATTTTTCCTATTTAGATAGAATTTACTGGCATCATATTCATTCTGCTCATAACAAATGAGATTGATAAAAAAACAATAGTTAGGAAAGATAAAAAAACTATTCCAAAAGATTTTAAATTTGATTTAAGACTAAGGATTTGTTTTGTTGAAATGATTAAAGCAGCAAAAATCCAGAATTGAGTTAATAATATTATTGGTATCATTAAATCTGGAGTGACTGCAAAAAATCTCAATAAGCCTGGTGCATGTGCAAATCCAACTGCCGTTAAAACTTTTTTAAAAGGTGTTTTAGTTTGTTTATCTGGGAATAGTTTTACACCGATGACAAAGATCAAAATTGCCCATATAAACCATGTGATTATCGCTGTTAATCCTGACATTGCAACAGCCGTTTTAATTATATTATTTGCTGCAACTGCACCCGCTATACCATCTAATATCATTATTAAGCCAGCAAAATATATTGCAGCCTCTCCAAAATTTTTACTATCGGTGTAAAGAGATCTATCTAATTTAATAGATTTAAAGATTATATTAAGAAACTCTCCAAACATTTAATTTTTTTTATTTTTTTGTTCTTTATATGAAACGATTAATGGGAAAAGTATTAAAACAATTGCGATAGTAATGCAAACTACAATTAAGAAACCTTTTGTCATAAGTAACTTAAACTATTATATCCTTAAATTTTTTAGCCTTTAGATACTTCTCTTGTATTAGCGTTATATGACTCTTTAAATGGTATATCTGTAACCACTGCATCAACTGGTTTGCCGGGAGTGCTAGAATATTTTTCAGGTAAATGAACTTTATATTTTGTGCCCACTTTTCCTTTTGGAAAACCATTTGCATTAAGAGTTCCATCATATGGCACATATCCCATTGCGATATTTATCTTTTTTTCTGGATGATACCAAGGAGAAGTAATAAATCCAACTGGATCCCCTCCATTTTCATTTGATATTAACCAAAAATCAGGGGCGTAGTCATCAATCGGTTTTCCACCCATTTCAAGCCCAACCAATTGTAACTTATAAGGTTTTTTTCCAGCTTTAAGCTCTGCTCCCATTTTTTCTAAAACTGCCTTACCAACATAATCGGATTTTTTATTCCACTCGCCTTTACCTGATAAAGAAACTTGATAACCTAAATTACATTGAAAAGGATTATGTTGTTGATCCATATCCTGTCCCCAAGAGAGTATACCTGCTTGTATTCTTCTATGATGAGCAGGAGCAATAACCATCAAATTATGTTTCTTTCCAACTTTAAGAACAGCATTCCACATTTCATCAGCATATAAGGTTGCATCTCTTAAATAAATTTCATATCCAGCTTCACCCGAAAAACCTGATTGAGAAATAACACAACTTCTTCCAGCTACTTTAACTTCAGCTAATCCATAAAAAGGCATATTTTCTAAATCAACTTGATCTCCTAATAAGTCTTTCATAAGTGCTTTTGATTTAGGACCTTGTATTTGTACAGGACATGCATCTATTTCTTCTATAGTACAATTAAATCTTCCATCTGCATTTACACCTTGTAAATACATCCCAATATCAGAGTCTGATAATGAAAACCAAAATTCATCTTTTGAAATTCTAAGAAGAATTGGATCATTCAAAACCCCACCATATGCATTACATAAAATTACATATCTTGCTCTCATTGGTGAGATCTTAGTTGCGTCTCTTGTAATTACGTAATCAACGAATTTTTCTGCATCAGGACCTTTAACTTGTATTTGTCTTTCAACAGCAACATTCCACATTGTAACATGGTTTACAATAGCATCATATTCCACCATAGCCCCACCATGTTCTGGTTTTACGTATCCTCTTGGATGATAAATACGATTATAAACAGTTGCTCTCCAACATCCAGCTTGCATTGATAAATGCCAATAAGGTGATTTTCTTACCCTTGTAGAAATCAACATTTCAACTTTTGTTGGACCACTTTGTCTTAAATTGTATGGAACTTTTCGATCTGATTGATCTACTGAAGTAACATGCTTTAATTTTGTATAGTCAAACTCTTTAGACATAACTATTCTCCTTCAACCACTTGTTAGTTTCCTTCAAGCCGCCGAATGTATAAATGTGAAAGAAATCAGTGTGAGATTTAAGTTTCCCAATTAAATCATTAGGGTCTTTAGGTTTCAATAAATCTAAAGCCTTAGTAAAATTAGATTTAAGAAAATTTATGGAATTTTTTGCTCCTACAATGTTTGCAAACTTAATCAAGCTTGAAATTTTAAGAGGTCCAGTAATTCCTACATGCACTGGTACGCTTTGTTTAGATACGAAATCTATTATAGGCTGAGGATCTAATAACCACTGTGTTACTATATAATCAGCATAAGGCTTTTTATCTATCATAGCTTTTTCTAAATCTGAGTCGGATATATCAGGACTCCCCTCTGGGTGTCCAGCAATTCCTATTGTCATCTTCTCAAAATAACCAGTCTCCAAAAGTTGAAACGAGCTATCAAATTTTCCCATTGGTTCTCTTCCACCACCAATTACTAGAACTTGTTTAACTCCACCGTCTTTACACCTTGAAACATAATCTTTTAGTTGCTTTTCATTCTGCATTGATCTTGCTGGAAAGTGAGGTACTGGATTAAAACCTTTCTTAACTAACTCAACTGCTTGTTGTGCTGTCTCTTTATAGTCTCCACCAGGTAACATTGTTATGTAAATATCTTTAACTGGAGGCACAGTATCTAGGTCAGTAGTTGGGCCTATTTCTAAAGAAAAGTTCATTTAATGTGATGATTATCTTTTTTAAAAAAGCTGTCAAAGAAATTCAGCTTGATAGAATCGATTTTTATTGTCACAAACCAATTATGAAAATTATTTTAATAATGGGTCTGCCTGGGTCAGGAAAAACAACCTTGGCTAATGAGTTGGCTCCATTACTTAATGCCAAAAGATTGAACGCTGATGAAGTTAGAAAAGAGGCAAATGACTGGGATTTTTCAGAGGAAGGAAGAAAAAGACAATCAAAAAGAATGGCTGATTTTGCCTTAAAGCTAAAAGAAGATGGAAGTTTTGTCGTAGCTGATTTCATATGCCCAACACCTGAGGCTAGGAAATTATTTCCTGCGGATTTTATCATTTGGGTTGACACTATTAAAGAAGGTAGATTTGAAGATACTAATAAAATGTTTGTAAAGCCTGATAAGTATAACTTTCATGTTACTTCACAAGATGCTAAAAATTGGGCTCCAAAAATACTTAAGGAGATTAAAAATGACCTATAAGTGGGACAATAAAAAACCAACTGCTCAGATGCTAGGAAGGTGGCAACCCTTTCACGATGGTCATTATGCATTATTTAAAGAAATTTTAAAAAAGACAGGTCAAGTTTGTATACAGATTAGAGATGTTCAAGGAGTAGATGATAATCCATTTGATTTTGAAACTGTGAAAAAAAATATAGAGGATAGGCTTAAACCTGAATTTGAAGGACGATACAAAATTGTGTTAGTACCAAATATAACAAATATTTGTTATGGTAGGGGTGTTGGTTATCAAATTGAAGAAATTCAGCTTTCAAAAGAAATTCAAGAAATCTCTGCAACTAAAATAAGAGCCAAGATGAGAGAAGAAGGTAAATTAAAATAATAATTAATGAATATTAAAGTTGTAAAATTAAATGATATTTCACGAATAATTATTAATGAACCGAAAACATACAATTCTTTATCATTTAAAAATTTAAATGATCTAATCAAAGTTTTTAAAAAATTAGATGACGATAGAAAAACTAAAGTAATAATTTTTGAGGGAGCAGGAAAAGGGTTTAGTGCAGGTCATAATTTAAAAGAAGTCAGAAACTTAAAAAGCAAAAAAAAATATCAAAGATTATTTAATTTGTGCTCAAAACTGATGCTGCGGATAGTTGAAGGCAGGAAACCAGTGATTGCAAAAGTGCATGGTGCAGCTTACGCAGCAGGATGTCAATTAGTTGCCAGTTGTGATTTGGCTTATAGCACTAAAGAAGCATTATTTGCCACTCCAGGGGTAAACATTGGTTTATTTTGTAGTACACCTATGGTTGCTGTTAGTCGAAAGGTTAACAAAAAACCAATGATGAAAATGTTATTAACTGGTGAACCGATTAAAGCAAATTATGCAAAAGAAATTGGATTGATTAATGATTATTTTCCAAAATCTAAGTTAAATAAAGAAGTTTTAAAAATTGCAAAAAAAATTGCATCTAAATCCAATCTTACAATTAAAATTGGAAAACAAACTTTTTATAAGCAATTAGAAATGCCACTCAGAAAAGCTTACGCATACACAAGTAAGATGATGACAATAAATATGATGGCAATGGATGCCAAAGAGGGAATTTCTGCTTTTATTGAAAAAAGAAAACCAGTTTGGAAAAATAAATAAGATGGCTGAGACTAAAGATATTTTAACTAAGTATAAAAATATTGCTTTAGTTGGCGCAAGTAAAGATTTGAATAAAACTTCAACGAAAGTCATGAAATATCTGCAAAATTATGGATATAAGGTTTATCCTGTTAATCCAAAGATAATAGGTCAGTTAATACATGGTGAGAGAGTATATGGAAAAGTTTCAGAAATTGATGGGCTGGTGGACATAGTTAACGTCTTTAGACCATCAGATGAGGCAGTTGAAATTGTTAGTGATGCTATAAAGATTAATGCGAAAGTTTTATGGTTGCAACTTAATATTAAAAATTCTGAGGCTAAAAAAATTGCAAATGAAAATAACATTATTTATATTGAGGATAAGTGCACCAAAATAGAATTTGAGAAACATTTTAATTAATGAAAAAAATTTTTATTGTTTATGGTCATTACGATGAAAAATCTTTTAACGCTGCTATTAGAGATACTTTCATTGAGACAGTCACAAAAAATGATCATGTAGTTGATGTTGTTGATCTCTACAAAGAAAAATTCGACCCGGTTTTTTCAGGAGAGGAACCGAATGAAATCGTTTTAGATCATAGAGGTAGAATAGAAAAATCTGATGTAATAGTTTTAATTGCTCCAATATGGAACTTTAGAATGCCAGCAATAGTCGAAGGTTGGATAGACAAAGTTCTAGCTCCACCTTGGGCATTTAGATTTAAAAGATTG
>CACBGZ010000013.1 GCA_902538915.1 uncultured Pelagibacteraceae bacterium | reverse complement strand
TTGTTGTATTATCAGACCTTATCGTTAATTTATTTCTAAATAAAATAATATTTTCACCAGATATTATATGTGAATTATTTATTTTGATTTTTGTGTTTTTTTTTGCCGAAATTTTCTCTAAATCTTTATCATAGATGATATTGTCACTATGTATTTCAAAATTTTGGATTTGATCTAACAATTTAACATTTTTTTCTAAATTTAAAATTTTGGTATTTTTGTTGTATTCAGATCTATCCGCAAATATCTCTAAGCCATCAGAGGTTGTAGCTTTGACACCGTCTTTTGCAATAATGTTATTATCATCCTGTATTTCAATCGATTTGCTTTCAAATATGAAATCTCCTTCAGCAAAAGTATTAAATGTATAAATACATAAAAAAAAAATTGGAATTAAAAATTTTAATTTATTTTTCATTAATTCTTACAATTCCTATTAAAGAAATTAAACTTAAGGTTATAATCGGTGTCCATATTGAGATCAGTAGAGGGATTTTTTCATTTTTTCCCATAGTTCCAAAAAAGAAATTTATATAATATATAATTACAGATAATAGAATACCTATGACAATAAAAAAGAGCTTAGGTTTTCGAAAATTTAAATTTAGCATCAAAATTGCAGACAAAGCTGTTATAATTGTTATTAAAAAAGGGTATGCTAGAATCCTCTGAAAATGGTAATCAATCTCAGTTGTTGAATAATTAATTGATGTATAATTTTTTTTTAATTCAAATAAATTCCAAATTGTAAGAGAGGCAAGATTTGAAAAAAGATTGTTAATTTCCTCATAATTGAAATTTGATAAAAAATTCATTCTGTCTTTTGTTTTTATATTGTTATACTTATCAATAATCTTTACATCAGTGAGACTCCAGTCATTCTCTTGAATATTTACAGTCTCAGCTTTAATATTATTTTGAAATTCAAAGTCATCATTAAGTTGAATAATATCAACTTCATTTAAAGTATTAATTCCAAAGCCTCTAGCGTTAATAAAATTGATCTGATTATTAATTTCATCTTTAATCCATAATCCATTTTCAGTAATAGTAGCTAAATATTTATTATCTTTCGTAAAATTTTTTTTTATATCCAAATATTCAAATTTCATTATTGCAGATAAATTATAAAATATTATAATAATAAAAAAGCCCATCATTAATGATAGCGATGTTATTAATTTCAAAATTTTTAAATTATCAAGTCCACTATTTTTAAACGTGTTCAATTCACCATTTTCAAGTAACCTCAGAAACAAAAATTGTGAGGAGAGCAAAAAAATAAAAGGAAAAATTTCGTAGATTAAGGAGGGAACATTTAGTAAAACTAGATAAATTGGATAGAAATATTCAACATCAAAATCTGAAAAAAAATTAATCTCCTCTAGCAAACCCATTATTATACCCAAAATTAAAAAAACAAAAGTGATCTTACCGACAATCAGCGAGAATTCTTTTATAAGATATTTTTGATAAATTTTTAAAACCATTTAAATTAAAATTTTTTATTTTTTTTTAAAAAAAACAAATAAGTAGTTAACAACAATATTAGAGGCGTAAACAAAGTAACGATAGCAGACTGTACGTTAATACTAATTGTGTTGATAGAAATTTGTGAAAAAATTATGATAGTTATCCCACACAAAAATACCTTAATTTTAAAATTTTTAAATTTATCACTATTACTCGATTTAAGAATAACCAATGATGCAACTAAACATAATATTGGTATATATAGTGGCAATATAGTTCTTTTATAAATTTCCTGGATTAAATTTTTTAAAAAAGATTTCTGACAGTTTAATTTTTCTATTATAGTTTTTTTATCAATATCATTACTTAATTTTTTTAAACATTTGATTATTATTTCACTATTTGTCTCCTGAATTTTTGGAGTTATAGTTGTTTTTGTTTTGTATTTATCTAAATTAAAATTTGACTGCTCAAAATTAAATGAGGTTAATTTTTTATCTTTCCCATAATTAATAATTATTCCATCATTTAGACTTAAATATTTAGTTTGATCGTTACCAATAATGCTTCCAGATTTTGAAATAATTAATTGTGAGCCACCAATTATGCTTGAGTCTTTAATTAATATTTTTTTCATCGAATTTTCTTTCTTTTCATTTAGGAAAATTGTTAGATTTTCAACAGTATCAATAAATTTTTTAGGTTTAATTAATGAAGGAAAAAAATCAAGGTTTGAGTCTCTAATAAATGATCTAGCTTTGTCTTGCGTGAATGGAACAATAAAATAAGATAGAATTAATGAAAAAATCGCGAAAAAGACTGATAAGAAAATTAATTTATTGACAAACTCTTTTTTGGTTATTCCATTTATCCAAAAGATAATTAACTGATTTTTATCTTCGTATATACTTAAAATGTAATAAACTGATAAAAAGAAGGATAATAATAAAAGCTTACTATATATTTTTGGAATATTCAAAATGGCAAATGAAAAATATGTGGCTATGCTATGCCCGTCTTCTGAAATAATATCAATAAAATTTACTGCTTGGATTATCCATACAATCAATGTGAGTGTCAATGAACACACCAAAAAAAAGACAGTTACTTCATTGAAGAGATTATTAAAAATTGTTTTTTTCATTGAATTTAAAAGTTTTATTACTTATATAACATTATCACGTATAGATTGTATAAAAAATTACGATAAAATATAAATATATGTGAAATAAAGAGAAATCTTAAAGAAATTTATAAAATGACCGTTAAAATTAATTATAAAAATATCAATGTTAATAAAGTCTCAAGCAACCTTGTTTTGTTTGCTGACGAAAAATTTAACATAATTAATCTCAAGAAATATATTTCAAAATTTGAATTCTCTTACATTAATGATTTATTAAAAACGAGTGATCTTAAAAAAAAATTATTAGTTTTTGAATTAAGTTCAAAGAAAAAAATTGTTATAGTTTCATTAAAAAATAATATTTTATCCTCAGACTTAGAAAATTTAGGTGCAGAATTTTTTATTAGAATAAATTATGGAAAAAATAGTGAGTATCTTATAAATTTGGATAGTTTTGCCAATAAATATAAAAATTTAGTAGGTCACTTTCTTCATGGAATAAAACTTAAATCATACGAATTTAACAAGTATAAATCAAAAAAAGAAATAAGACATATAACATTAAACATAGCCGGAAATAAAAATAGATTTTTGAATGCCAAAAATTTAAAATTTAAAGCATTGGAGGAAGGAATTTTTTTTGCAAGAGATTTAGTTTCTGAGCCGGGAAATATCTTACATCCAGATGAGTACGCAAAAAGATTAAAGTCGCTTAAGAAAAATGGTTTAAAGGTTAGCATATATGACGAAAAAAAATTAAAGAAGTTAGGTATGAATGCGTTACTTGGTGTTGGACAAGGAAGTGTAAGAGGATCATATCTTGTAACAATTGAATGGAAAGGTTTAAAAAATAATTCTAAGCCTTTAGCTTTTATTGGTAAAGGGGTATGTTTTGATACAGGTGGATATTCTTTAAAACCAGCAAAATTTATGGAAGATATGACATATGACATGGCAGGTTCAGCAGCAGTAGTGGGTTTAATGAAAAGCTTAGCTTTAAGAAAAGCAAAAATAAATGCAGTAGGAGTTGTTGGGCTGGTAGAAAATATGGTGAGTGGAAATGCTCAAAGACCAGGTGATATTGTGAAATCTTTTAGTGGCAAAACAATTGAGATACTTAATACTGATGCTGAAGGCAGATTAGTTCTAGCAGATGCTATTACATACACAGAAAAAAAATTTAATCCAAAATTCATGATTGATTTAGCAACTTTAACAGGAGCAATTATAGTTTCTTTAGGCTCAGAGTATGCAGGACTTTTTTCTAATAATGATAAATTATCTGAAGAATTAATTAACTCTGGTAATAAAGTTCAAGAGAAACTTTGGAGGATGCCACTGAATAAAAATTTTGACAAGTTAATTGATTCTAAAAATGCAGATATGCAAAATATAAATTATGTTGGAGGAGCAGGTTCTACAACGGCTGCTCAGTTTTTACAAAGATTTATTTTAAATAAGACTCCATGGGCTCATCTTGATATTGCAGGTATGGCATTTTCTAAATATGGAGGGGCGTTAAATTCTGGTGGTGCGACAGGTTATGGAGTAAGATTATTAAATCAGTTAATCGAGGATTATTATGAATAATTTAGAGCAAACATTATCAATAATTAAACCAGATGCTGTTGAAAGAAACTTGGACACCGAAATTAAAGAAATTTTTAAAAAAAAGGGCTTTCTAATTAAAAAAGAAAAAAAAATACAAATAGAAAAAATAGAGGCAGAAAAATTTTATAAAGTACACGAAACAAAGCCATTTTATAATGATTTATGTGCCTATTTATCGTCAGGGCCAATTGTTGCAATGGTGCTTGAGAAGGAAAATGCAGTTTTAGATAATAGAGAATTGATGGGTGCAACAGACCCAAAAGATGCAGTTGAAGGAACTATTAGAAAAAAATATGGAATTTCTATAGATAAAAATTCTGTTCATGGTTCTGATAGTTTAGAAAACGCAAAAATTGAAATAGATTTTTTTTTTAAAGATTAAAAAGTTTTAATATTGCTTTTGGATAAAGCTTATGCTCTTGAATTAAAACCCTTTTTGCAATTTTTTCTGATGTATCTTGGTTTTTGATTTTGATTTTTCTTTGCATAATTATTTTTCCAGAGTCTAGCTTTGGTGAAACAAAATGTACTGTGCACCCGGTATATTTCTCCTTGTTTTTTAAGACTCTTTTATGTGTATTAAGACCTTTATATTTTGGAAGAAGTGATGGGTGGATATTCAAAATTTTCCCTTTAAAATTTTTGATAAAATTTTTGGATAAAATTCTCATAAAACCAGCAAGGCATATCAAATTTATTTTTCTATCTTTTAAAACTTTAAGTAATTTTTTTTCATCAAAAGTCTTTCTTTTAAAATAAAAAATTTTTTTTTCTATATTAAATTTTTTTGCAAACTTAAGTCCTTTTGATTTTGGATTATTAGAAATAATTAAATTAATAAAAATAGGCGATTTCTTTTTTTTTGAAAATTGAATTAGATTATTTAAATTGCTTCCAGTACCTGAAATGAAGACTGCTGTTTTAATTTTTTTATTTCCAGTTGATTCTGCCATTTAATATTACCTTATTACCTCCTCTGGATATTTGCCCAATAATATATGGCTTATATTTTTTTGTAAAAAATTTTTTGACTTTATCAAAATTTTTGGGGTTTATTATTAAACAAAAACCAACTCCACAATTAAATGTTTTAAGCATTTCTTTATTAGATACATTATTTTTTTTTATCCATTTAAAAATTTCAGAGGTTATTATTTTGCTAAGATCAATCTCAACAGTGTAATTATTTGGAATAATTCTTGAAATGTTATCCACAAGTCCTCCCCCTGTTATATTTGCACACCCATTGATTAATCCTTTATTATTAAGTTTAAGAATTTCCTTTACGTAAATTCTAGTTGGTTCTAATAAACTTTTTTTTAGTTTATTATTTTTTTTTAAATTAATTTTATTTTTTTTTAATATATACCTTACAAGAGAATAACCATTTGAGTGTAATCCACTAGATGGAACGGCTAAAACTAAATCGTTTTTTCTAATCTTATCTTTTGTTAAGACTTTATTTTCATCAACTAATCCGACTGCAAATCCAGCAATATCAAATTTACTTCCTTCATATATTCCTGGCATTTCAGCTGTTTCACCACCTACTAACTCACAATCAGAAATTTTACATCCTTTATAAATACCTTTGATGATCGATCTTAGTTTTGAAGTATTAATTTTATTAACAGAAATATAATCTAGAAATATAAGCGGTTTTGCTCCTTGTACTATTAAGTCATTCACACTCATTGCAACTAAGTCTATGCCAATAGTATCAAATTTATTAGTTAAATTTGCTATTTCCAACTTAGTTCCCACACCATCTGTGCAAGCTACTATTTTTGGTTTTTTGAAGTTTCTAGGAATATTTGTAATGGAACCGAATGCTCCAATATTTGAGAACTTTTTTTTGCCCTTATCTTTTGTATTTAATGAAGATATGAATTTAATGAAATTATCAGCAGCAGTAATGTTTACTCCACTTTTTTTATAGGTTAAATTTTTTTTATTCATTAATATTTATAAATATGAAAAGTATAATTTTATTAATTAAACAGATTTTATATCCGATTATATTAACGTTGACCTTATTTAAAATTTTCTTTTCCACAGCTATTTCTAATGCTGAAAGTTTTGATATAAAAAATATTGAAATTTCAAAGAAATTTAACATGAATTTTCAAAAAATCGATGTTTTAGATGAAGGTTTTAAAATTGCATATCAGAATTTAATTTTAAGTATTACAAAATCAACTGATCAAGATGAATTAAAAAATTTACAACTTTTTAACATTAAAACAATGATAGACAATTTTTCAATAAAAGAAGAAAAGTTTATTGATGATATCTATTATGTTAATTTAGATGTTTCATTTAACAAAAAAAAAGTATTTTTATTTTTAGAGAAGAAAAATATTTTTCCATCACTTCCAAAAAGCAAAAAAATTTTATTTATTCCATTGATCATTGAAGAAGAGAAAAAAAATCTTGCAATGTTTTCAGAAAATATTTTTTATAAAAATTGGTTGATTAACACAAATAATAAAGACCAACTAATATATATTTTACCCTCAGAAGATTTAGATGATATTCAAATTATAAAATCTAAGTATGATTCTTTAGAGAAATATGATTTTGAGGAGATAATAAATAAGTACTCATTAGAAAATTATATAATATGTTTAATTTATAAAAACAACAATGATTTAAGAATTTTGTCAAAAATAAAATTGTCTGATAAAATAGTTTTGGATAATAAAGTTTTTGAAAGTCATAATAGTGAAAATTTGCTAGATACTATTGTAAAGTTGAAAACTATTTACGAAGACTATTGGAAAAAAGAAAATCAGATAAATACATCAATCAAACTACCTTTAACAATTGCAATGAATATCTTAGATGAAAAAAAGATCAATGATTTCGAGAGTTTTATTAAAAAATTTGATTTAGTGTCGTCCTATAATGTTTCGAAGCTAGATAATAATAAAATTTATTATCGAATAATATTTAATGGAACTCCTCAGGCATTTATTTTTGGAGTGCGAGATTCAGGTTTTGCTTTAGATATCAAAAACAAGATTTGGGTTTTAAAATGAGTGATCTTAATCAACTAATCTTAGGTTTCGATTATGAACAAAATTTTAAAAATTTAGATTTTTATGTCTCTAAAAGTAATGCCCATGTTTTTAACTTAATCAAAAATTGGTCAAAATATAATCAAAAATTTTTAAATATAATTGGAGAAAGATTCTCTGGTAAATCTCATTTGGTTAATATTTTTTTAGAAACTAACAAAGGTCTCAAGATAATTTCGAATGAACTGGATGACGTTTTTTTAAAAAAAACAAAATCACACCAAAATATTATCTTAGAAGATCTCACATTATCGGTAGATGAAAAAAAATTCTATAGTTTAATCAATATAATTGAATCTGAAAATAAAAATTTAGTTGTAACTTCTCAGATATCTATCTCTGATATAAATTTTAAACTTCCTGACCTTAAATCAAGAGCAAAAAAATTTAACCTGACAAATATCTATAACCCTGATGATGATTTAATTTTTGCTTTAATTTTAAAAAATTTGTCAGATAGACAAATATCTATTAATAAAAAATTAATTGATTATATAATAAAACGAATTGATAGATCTTATAGTAATATATCTGATTTCATATATAAAATTGATCAATTGAGTTTAAAAAAAAAAAGATCTATTGATTTTAAAATTATTAGAGAGGCGCTAGGAGATTAATTGAATAAGTATAGAAGTCATAATTGTAATGCTTTAAGAAAAAAAGACGTTGGTAATAACGTTTTTTTGTCTGGTTGGATAAATAAAAAACGTGATCACGGAAATTTACTATTTATAGATTTAAGAGATAATTATGGAATTACGCAATGTATTATTGATAAAAAAAATCCTCAGT
>CACBGZ010000012.1 GCA_902538915.1 uncultured Pelagibacteraceae bacterium | reverse complement strand
ATTGTTTGTTATTTTTCCATTATCTTTTAATGCTGAGGAATTTTTAGTTTTTTCAGATGGAATGAAACGTCTTGATCCTGATGCATTTTCTTTGAGATGGTATCAAGATATGATTTATGGGACTAAAAACCCTTGGGGATTAGCTGCAAAAAATAGTTTTATAATTGCTATCTTTGCAACAATAGGTTCAGTAATTCTTGGAACAGTAGCAGCTTTAGGTTTGAGTAGTAGACATATGCCGTATAAAGGTTTAATCATGGCAGTATTAATCTCACCAATGATAGTTCCTTTAATTATTTCAGGTGTAGCGATATTTTTCTTTATGGCTAAAGTTGGATTAGCAGCCACACACACAGGAATAGTTCTTGCGCATATTATTTTGGGGACACCATTTGTTGTTATTACAGTAACCGCAACTCTTTCAGGATTTGATCATAGCGTGACAAGAGCAGCTGCTAGTTTGGGCAGTGATCCTGTAAATACATTTATGAAAATAACTTTACCACTTATTTTACCTGGAGTAATATCTGGAGGATTGTTTGCATTTGTTACTTCATTTGATGAGGTAGTGGTTGTTTTATTTTTAGCTGGATTAGAAAACACAACCATCCCAATTCAAATGTGGACAGGTTTAAGAGAGCAATTAAGCCCAACCATTCTTGCTGTTGCAACTTGTCTAATTATATTATCAACATTAATATTAGTGACCGCTGAACTTTTAAGACGAAGATCTGAAAGACTCAGAGGTATAAATCGATAAAAATATCATTACATGAATATAAAAAATGTTGTAGTGATTGGTTCGGGTACAATGGGAAGTGGTATTGCGGCTCACTTATGTAATGCAAATATCCCAGTTACACTATTAGATTTAAAAACTGAAATTAGTGAGAAAGCTAGGGAAAGAATTCATAAATCAAGACCACCTTTGCTAATTGATAAATCAAAAATAAATAATATTAAAATTGGAAATATATCTGATAATTTTGATGTAGTTAAGGAAGCTGACTGGATAGTTGAAGCAGTTGTTGAAAGAATTGATGTAAAACATCAAATTTATGAAAAAATATTTAAGTCAAGAAAAGTAGGAGCAATTGTTTCATCTAATACATCCTCAATACCTATTAAAGTTTTATCTCAAAATTTAACGGATACAGAAAAAAAAGATTTCTGTATAACTCATTTTTTTAATCCCGTCAGATATATGGGTCTATTAGAAATTGTAAAAAATGAGAACACTGATTTAAATAAGATTAATCAATTAAAAGAATTTTGTGAAATTGAGCTTGGTAAAGGTGCTATTGTTTGCAATGATACACCGGGATTTTTAGGAAATAGAGTAGGGGTTTATGCTATGCAAATAGCAATGACTGAAGCCTTTAAGATGAAGCTTTCAGTCGAAGAGGCAGATGCGATTTTTGGAAGACCAATGGGCATCCCAAAGACAGGTGTTTTTGGTCTTTATGATTTAATTGGGATTGATTTAATGGCTGACGTTTTAAAAAGCTTTATTAAAGAATTGCCTAAAACCGATGAATTTCATGAGGTAGCAAAAGAAATTCCATTAGTAAAAAAATTAATTGAAACTGGTTACACTGGAAGAAAAGGTAAAGGTGGCTTTTATAGAATAAATAAATCTGGAGCAACAAAAGTGATGGAAGCAATTAATCTTGAAACAGGTGATTACTCGCCTAGTAAAAAGATTGATATAAAATCTGATAAAGTAGACCTTAGCGGACTAATAAATAGAAAAGATAGATATGGTGAATATGCATGGTCAGTAATTTCAAAAATTATAAAATATGCATCATCGCTAGTTCCTGGAATTACGAACCAATTTAATGACATTGATGAAGCAATGAGGCTTGGTTTCAACTGGGCTAAGGGACCATTTGAAATGTTAGAGGAAATTGGTGTTAAAAATTTTTTTAATAAAGTAGAAGATTTTAGTGGAAACAATTTTTTAGAGGAGTTGAATAAAAGTAAAAATGAAAATTTTTATGGTGAAAGGCAAAAATACACTAACATTGAAACGTTAGGTAAAGTTAAAAAAACTGCTGTAAGATTAGATGGTAATGACTCTGCAAAAATTTTTAGATTCAATGACTATAATATTGTAGAGTTTACCACTAAAGCCAATGCTTTAGATTATGACTCAATGGATGCCCTTAAAAAAGCAACAGATAAACCATTAGTAATTATAAATGAAAGTATGCAATTTTCAGCAGGAGTAAATTTAACTTATACGATGCAATTTGCAGAAAAAAATGATTTTAAATCAATAGAAAAATTTATTAAATATTTCCAAGAAACCTGTAAACATCTAAAGTATTCTAAATATCCTGTCATTTCTGCGCCATCAGGTTTAACTCTTGGAGGGGGTTTTGAGGTAATGGTTCAAAGTAATTTTGTTGCATCTCATACTAATATAGTCGTAGGACTGGTTGAGACTATTGTTGGATTAATTCCAGCAGGTGGAGGCTGCAAAGAAATGTTAGGAAGATGGCTAGAAACTGAAGAGGCAAAAAAAGATCCAAATTTTGCACCACTTAAAGTGTTTGATATCATTGGCTATGGTAAAACAGCAACTTCACCTGTAGAAGCTGAACCATTAAAATATTTAAGACCTAGCGATAAAAAAATAATGAATAGAAACAGTTTATTAGAAGTTTCAAAAAAAATTCTTAGTGAAAATAAAAATTTTACAGCTCCTGAGCAACTAAAATTTAAGCTCCCTGGAGAGAGTGTTAGAGTTGAAATGAACAAGATTATTGAAAAACTTTATAATGAAAAAATAATTTTAGACCACGGTGTTGAAGTTGCAAAAGAATTAGCAAATGTTTTAAGTGGTGGAGACACAACAATTGATAAGACGCTATCTGAAGATGATTTATTTAAGTTAGAATTAGATGCATTTATGAAATTAATTGAAACAAAAAAAACACAAGACAGAATAAAACATACCTTAGCAACAGGTAAGCCATTAGTTAACTAACATTCTGAGTGAATTTATAAAATCAGGCCTTAAAACATACTGTGATTTATTTAAATATTTAATTTTTTTTAATGCCTCAATATTATAAACAACCCTGCCTATTGGAGTGTATTCAGTCTCGTATAATGGCTCATCCCTCAAAATAATAAAAAACTGACTATCTTCTGTATTATAATTTTTTGATCTAGCTAATCCAACACTCCCCGCTTTAAAATCAAATGGAGTGTCTATCTCTGAATTAATTGTTCCTAACCCAGATTTTCCAGTACCAATCTTTGCATAATTTAAATTTCCTTTCTTTCCAAATTCTAAATCGCCTGCCTGAACGAGTGTATCTTTGATTACTCTATGAAAAGCAGAATTGTC
This sequence comes from uncultured Pelagibacteraceae bacterium, assembly GCA_902538915.1. GTDB lineage: Bacteria > Pseudomonadota > Alphaproteobacteria > Pelagibacterales > Pelagibacteraceae > Pelagibacter. The sequence continues at coordinate 4,945 of CACBGZ010000012.1, read as the reverse complement.
ATACGCTTTGGATTTGACTAATTTCTTAAATCTTTTGACAGCATTTGGTGAAATTTGAGGATAGAGCTCAATTATCACATTTCCACAGGGAACATTCAAGATTGCAATATTCTTAGGATTTTCAAAGATTAATTTACTCGGATCATAATCTTTAATAAATAAACACTTATTTTTAATAAGGTAGAAAGATCCAAAAGAAAATATTGCTAGAGATAATAAAAATACTAAGATTATTTTCTCGGACTTTGATGCTTTTATCTTTTTTATCATAAAATAAAATTTGGATCAATTTTCAATAAATTTTTTCTAATAAAATTTATTTTGCTCTCTAAGATTGAATCCTGATTTTTTAAACTAGTTCCAATCATTAAGTGTGAAAAAACCTCTGCCATGTCTTCTGAAGCGGTAGATTGTGAATATTCAGAAAAAAATCCTTTCGTATTACCATAAGTATCTAAGCCTAATTTATCAGTGCAAGTTGAGCATTCAGCGTACTCAAAATTATTTAAATTGAATTTAGACCATGTTGTTTGGTTAAATATATCTTTAAAACTATCATTGATAATGTGGAAAACTTCATGATGAATGACCCTTTCAAAATATTTTTCATTAAACTTTACATCAAGTATTAATGTTTTCATTTCGTTATCAGGAATTCCAGCAGTATTTATATTAGATATAGATAAATCTTCACACAAAACAATATATTTTAAGTTTATCTTTTTTAAAAAACTCCGCTCATATTTATCCAAATTCTTTTTAATTATTTTATACTTCTCATCTAATATTTTTTTTTCTGAGTTATAGCATTTAATATTTTTTTCTAAGCCAACTGTAAAAGGTTTTTTAGCATAAAGGTACCTTAGTTTATTTACAGTTTGTGTTTCATAAATTTCTAAATTTGGAATTTTTATTAAATTATAAATTGTATCAGCATGTGATGCTGTGAAAATAAATAAAGACAATACTATCAATCTTATAAAATTCATAAATATGAATATAGATGATATTCCAAATTTAGTTAATGTGATACAATCAACTGTGAAAAAAAAAACAAATAAAGATCCAATCCAACCAATTAGTGGAACTATAGTTCCTAGATTTGCTGGTCCATCAACATTTGCTAGATTACCGGAGCTAAGAGATGTTGAAAGTTGTGATGTTGCTATCGTTGGCATACCATTTGATGCAGGAACTAGTTATAGACCAGGAGCAAGATTTGGACCTCAAAGTATTAGACAAGCATCTAGACACTTAAGAACAAATTATCATCCAAATTATGATGTTGAACCTTTTAAAGTTCAGCAAGTTGCTGATGCTGGAGATATTACTTGTAACCCATTCAATATAGATGAATCAATTAAACAAATTGAAGAGGGTGCAATCGAATTATTAAATAAAACTGGTGGTATAATTAGTTTAGGTGGTGATCATACGATAGCATTTCCTTTATTGAAAGCAGTGAATAAAATTAATAAAGGACCTGTTGCACTTGTTCATTTTGATGCCCATTTAGATACATGGGATACATACTTTGGGGCACCATATACACATGGAACACCATTTAGAAGAGCAAGAGAGGAAAATTTATTTTTAGATGATGCCTCAATGCACGTTGGTATTAGAGGACCTCTTTATAGTAGAGATGATCTTAAAAATGATGAAAGTTTTGGCTTTAAAATTATTCATTGCGATGAATTTCAAACGCAGGGAACTGACAAGATAGTTGAAAGAATTAGGAAAAGAGTTGGTGATAACCCACTATATTTATCAATTGATATAGACGTCTTGGACCCTGCTTTTGCCCCAGGAACTGGGACACCTGAAATTGCAGGAATGACCTCAAGGGAGATGGTTAATGTTATAAGAGGATTGTCAGGAATGAATTTGATTTCTGCAGACGTAGTAGAGGTTTCACCGGCTTATGATCATGCAGAGGTTACTTCACTTGTTGCTGCAACTATAGTATATGAATTGACAAATTTATTTTCAAAAAAATAATCAAGAATTATTAAAGTTTTATGGAAAATAAAAAAAAATTTTATATAGATGGCAAATGGCAAGAACCCCAAAGTAATCAGGAAATAAATGTCATTAATCCTGCCACTGAGGAAAATAGTGCTGTTATTACCTTAGGCAACAAAGATGATGTTGATCATGCTGTGAGCTCGGCCAAAAAAGCGTATGAGACATGGTCCTTTTCTTTGAAAGAGGAAAGAATAAAACTATTAGAAAAACTTTATGAAAATTATAAAAAAAGATGGGCTGATATTGCAAAAGCTATCACATTAGAGATGGGCGCTCCTAAGGATTTTGCAACAAAACTACAAGCGGGCACTGGAGCGGCTCATATTAAATCTTTTATAAGACATTTAAAAAGTTTTGAATTTGAAAAACCCTTGGGAGATCACGCGCCAAATCAAAGACTTATTTATGAACCTAAGGGAGTTTGTGCATTAATTACACCGTGGAATTGGCCAATGAATCAGGTTTGTTTGAAAGTAATGCCTGCCTTAGCATCTGGATGTACAATGGTTTTAAAACCCTCAGAACTTGCGCCATTATCATCAATGATTTTAGCAGAATTAATTGATGAAACAAAATTTCCCCCAGGAGTTTTTAATTTGATTAATGGCGATGGCTTTATAACAGGAGAAGCATTAACCAGACATCCTGATATAGATATGATTTCTTTTACAGGATCAACAAGGGCTGGTGCATTAATTTCACAAAATGCTGCAAGTGATTTTAAAAGAGTTAGCTTAGAACTTGGTGGCAAAGGAGCAAATATTATTTTTGAAGATGCAGATCCTGGCGCTATTGAATGGGGTGCTTTGAGATGTTTTAAAAATTCTGGTCAATCTTGTAATGCTCCAACAAGAATGTTAATCGAAAAGTCTCATTATAATCAAGCAGTTGAGAAATTAAAAAAATTTACAGAAGAAATGCAGGTAGGAGATCCAAATAAAGAAGGAGAACATATTGGACCAGTAGTTTCAGAAACTCAATTTAACAAGATACAGGCATTAATTCAAAAGGGGATTGATGAAGGTGCAAAATTAATCGCAGGAGGACTTGGAAAACCTAGTGGTCTAGAAAAAGGATATTTTGTAAAACCAACTGTTTTTGTTGATGTAAATAATAAAATGGAAATTGCTAGGACTGAAATATTCGGACCAGTTTTATCTGTGATCCCATTTAAAACCGAGGACGAAGCTATCGAAATAGCTAATGATACTCCTTATGGCCTAACAAATTATATCCAAACTAAAGATCAAGAAAAAGCCAGAAGAGTTGCTAAAAAATTAAGATCTGGAATGGTAGATGTTAATGGCGCAGGGATCGCAATTGACACTCCATTCGGAGGTTTTAAACATTCTGGAATTGGGAGAGAAGCAGGTGAACATGGCCTGCAGGAATTTTTAGAGGTAAAATCAGTAGGTGGTTGGAACTAATTATTAATTAATTACAGATCTTTCTTTAACTCCTTCTAAAAAAGATAAACATTTTTTAATTTCATCTAATTCAATAAATTCATCAATAGTATGGGCTTGTTCAATTGAACCAGGTCCACAAACAACAGTGCTTATACCGATTTCTTGAAATAGTCCGGCCTCAGTTCCAAAAGAAACAACTTCTCTTTTATTATCACCGGTAATACTAGAGACAAATTCACAGGCTTTAGAGTCTTGAACTCTATCAAAACCAATTATTTCACCAATTATTTTTTTTCTAATTGAAGCATTCGGATATTTTTTTTTCATTTCAGTTAATAGTTCGTTTGCATAATTATCAATTTCATTATTTAGGAAAATTCCATCTTGTTTATTAACTGGTCTTGTCTCCCAATTTACATGACATTTATCTGCTATAACGTTATGGGCTATTCCTCCAAAAATCCCACCAATAGATAATGTTGAGTAAGGCGGTGTAAATATCGAGTTGTCAGGTTCTCTATTTTTTAAATCATTTCTTAGAGACATAAGTTTATTTACATATCTTGAAGCATATTCTGCTGCATTAACCCCATCATCTGGTTTAGAACTATGTCCAGCAAGACCTTCAAAAAAAGTAGTGTATTCATAACAAGCTTTATGAGAGTCTATAATTTTCATCTTTGTAGGCTCTCCAACAATACATATACCGTTTGTAATTTTTCTTTTCTTCAGTTCTTTAATTAACAAAGGAGCTCCAACGCAAGCAGTCTCTTCATCAAATGTTAGAGAAAAATGTATATCGCGAGACAGATTTGATTTCGAAAAAATATCTGCAAAAGCTAATGAACAGGCTAAAAAACCCTTCATGTCACACGAGCCTCTTCCATACAACTTACCATCTTTTATTTCTGCAACAAATGGATCGGTAGACCAACCTTTGGAAACGGGAACAACATCTGTATGACCTGATAAAATAATTGGTTCTTTACCATTAGACTTCTTTGCTTTTAAAGTTGCAAAGAGATTTACTCTTTTCTTATCTGCATCAAAAACTTTAAAAGAAGTCGCTCCACTTTTTGAAAGTATATTTTCACAATAATTAATTAAGGATGAATTATTTTCCCCTGAAATAGTTTTAAAGGATATAAGATCCTTAAGAATTTTTATTGATTTTTCAAATAATATGTTATCTATACTCGCCACAGATTAATTATATATTATTATTATGAAAGAACAAATAACCTATCAAGATTTTGAAAAAATAGATATCGCCTAGGATTAATAAAGGTCTAGCATTTTTGATTTCTTTAAAACCCTCTGGTTGATCAGAGAGATCGTCAAAAAAAGGAGGTTTTTTTACGTATGTTGAATTTTCTTCCCAGTTATAAATACTGCTCTTTTCTGTTTTAATTTGTTGCCATTGTTTAGGACCTTCAGAGACATTAGAGTATCTCTTAACAAACATATCAGGGTTTAAAGATAACTTTAATGTATCTTCTATTTCTTTA
>CACBGZ010000011.1 GCA_902538915.1 uncultured Pelagibacteraceae bacterium | reverse complement strand
CTGGGGTGACAGCAACATATTCAGGATCAACTTTGACAGTTGATTTTGGTAAAACTGTTACTATTAATCAAGGATTAACTGATACTGCTTCAAATAAAATAAAAATAGAAACAACGTGCGAGGGTCAAGCCATGGCCACTAAAGCCTACGATTACAGTGGATTAGGTGAAACATGGTCTACTCCAAGAATTTTTAGAATCCCTAACAAAACTGGAGACAGTAATATTTTAACCGATCGATACGTTGCAGTTATGGGTGGAGGAATGGGCTCAGGAACTAAATGTGTAGGCTCAGGTGTCTTTATTGTTGATTTAGAAGGAGGTGCAGAGGTAGACCCAGATAATGTTGAATTATCTCATAGAGCTGGAAGCTTGTACGGATATTCAGAAACTGAAAACAATGGTTTTTTAAGGATATTAGATACTGATGAAAATGGTTATAAAATGGGTATCTCAGGTACATTTGCTAATGCAAGTCCAATTACAAATTCAGTACCCTCAACACCAGTTGTAATTACAGCAAAGAACGCGGCTAATGCTAATTGGAGAGGTGCGTTAGTTTATGTTAACGACCTAGAGGGCAAAATTACAAAAATAAATTTGACTTCTGAGGGCACTTTATACGAACAACAAACTATAATGACACTTGGAGCTAATTTTAAAAATAAAAGGTATAGTTTTTTTGAGTTGGATGCTGGAATTGGAGGAGATTCAGGAAACCTATGGCTATTTGGTGGAACTGGTAATTTCAATAGAATATCAGAAACAGTAGGTGAGGATGGTAAAAGCGAAATGGATAACATTGTTTATGGTATTAGAGACCGTGATTTTCCAAACTTTGTTTCAAAATCTTCACCACCATTACTAAGTGGAAACGCAAACTTTGTTTTTGATGCTGCTACTATCATAGGAACAAACACTATAACTCCTACAATAGATCAAAGCACTTTATGTAAAGATACAACAGGTGATAATTACCCAATCTGCGAAATAACAAATAACACAAATTCATGGAGAGTTCATTTAGGAACTCCTGATACAAATCCTTTGTCAACTACAGTTAATAAATTTAGAAAAACTTCGGCAGCTCCTACTGTTTACAGAGGAAAAGTTTATTTTCCGATTTATGAACCAAATAGAAACGCATGTAAGCTTGGAACTGCATATGTTTGTGCTTATGATGATGAATGTGGTTCATTAGATACACTTCACATTGATAGCTCTGTAACGGAGGGAACTTGTTATGAAGTAGGAGCTGGTATTTTATCAAAACTAGTTGTCTTTGGAGGAAGAATGTTTGCAAACCTTGCAGGTCCAGATGAAACAGAAAAAACTCTAGTTCAAATATTGGCTAGCGACAAACAATTTAGATCATTCAGAGACTCTTGGAGAGAGAACTACTAGTAATTAAATAATAATAATTTTATTTGATTTCCAAAAATTATAAAGATTATTGTTCCTATAATAAGATAAGGGCCAAAAGGAATCTGTGTTGATAAATTTTTAGTTCTGTTGATCAAAGTAGGAGATACAAATGCTAAAGCTATTAAGGAAGAAAAAAAAATTATTAATGGTACACTTACCCATCCGAACCAAAAACCGATTGCTGATAAAAGTTTAGCATCACCTAAACCCATACCTTCTTTATTTTTAATTTTTTTGTAGAGAAAAATGATTGTCCATATAATTATATAACCAAGAGCGCCACCAATTAATGAGTTTATAAAATTCGGAAAGATTACTGTATCCAAATTAGGATAAAATGATTTTACAAAACCAATAAACATTAAAGGAAAAGTTAATTCATTTGGTATGATAAAATGTTTTAGATCAATAAAGAAAATTATTACAAAGAATATACTTAAAACTATAAACAATAACGTAGTGACACTTAATCCATAGATGTAGTAGATCAAACAAAAGCTTATTGCAGTTAATAACTCAACAATAAAATATTGAATATTAATTATATAATCGCAATTTCTACATTTTCTTTTTAAAAATAAAAATGAAATTAAAGGAATGTTGTCATACCACTTTATGATTTTTTTACATTTAGGACAAAAGGAACGATCTATAACGACACCTTTGTCTTCTGGTAATCTAAATATACATACATTGCAGAAGCTTCCCCAAATACTTCCTAAAATAAAAAAAAAAACAAAAATCACTAATTAGATTTTGAATTGTGAAGCAATATTTATGACTCCATCAATGCAGTACTGAATAAAAACCATTGCGTCATGAATATGTATATATAAACCTGGCGAATTAATTACGATTTCCATATCTGTTAAAATTATCAAAAAAGGGTTAAAATGCCAATAAGAAAGGGATGTAAAACTAGTATTAAAAATGTTTTTTAAATCAAAAAAAGTAGTGCCAATTACAAAAGATAACGATTTAAACCAAGATTTGGCAATAATTACGCAAATGAATCAAGAGTTTGCTACCTCTTTAGATTTGAATGAAACTTTGCAAACTGCATTAGAAGTAATCATAAAAAGAATAAATGCCCAAGCTGCAAATATTTTTTTGATAGATGAAAAGAAACAAGTTTTCCAATGTATTGCATCCAAATATCAATCATACCTTGATGAATACGAAATACCACTAACTCAAGGAGTAATGGGAAAAGCAGTTCTTCAAAAAAAATGTATTAGAGTTGGAGATGTTAGAAAAGATGTAAGAGAAATAGCTGAGTTTTATTTTGATTTAGATAACAAAACAAATTTTACAACTTATTCAGTTCTTTGTTCACCATTAATTGCTGCAAATGAATGTATAGGAGTTATCCATTGTTTAAATAAAAAAACATCCTCTAAGTTATTTGAGGAGAATGATAGAAAATTGTTAGAGACATTATCTGCTCCAGCTGCTTTAGCAATTCGTAATGCAAAAATGGCAAAAGAATTAATTGATAAGAATAGAATGCAAAAAGAAATAGAAATAGTTGGCGAAATACAAAAAACTTTATTATCTAAAAATAAAAATGAAGACTTTCCAATTGCAGGAATAAATATTCCAGCAAAAGTTGTTTCAGGTGATTTTTATAATTTTTCAGAGATTGCAAAAGGAATTTATGGTTTTGGTGTTGCTGATGTTTCAGGCAAAGGTATCAAGTCTTCCTTACTGATGTCAAAGGCATCAAGTTTGTATAGATGTTTAAGCAAAACTATTTTTTCAACTTCAGATCTTTTAAATTTACTTAACAAAGAAATATGTGAAACTGCTGCAAGAGGAATGTTCGTAACAATGTTGATTGGGATTTATGATAGTAATAAAAAAGAATTATTATTATCAAACGCAGGTCACGAACCACCACTTGTAATTGATAAAGATCAAAACTTTTCTAACTTTTCTGAAGCTGGTCCACCCTTAGGCATAACTTCAAAAATAAAATATAAAGAAACCACTACAAACTTTTCTGACAGCTCAATGTACATTTTTACCGATGGTATCACTGAGATAAGAGATCCTTCAGGTGACATGCTTGAAGTTGAAGGTTTCCAAAAATATATTAAAAAATATCAACACACTCCGAATAATAAAAGACTTAAGTTAATGATTGAAGATATTGTCAAAGCAGGAATGATACAAAAAGATGATTTAACAATTGTGACAGTTGACAGTGTTCAATGAGCTTAACTAAAGTTATGTCATTCGTTGCGATTTTAATTTCTGTAATATTTTATTGGACAACCTCAAATGTATGTAGGTATAATTTTGCAATTGATAAAAAAACAAAATTATTAAATATACTTACGGAAGAAATCGATCCATCAATAAAAAAAACAAAAGTTTATTATTATAAAGAGTTAGATTGTACCAAAGTTGATTGGTCTTTTGATTATAATAGAGTTGTTAGTAATGTTGAGACGCTATCAGTGATGATATATCAACAATTTACTACAGACATAACAGGAAGATCGTTAATTGAATAATTAAAACAATATTTATTTAAATATTTATTTTAAAAATATTTAATAAAATGATTAATCAATTGTAATTATTTTAATTCCACGTAAAAAATCTTAAAATATAATTTTTTTAGTAAAAAAAATTTAATTTTTTAATTAATCATAATAAATTTTTAAAATTTGAAGTTTTATTTTAAAATTTATACAATTTTTGATTGTAATTCGAAAAAATTGACAAATTTTCTATGAAAATGGATTAACTTTTCTAAATTTGACCATTTTAAAATCAAAAATTTTAATAAATTAAACTTTAATAAATCCTAAATGAAAAGCTCTAACACAAAATAATTTACTCTAACACAAATTTACAACTTAATGATTAAAATTCAAAAAATATTGATTTTATTGGGTTTTCTTCATTTATACTTCATATCAAAAACTCTAACACAAGGTTATAAATTTAATTGTGTTAGAGTGATGTAAAAATTAATTATAAAATTATGATTTAAGTATTTTTTTATTTTTTTAAAAAAGTAAGTAAAATCAATACTTATTTGAGATTTAACCCAAAATGACCACCTTAAGTTGAAAATTGTGTTAGACTTTTTTTTTATTTGTGTTAGAGATTCGGTATGTTTGTGTTAGAATAAAAAAAAAAAATGTAAAAATGGACGACAAAGAAAAAGAAAAGTTTGGTGTCATCATTGATAAGAATGATCAAAATAAGGACGATCAATCTTCAGTTGCACCTACTCCAGATATAAAGCAAGAAGTAACTCCCTCTAATGAGGAAACTTCAACAACTTCAGAAAATATACAACCTGAAGAAGATAAAATTAATGAAAATATATCTAAAGAAGACAACTTAAATGAAAACGACAATAATAAAGAGCAAGAAGTTAAAAGTGAAAGCCCCTTAGTTGAAAATACGACACAAAGAACAGAAGAAAAAAAAGAACATCAAGTAATTCACAAGAAAGATGGCAGATTACACATTTATGTTAGACAAGATAAATATAAAGGAGAGCTTAAGTCAAAAAATTGGGTTGGTAGACTCTATATTGACGGAAAACAAAAAATTTCATCATCAGGAACTCCAGACTTAGAGAAAGCAATTCCGATTTTAGAAAAATGGTTTGACGATGTTCATGCGCAAAAAGAAAAAGAACAAAAAGAATTAGAACAAAAGTCAACACAAGAAACTGACAAACAAACACAACCACAAAATTTAGAAACTACTTCTAAAGAAACCATTGCAACAGATACGACATTGCAAACAAAAAAAGACGATGTCCCTTTACAAGAAACTGTAAATAAAGAAACTGTTGAAACAAAAACGGAGTTAGAAAATAATACTTCTTTAAATCAGACTGAAATAACAAATAGTGAAGAACAATCAAAGGTTAAAAATTTTTTAAATAAATTTAAAGATATAAAATTTAAAGCACCTTCATTTGGAAAAAAAGATTCAAGTAGTCCAAAAATGAGTTTTAATAAAAATAAAGTAAAAGAAAAATTTAATAACTTTTTAAAATCTAGGTTAGGGAAGAAGACTGCACAAGGCGAAGAAATTGTTGGTGTTGAAATAACTAACAAAGAAATTAGACTAACGCAAATTTCTTCAAATAAAGCTAATCAATGGGTTCTAGAAAGATTTTATGTTCATCCAATTAACTTACCTGAGGACGCGGCTATTGTTGATCATGAACAAAAAGTAGGTGATGAATTAAATGTAGCTTTACAGAAATCAAAAATAACAACTCCTAATGCTGCTATTGCTATCCCAGTTACTAATGCAATTATCAGAGTAGTTACTGCACCATTAATGAATGATGAGGAATTAAAAAAAGCAATAGATACTAACTCGTTATGGGAAAATTTAGTCCAGTTGACAGATAACTTAGATGACTACTCTATATTTCATCAAGTCATTAATAGAAACTCAAAAGATAATACAATGGATATTTTATTTGTTGCTTCAAAATTAGCTGACATAAATAATTATACAAATATTATTAAAAATAGTGGATTAAATCCTGTTATCATTGATGTTAAATGTTTTGCTTTAAAATCTGCAGTTGACCAAATAAATCAAATTTCAAATAAAACAGAGGATACAAATTTTACTGCAATGCTGGAATTTGGTTTGGATGAAAATTACGTAATGATCCTATACAACAATAACCCAATAATTACTGACATTTTTTTACGTGGGCAAGATAGAAAAATTTTAAAAGAGTCGCAAGATCAAGAAGAAAAAGACGCATTAGTAAGACGTTTTATGACACAAGTTAAACAAGCGGTTCAAGATTTTGAAACAAAATATGAAAAGAGGGTTAGAAATATAAAAGTTGTATCAAATTTAGAAAATGTTGAAGATTATTTATCAAGTTTTAGAAAAACTTTAGTAAATACAGGATTTAATTTATTTGATCCCTTTGAAGGACTTAAAATACCTCAACAATTAGAGAGTAAAATTAACTTAACTAACCGGTCTTACTTTTCAACAACTGTTGGTCTTGCTTTTAGAAAACTTGATGTATTTGGATATTACAAATTTGTAACTGCTGTTAAAAATATAAATCTTCTTCCAAATAGAGAAGGAATGATTAAGCAAAAGAAAATGAAAGCCTTTTCAAATTTTGCCTATAAGGGATTTGTTGGTGCTGTAGTTGGAGTATATCTAATTTTATTTACATTAGCTTTCTGGAATATCTATAATTACAATAACAAACTTAAACTGTATGATACTGTGGTTACAGAGCATACATCAAAATCAAATCAACTCGCTAAAGCATCGAAAGAATTAACAAAAATGACAACCACTCTTAAACTTAGCAACAGTCTAAAGTCTAATAAAGATTTGAGCTATAGAATTTTAGCACAGATTGCAAGTAGCGTTCCTAGCAGAGTGAAATTTGATCTTGTTGAATATGATGGAAAAAAACTTGTTTCTATAACAGGTATTGCTGCTGGAGATAATGATATATTACAGCTAATTAGAAATTTACAATCAAAAAAATTAATTACCCAAGCATCTTTATCATCAATGAAGATGCCAAGAGTTAAAGCTGGTGATCAAACAATGAAAGGGTTTAAGGTTTTCGTAAAAATTAAAGGATAGTTATGGATTTAAATGAATTAAAAAATTTGAATATGGATGACTTAAAAGCAAAAATTATAGCTTTTGCCGATAAAAAAACTTTAATTAAAATTGGTATAAGTCTTGGATCAATTATAATTTTCTTAATAATTTACTATGCTGTTTTGAATCCAATTGTTAAAGAAAAAAAAGCTCAAATTACTGATATGAACACTAAACAGGAAGAGATTGTAAAATTTAATAACGAAATTATTTCTGTGAAAAGAAAAATTAAAAAAATTAAGCCTAAATATGAAAATTATTCAACGCTATTTCACTCAAAAGCTGAGGTAGAAGGGCTTTATCAAAATTTAAGTGAGTTTGCTACTATCAATGGTTTAGTCATTTCTGTTATTGAGAAGGGTAAACCAACGGAAGTGTCAAAATCAGAGATTTTAAACAAAGGTAAGAAAAAAAAGAAAAAAAAGAAAAAACCAAAAAAAGCAAAAAATAAAAAAGAGGCAATTAAAAATATTGCCTATTACACGATACCAGTAAAATTCGAGATTAATGGCAACTTTTTAGGGTATATCAAATTTAAAAGAGCTTTATCGCTATCTAATAAGATGTTGAATTTTGAGTCAGAAAAGATACAAGTGGTTAAATCAGATTCAACTGGAGCGATAAAAGTAAGTGGAACTTTAACAATAGTGGGGCTAGCAGATGAGTTTTTTTAATAAATTCAGTTCAAAGTTAGTTTTATTAGCTTTTTTAATTTTCAGCACCCATTTGCTCGCTGATAATCACGATAAAAATAATTCCTCTAAGGAGGAACCTTTGCCTTTAAATGACCCATTCGTTGGGGACTCATCTTTTTCTGGCGGAGTTAAAGTAATAACAGAGGGAGGAGCTCCGTTGAGTGAAAAGAAAAGAATAGATTTATACACTTATAAATTAGCAGGAATTATAAAGTCAGACTCAGCTAGCTTCATTTCTCTAATCAATCAAGATGGCGAAATAATAACTGTTTCAATGTTTGAAGAGGTCAGCGACGGTGTAAAATTAGTTGATATGACAACTAAAGAGGCTGTTTTTGCTACCGAGGATAAATATTTAATTATGAATTTTAAAAATCAGATAAAGGAGCAAAGTGAATATTAGATTATTAAAAACAATTCCTTTAATCTCATTATTGTTTTTAGTTTTAAATGGATGTGCCTCTAATACTCTTTCTAAAAAGGGTAAAGGTTTCAAGCATAATACACCTCTTATAAAAGACGATATAAGAAAGTCTGGACGAATAGAGATTGAAAAAACTGTGGAGATGGGCCCTAAGCCAGTTGAAGGGGATACAAAAGCTTTGCAAAAAAGAAAAAAAATATCAGCACAACAAAAAAGAAACTATTTATTGATACCAGATGAATTTACAGAATTAAAACAAACTGTATCCTTTAAATTCAAAAATTTGGATTATGCAGAAGCAATGCAATTAATGGGCAAGGTTGGAGACATTAATGTTTTAGTAGGTGATGAGGTAGCAGGTTCAATTTCTGCTGAATTGATTAATGTTCCTTGGGATAAAGCTTTTAATGCTTTGTTAGATATGAAAAATTTTGCTGCTGATATTGATGTGTCTAGTAATTTAATTAGAGTGCACACACCTTCTACTTTAACGGCTCAAGAGACATATAAATCTACTAGAGCCGCAGCCGTAAAAAAGAAAGTTGAATTAGAGGACTCAGTCGAGCCAATTGTTTCTGAAATTTTTAGACTTTACTATATTTCACCTGCACAAGCTAAAACTACAATCAATGAATTATTTGCAACCACAGGTGAAAGTAGTTTTTCACCAATACAAATTACTGAGGAAATCACAACAAGATCAATTATTGTAAGAGGTAAGGTTGAAGATTTAGATGTGGTAGATAAAATTCTTAGTGAGATCGATGTAAAAACAAGACAAGTTTTAATTGAGGCATTTATAGTTGAAGCAAATTCAGATTTTGAAAAAGCACTTGGTACAAGACTAGGAGCAGCCTACTCAAGACAGCAAGAGATTGTTGGTGGTACAATAGGAGGAGCAGCGACTGATGGGCCAATTACTCCAACCCTAGGTACGATCTCAGGTGGTGAGGGACAACTTACAGATTTTACTTCATCTGCAATAGGTGCAACGAGTGGTATTGGCATATTAAAAAGAACAGGGTCAGCAGTTTTAAAAGCTGAAATACAAGCTTTAGAAAAACTTGGTCTTGGAAAAACTATATCTAATCCTAAAGTTTTTACATTAGATAATCAAATAGCTAATATTAAACAAGGTGAAGAAATCTCATATCAGGCTACAGGCTCAGAGGGTGCGGATGTCCAATTTAAACCAGCCAATCTAGAATTATCAGTTACACCAAGCATTATTGGTGATGGAAATGTACTTTTAGATGTCACGGTCAAAAATGACTCTGTCAAATCGAATGCAGGTGCCGATCCGTCAATTAACACTATGCAGATAGAAACTAAGCTTTTAATTGCAGACGGAGATATAGTTGTTATTGGCGGAATAAAGAAA
>CACBGZ010000010.1 GCA_902538915.1 uncultured Pelagibacteraceae bacterium | reverse complement strand
AAGCCCAAAAGTTTAGACGAGCTTGATCCTAAACTCTTAGAAACATATAAAAAACTTGGAATTCCATTACAAGAGCAAGCAAGACTAAATGGAATTGCTGTTGATGCAGTATTTGACTCTGTTTCAGTAGCAACTACTTTTAAAGGTGAATTAACAAAACACGGTATAATTTTTTGTTCAATGTCAGAAGCGATACAAAAACATCCTGATCTTGTAAAAAAATATTTAGGGACAGTGATACCAGTCACAGACCACTTCTTTGCTACACTAAACTCAGCTGTGTTTACAGATGGGTCATTTGTTTATATTCCTGAAGGTGTTAAGTGTCCAATGGAGCTATCGACTTATTTCAGAATTAATGCTTCAGAGACAGGACAATTTGAGAGAACATTGATTATTGCTGATAAGGGAAGTTATGTGAGTTACCTTGAAGGATGTACAGCTCCAATGAGAGACGAAAATCAATTACATGCTGCGAATGTAGAATTGATTGCTTTAGACGATGCAGAAATAAAATATTCAACTGTACAAAATTGGTATCCAGGCGACGAAAATGGCAAAGGAGGAATTTATAATTTTGTAACTAAAAGAGGATTATGTAAAGGAAAGAATTCGAAGATTTCTTGGACGCAAGTTGAAACAGGTTCAGCTATAACTTGGAAATATCCAAGCTGTATATTAAAAGGTGATAATTCAATTGGTGAATTTTACTCTATTGCAATTACCAACAATCATCAAAAAGCAGACACTGGAACAAAGATGATTCATTTAGGAAAAAATACTAAAAGTAAAATTATTTCAAAAGGTATAAGTGCTGGATTTTCTGATATGACCTATAGGGGGTTAGTGGATATTAACACCAAAGCTAAAAATTCTAGTAATTACACACAATGTGACTCATTATTAATGGGAAATAAATGTGGTGCACACACTGTCCCTTATATTAAAAATAAAAATTATGACTCAAATATTGCTCATGAAGCTACGACATCTAAGATTAGTGAAGATCAGTTACATTATTGCCAACAAAGAGGACTTAATTCTGAGGAAGCTGTAGGATTAATCGTCAATGGTTTTTGTAAGGAAGTATTACAACAATTACCAATGGAGTTTGCAGTTGAGGCCCAGAAACTTGTAGGTATTAGTTTAGAGGGGAGTGTTGGTTAATGCTTAAAATTAGCAATTTAAATGCAAATGTTGAAAATAAATCGATATTAAAGGGGTTTTCTTTGCATATTAATCCAGGTGAAGTTCACGCAATTATGGGTCCAAACGGATCAGGAAAAAGCACATTATCTAATATTCTATCAGGAAAAAAAGGGTACGAGGTGTCAGGTGAAATCTTGTTTGAGAATAAAAATTTATTTGATCTCGAGACCGAGGAAAGAGCGCATAAAGGGATATTTTTAGCTTTTCAATATCCTTTAGAAATTCCGGGAGTAAATACAAATATATTTTTGAAAACATCATTAAACGCAATCAAAAAAGCACGTGGAGAAAAAGAATTAGATGCAATTGAATTTTTAAAGCTTGTTAAACAAAAAGCTAAAGAATTAAAATTTGATGAAGAAAAACTTAATAGACAATTAAATGTTGGTTTTTCTGGTGGTGAAAAAAAGAAAAATGAAATTTTACAAATGTCTATACTAGCTCCAAAATTATCAATTTTAGATGAAACAGACTCAGGTTTAGACATTGATGCTTTAAAAATAGTAGCTGATGGAGTTAATACTTTAAGAAATAAAGATAATTCTTTTTTAATTATTACTCACTATCAAAGACTACTAGATTATATAAAACCTGACTTCGTTCATGTTTTAATGAATGGAAAAATAATTAGATCTGGTGGTCCAGAATTAGCAATAGAGTTAGAAAAAAAAGGTTATGAAAGTTTTAATTAAATGAATGAACAATTGCAATTAGATTTTGATAAAATAATTAAAACTTTAAAAATTTCAGAGAAAGAAATTCAATTAAAAAAAAGTTTTTTGAAAAAATTTATTGATGCAGGTTTTCCAAATAGAAAACAAGAGGACTGGAAGTTTTTAGATATTAGTCAAATAATTAAAAAAAATATCAGTGATTTAAGTTTTTTTAACGATTATTCATTACCGAATAAAATAGATCCATCTATTTTTGTTGATAGTTTAGAACATAACAAAATTATTTTTATTAATGGAAGAATTGAAAAAATTGACTTTAATCACGAAGATCAAAATCAAATTAAAATAAATAATGAAATTGAAAAAACTATTACATTTGATTATGAAAATTCTTTAATCGATTTGAATAATGCATTTAATAACAAAGTTTTTAAAATTTTAGTTAAAAAAAATTATTCTTTAAAAAAACCTTTAATTATTTACCACTTGACTAACGATAAGATAAACTCAAAAAATATTAACTTAAGTCTAAATTTTGAATTAGAGGAAAATAGCTCCCTAAGACTTATTGATTATTTCAGTGATAATACAAATAAAAATTTTATAAATATTTTATATAACTTTTATTTAAAAAAATACTCAATACTTAAAAATTATAAAATTGATAATTTTAGAAATGATAATTTAAAGTATTCTTTCAATAATATTGAGCAAGACGAAAATAGTATTTCAGAAACATTCATATTGTCTGCTGGATCAGATTATTTTAAAAATGAAGTAAATTGTAACCTAAATGGTAAATATTCATCAGCTTTTATAAATGGAATTTTTTCATTAAAGGAAAATCAACAACATGAAATTAGATCTACCATAAATCATTTGGTTGAGAATACTAAAAGTTATCAACTTATCAAAAGCGTACTTGGAAAAAATTCAAAATCTGCGTATCAAGGAAGAATATTTGTAAATTCAAAAGCTCAAAAAACAGACGGCTATCAATTAAGTAAAGCAATATTATTAGATGGAACATCTGAGTTTAATGCAAAACCAGAGTTAGAAATTTATGCTGATGACGTAAAATGTTCTCACGGATCAGCATCTGGAAGTTTAAATGAAAACTCAATTTTTTATTTAATGTCGAGAGGTTTAAGCTATCAACAGTCTAAAGAACTTTTGATTAACGGATTTTTGCTTGATGTTGTTGAAAAGATAACAGATCCAGAAATTAAAAATTTAATTAAAAACATTATTGGATTAAAAGAATGAATATAAATAATATTAAAAAAGAATTTCCAATTTTTGATGAAAAAATTCAAAATAACGATTTGGTTTATTTGGATAGTGCTAATTCATCTCAAAAACCCAAAGTTGTTCTAGATAGAATTAATGATTTTTACTCTAAACAATTTTCAAATGTAGGCAGAAGTATTCATTATTTGGCAGTTGCAGCCACTAATCTATATGAAAACACAAGGTCTTCAGTTCAAAAGTATATAAATGCAAAAGATAAAAATGAAATCGTATTTACTAAAGGTGCTACTGAAGCCCTAAATTTAGTTGCAAATACTCTAGGTCAAGCAATCTTAGAGCCAAATGATGAAATTTTAATTACTGAATTAGAACATCATTCAAATTATGTTCCATGGCATTTTTTAAGAAAATCTAAAAATATCAAAATAAAGTTTGCAGAGGTTAATGAAGATGGAGACATACCGATTGAAAATATAGAGAAAGAAATTACAAATAAAACCAAAGTGATAGCTATAACTCATTTATCAAATGTTACTGGTGCAGTTTTACCAATTAAAGAGATAACTCAATTAGCCCATTCAAAGGGCATTGTTGTAGTTGTAGATGGATGTCAAGGAGGACCACATTTAAAACTAGATATGCAGGACTTAGATTGCGATTTTTATGCAATTTCATGTCACAAAATGTATGGACCAACTGGACTTGGAGTTTTGTATGGAAAAAAGAAATGGTTAGAGCAACTACCACCATATCAAGGAGGTGGAGGAATGATAAATGAAGTAAAAAAAGATAGAATTTCTTATGGCGAACTTCCAAATAAGTATGAGGCTGGAACAATGGCTACAGCACAAGTAATAGCTTTTGATCAATCAATAAAATTTTTGGAAAGCATTGGAATTGAAAACATAATTAAGCATGAAAAAGATCTTATAGAATATGGTCAAGAAATTTTAAAAAAAAATAATTCTGTGAAACTAATCGGAAATCCAAAAGAAAGAGGAGGTGTGCTATCTTTTACTGTTGAAGGAGTCCACCCACATGATATTGCAACTATTTTAGATGAAACTGGAGTTGCTATAAGAGCTGGACATCATTGTTGTCAAATACTTCATGAAAAGTTAGGAATACCTGCAAGCGCAAGAGCTTCTTTAGGAGTTTATAATACTAAAGATGATTTAGACAAATTGAATGATGGGATTAATAATTGTAAAAAAATTTTTGATTTAAAATGAACTTAAAAGAACTATATCAAGAAATAATTTTGGAGCACGGTAAAAATCCTAGAAACTTAGGAAAAATAGAAAATTTTAATAAGGATGCTAAAGGAAATAATCCATTATGTGGAGATAACGTACATGTGTATTTGAAATTAAACGAACAGAGAAAAGTAGAGGGCATTTCTTTCGAAGGGAGTGGATGTGCAATATCAATGGCTTCAGCTTCGATCATGACAGATTTAATTAAAGGCAAAAGCGATAATGAAGCAAAAGAAATAATTGAGGATTTTTTAGGAATGATAAAAGAAAATCCTAAATTAAAAAACAATATTTTGGAAGAGGATGATAAAACAAAGTTAATGTGTCTTTCGGGAGTAAAGCAGTATCCAATGAGAGTTAAATGTGCTACATTATCTTGGCATACTTTAGTATCTGCTATGGAAAATGATGGAAAAGAAATTACTACAGAATAATTTTATGGAATTAAAAGAAAAAATAATTGATGAAATAAAAAAAATTTATGACCCCGAATTGCCAGTAAATATTTATGACCTTGGTTTAATCTATGATGTTCAAGTTAATGAAAAAAAAGCAAAGATTAAAATGACATTGACTACCCCAAATTGTCCTGTTGCTGAAAGTTTACCAAAAGAAGTAAAAGAGGGTGCTATGCAAGTTGAGGGGATTGAAGATGTTGATTTAGAGTTGGTCTGGGATCCGCCTTGGTCAAAAGATATGATGTCAGATGCAGCAAAATTGGAACTAAATTTATAATGGATCAAATAATTAAATTAAGTGAAAGTGCTGCAACAAGAATTAAAGAGATCATGTCTAATGCAGAAAAAAACGCTATAGGCGTTAGAGTGTCTGTAAAATCAGGTGGATGTGCTGGTATGGCTTACGTAATGGAATATTCTAAGGAAGTTAATCCTAATGACGAAGTTATAGAAGACAAAGGTGTCCGAGTTTATATTGATTCTGCTGCGGTAATGTATCTTTTGGGAACAGAAATGGATTATAAAAAAGAGGATTTTTCTTCAACATTTGTTTTTAATAATCCTAATGAAACAGAAAGATGCGGGTGCGGAGAGTCATTTAAAGTATAGTCCCATTCTGAACATATCTGAATTACATGCATAGATGTGATATTAACATTAAATGAATGTCTTTGAATTTAGAAATTTGCTAAGTAGCGAAGATAGAAAAGAGAAAAGGAAGAATTTTTTGAGATCTCTTATCAAATCAGTCGAAACTGGAGCAAATGGAACACAAGATTACATTGTTAAAAAAGGTTCTGGCAAAAATAAAATTGCAAGAGCTAGATAATACTAATTAACAACTGTAATACATCTCAAACTCAATAGGATGAGGTGTGTGTTCAAAATTATGTATTTCCTCAAATTTTAATGCAATGTAGGCATCTATTTGATCATCAGTAAATACATTTCCTTGTTTCAAAAATTCTCTATCTTTATCTAAACTTTCCATTGCCTCTCTTAATGATCCACAAACAGTTGGAATTTTTTTAACCTCTTTTTCTGAGAGTGCATAAAGATCTTTATCAAATGATTTACCTGGATCTATTTTATTTTTGATCCCATCTAGACCAGCCATTAACATTGATGCAAATGTTAAATAAGGATTTCCAGCAGCATCACCAAATCTAATTTCACATCTTGCAGCTTTTCTACTCAAAGTAATAGGAATTCTACAAGAAGCAGATCTGTTTCGAGCCGAGTAAGCCAAAAGAACAGGCGCTTCAAACCCTGGTATTAGTCTTTTATAACTATTAGTTGTTGCATTTGAAAATGCATTAATAGCTTTTGCATGTTTTAAGATCCCACCGATATAATGCAATGCTGTATCGGATAGACCAGCATATTTATCTCCCGAAAATAAAGCCGTGTTTCCTTTCCAAATTGATTGGTGAACATGCATTCCAGAGCCATTATCTCCTTTGACAGGTTTAGGCATAAAAGTAGCAGTTTTACCAAAAGAGTGTGATACCATTTGCACCGCGTATTTATAAAGTTGTAAATTATCAGCTTGATCTACAAGTGTTCCAAAGTACATCCCAAGTTCATGTTGACTTGGTGCAACTTCGTGATGATGTTTCTCAACCTTAATACCCATATCTTTCATTGCTTTTAAATATTCACTTCTCATATCCTGTTCACTATCAACTGGTGGAACCGGAAAATAACCACCTTTAATTCCTGGTCTATGTCCCATGTTTCCATTTGGATATTCTGTTCCAGAATTGTAAGGACCTTCTTTACTATCAATTTTAAATCCTGTTTCATTCATGTCATTTTTAAATCTAACATCGTCAAATACAAAAAATTCAGCCTCTGGACCAAAAAAAGCTTTATCACCAATACCTGAGCTTTTTAAGTACGCCTCTGCTTTTTTTGCAGTTCCCCTAGGATCTCTCTCGTAAGGATCTTTTTTAATTGCATCTAAAACGTCACAAAAGAGATTTAATGTATTGTGAGATGTAAATGGATCTACAATTGCTCTTGACGTGTCTGGTTTCAATATCATATCAGACTCGTTAATAGCTTTCCAACCAGCAATAGAGGATCCATCAAAGAAAATTCCTTCTTTAAGCATATCGTCATCTACCATTTTGGCATCCATTGTTACGTGCTGAAGTTTACCTCTAGGATCGGTAAATCTAAGATCAACGTATTCAATTTCTTTGTCTTTTATAGTCTTTAAAACCTTGTCAGAACTCATTTTCTCTCCTTTATAATTCAGATCGTTGTAATACCAAAAAAAGCCTGCTACATAATGCACTTTTACTTAATAACACCTATGCAATTTTAACATGAGTGTAATATTAATTTTTAATAATAACTAACAATTATTAGTTGAATAATGACTTTTTTAGAAAAGGAGCCAGTCAAAAGAGTAGAGAAATCAATCAAAGAATATAACAATGAAATGAGCGTTATAATCTTGGACAGTTCAGCTAAAACTGCAATTGAAGCAGCCTCCTCTTTGGGTTGCGAGGTTGGGGCGATAGTGAAGAGTTTGCTTTTTAAAACAGAGAATACTTTCACTTTATTTTTAGTTTCTGGAGACAAAAAAGCTTCATTAAATAAAATTAAAAAAACTCTAAATATAAAAGATGCATCTATGGCTTCACCTGATGACGTAAAATATATCACGGGTTACACAATAGGAGGCGTTTCACCTGTTGGTCATTTAAATAAAATAGAAATATTTATAGATCATTCATTGGCTAGATTTGAAAATTTATATGCCGCTGCTGGACATCCAAATTGTGTATTTAAAACTAATTTTGATGATTTACAGAAAATAACCAATGGATTTGTTAAAGATATAACTCAATGAAACAACCATCATTATTTGATTATTTTTTACTTACTATTTTGGCATTAATTTGGGCATCCGCTTTTTTTAATATTAAAATTGCAACATACTCTTTCGGTCCAGTCACTATTGCTTTCCTTAGAGTATTCTTTGGAGCAATACCTGTATTATTGCTTTGTTATTTTAAGAATATAAAGATTGAGGCTTTTTCAAATGATTGGCATTGGTTTGCAATGATTGGTTTTATAAATTTAGTAGCTCCTTTTTTTTTGATTGCTTATGGAGTTAAATCAGTTCAGAGCAATTTAGCTGCTATCTTAATGTCTACAACTCCTCTTAGTTCAACAGTTCTAGGTCATTTATATCTGAAAAACGAAAAATTTAATTTTGTTAAAACTATAGGTATATTAATAGGTTTTTCCGGTATAGTATTTTTATTTTCAGATAATTTATTGATAGACGAAAATAACTTTTTATCTGCTTTACTAATTTTACTAGGTTCAACTTGTTATGTAATTGGTGGAGTTCTAACATTGAAAATAAGTAAAAAGAAAAATGAAAATGTAACAGGCTCTATCTTAATTTGGGCAACGATTATCTTAATTCCTTTAGTCGCTTTTATTGAACAGCCTTGGTATATAAGGCCTAGGTTAGACTCAACAATTTCAGTAATTTATTTAGGCTTAGTTTCAACAGGTATCGCTTGGCTTTTAAGATTTAAAATTTTAGTAAAAAATGGTTTAATTTTTCAATCTCAAGTTTCATATTTGATACCGATATTTGGAACAATACTTAGTTACATCTTTTTAAAAGAAATAATAACATTTAAAGTATTTATTTCATTGGTCGCAGTTGTTGTTGGAATTTATTTTGTAAAAAAAGCAAAATAATTTAAATTAATTTTTTTACCCAGGTTTCTGGGGTTTTGTCATTAATAATTTCTACTGGTAAATGATATTTAAATTCTTTAACACCATTTTGTTTTATGTAATCGCACGTTTTTATTACGGCATCTTTTAAAGTCGTTTTTGTTTGGTAATTCAACAATTTTCTAGATTTGTCTGCACTACATGTTGCGAACCTTACTTCCTGAGGTCTATCTAAAACATAAATAGGATCACCATTGAAACCAGTTACATTTGAAACAATTTTTGCTATTTCATTAATAGTAATCATTTCTTCATCTGGCCCTATATTTACAATTTCTTTATTAATTTTTTTATCTAAAGCCAATTTTTCTAAACAATAGATTACGTCATCGATGTATGAAAAACATCTAATTTGATTTCCATCCCCATAAATTATTGATGGTTTTTTCTGTAAATTTCTATTGATAAAAATAGATAGAACATTTCTAAATGGGTCATCATATTTTTGGTAAGGCCCAATTATATTGTGTGGCACTGCTATATTCCACTCCATATTATTTAAATTTGCTAAGACTTTCAGAGTTTCTTCACCTGCAACTTTTGCTATTCCATAAGGATCAACAGGCTCAGGTTTCATATCCTCTAAAAATGGACTTTTTTGATTTCCATAACGTGCCATAGAAGAACAATAAATAAATCTTTTTACCTTGTTTGTGATTGCTGCTGTAATTGTCGATACACTTGCTTGATAAATATTTTTAGTAATAATGTGAGGAGAAAAAACAGATAATCCCTCGTGAGCAGTTGCAGCACAATGATAAATAATATCGACGTGTTTTGTGATTTCTGTCATTTTATTTAAATCACAACAGTCAACGTTATGGAATTTAATTTTTTTATTATCTAAATTAGATAATTCACCTCCTATAAGAGTATCATTTCCGGAAATTTCATGACCTAATTTTTCAAGTCGTTTTGCTAAATGACTTCCTAAAAACCCAGCTATACCAGTTATGAATATTTTCATAGACAACTGTCTTTTATATCTTTATTTATAAATTGTAAATTAGTCTAGTATGTCTTATCTAAATGATTTAACAATTATAATTGTAACCTATAGAACAAATAAAGAAATTTTATTCAATTGCATTGATTCTATTGACTCTAATGTAAAGATATTAATTGTTGAGAACTCTAGTGATAACGAATTTAAAAGTGAGCTAGAAAAAAAATATTCAAATATTTCTGTAATTTTGGCAAATAAAAATTTAGGGTATGGAGCTGGAAATAATTTAGGTTTTAAAAATATAAAAACAAGATATGGACTTGTTACAAATCCAGATGTAGTTCATCAAGATGATTTTTTTATTCAATTAAAGAATTACCTTAAACCTGATTTTGAATTTTCCATAATCGGTCCATCGTATTATAACGATACTCATCATTGGCCATTTGGTTCGTTCGACAATAGAAATGATCCTTTTTTAAGAAAAAAGGATTATGATGAAAATTCTTTAAAAGAAGTAGATTGGATTGTTGGATGCTCAATACTGGTTGATACTAAATACGTAGATAAGAACGATATGTTTGATGAAAATATATTTTTATATTTTGAAGAGGTTGACCTTTGTAAAAGAATTAAATCCAAAAATGGAAAAATTTTTAATAGCTCAATTTTAAAAATAGAACATTTGGGACATAAGGGTTCAGCTGCAACAGATCCAGAGTACTCAATTGAAACAGAAATGTTTAGAAATTGGCATTGGATGTGGTCTTCTTTTTATTATTACAAAAAACATAACAACTATTTATATGCGTTATTTAAAATGTCTGGAAAATTTATAAAATCAATTATGAAAACTATTATATTTTCTATCTTTTATAACAAAGTAAAACAAACTGCTTATTTTGCAAGATTTTATGGGCTCTCATGTTCATTTCTTGGAATAAAATCTTTTTATAGAGTTAAGTCTCTGTTTAAATAATTTCTTAAAGATCAATTTATTTTAAAAGCTTT
>CACBGZ010000009.1 GCA_902538915.1 uncultured Pelagibacteraceae bacterium | reverse complement strand
AAAATATTCATTAAGATTGCATTTAATAGAAAAAATTTAATTCACCTATTTATCTCAGGATTTTTAATTTTTATTAATTGGGCAATTTGGATATACGCTGTTGCAACCGAGAGAATTATAGACGCAAGTTTTGGATATTTCATAATGCCAATTATTAGTGTTCTATTAGGCAAAATTTTTTTTAAAGAAGAATTAAACAAAAAAAGAATTTTTTCTATAATTTTGGTCGTTATTTCAATTTTATTTATAATTTTTTTTAATTTAAAAAGTCTACCATGGGTTGGTTTGATAGTGGCCTTTAGTTGGGCTTTTTATAATCTTGTTAGAAAAAAAATTAATGTTGATACAGATATAGGACTTTTTATTGAGAGTCTTTTTATATTTCCATTTGCTTTAGTTGTATTTTATTTAATATATAAAAATGGTTTAAATGATTTTAATTTATCAAATCCTGGTCTAAGTTTATTTTTGATTCTAGCAGGACCAATGACAGTAATTCCTTTATTTCTTTATGTTAGAGGTGTTGAATTAATAGGTTTGGGGCCAACAGGTATGATATTTTACATAACACCAACTCTCCAGTTCATTATGGGCTATTTTTATTACAATGAGACCTTTTCTTTAGTAAAATTTATTAGTTTTATTATAATATGGATAGCTGTAATTATATATCTGAAAGACTTATATGAAAATAATTAAAATATTATTATTCATAAATATATTTTTTTGTAATTTAACTAATGCTGATATTAATATTGAATTTGAAAACTGGAAAAAAAATTTTAAAAAAATAGCATTATCTAAAAATATATCAGAAGAAACTTTTAATTTAGCAATTGAAAATACCAAATATTTACCAAATGTAATTAAATACGACCGATACCAACCTGAGTTTTATGAAGATACTAGAACATATATTAGTAAAAGAGCCTCATTAAAAAAATTAAGACAAGGTCTAGAATTATATGAACAGAATCAAGAGTTGATAAACAAAATAGAAAAAGAATTCAAAATTGAAAAAGAGTTGATGCTAGCCTTAATGGGTATAGAAACGAATTTTGGTAATTACGTGGGAAAAATGGATATTCTTTCATCTCTTGCAACACTAAGTTTTGATAAAAGAAGATCTGAGTTTTTTACGAATGAACTAATAACTCTTTTAAAATTAATAGAAACTAAAAAGATTGATCATGAAAGTTTATATGGATCATGGGCAGGAGCTTTCGGATTTTTTCAATTTATGCCTAGCACTATTGATAATTATGCCATTGATTATAACAATAATAAGGAAATAAATTTAAAAAATAATATAGACGCATTTGCATCTGCAGCAAATTATTTATCAAAAATAGGCTGGAGGTCAGAAAAACCATGCTTTTATAAAGTAGTCCTTAAAGATAACATCCCAAATAAATACTTAAATACGTCTGCACAAAAAATAAAAAATAAAAAAAGATTAAGTTTTTTTATGAAATACATTGATGATGAAAACTTGCCAGATAATCTAAATTTTAACTATAAAGTCGCAATAGTAACCCCAGATAAAGATATTGTTAAAAATCCTGAAAAACTTCGACCTGCTTATATTGTATATGATAACTACGAAGTTATTCTTAAATGGAATAGATCTTTAAGATTTAGTCTAGCCGTATGTACATTAAAGGATAAATTTAAAGATGAACTTTAAATATTATTTAATACTTCCTATTATATTATTTTTAAGTAATTGCTCAAATAACGTTACTTTAAAAAAATTTAAGACTACAGAAAATTTTTCAAATAAAGGTTTTACTTTAGTTTTTGAGGATAAATTCTATAAAGACAAAATTGTTGATAAAAAAATTGATAATCGCTCATATCAGATTTTTCAAAAGAATTTAAAAAAGAATTCAAGTGTTAAAATAACTAATATGTTGAATAATAAATCAATTATAGCAAAAGTTATTTCAAATAAGACAAATTATCCATATTTTTATAATTCAGTTATATCTCAAAGAATTGCTGAAGATTTAGATCTTGATTTAGATGAACCTTATATATCAATTTCACTAATATCAAATAATTCATCATTTATTGCAAAAAAAACTAAAACTTGGGAAGAGGAAAAAGAAGTAGCTGAAAAAGCTCCAGTTGATGGAATTGAGATAAATGATCTAAATAAAGTCAAAACTAAAAAAAAAACTTTTAAGATTAAAAAATTTTCATATTCAATAAAAATTGCAGATTTTTATTATGAAAAATCAGCTATAGAAATGATTAAAAGGATTAGAAATGAAACTTCTATTAAAAACTTTAAAGTATTAGCTCTGTCTAAAACAAATTTTAGAGTTATTTTAGGTCCTTTTAATGATATTAATTCTTTAAAAAATTCTTATAATAAAGCAGCAATACTAGATTTTGAAAACCTTGAAATTATTCGTCATGACTAAAAAATTTACGCATATTTTGTTTTTTTTATTTTTATTCACAACAAATGCATTTTGTGAATTTCAAACAAAAGCTCGAACAGCAATTTTACAAGATTTTTATTCAGGTGAAATTTTGTATGAAAAAGAACCAGATATTTCTATATACCCAGCCTCGATGACTAAAATAATGACCGCTATAATAGCTTTTGATTTTATTAAATCTGGGGACATCAATTTAGATGATAAATTTATTGTTTCTGAAAAAGCATGGCGTTTATCTACCTCAGGATATTCATCAATGTTTATCATGGTAAATGATACGGTTTCAGTTGAAGACTTGTTAAGAGGAATAATTGTTGCATCGGGTAATGATGCATGTGTTACTTTAGCCGAAGGTATAGCTGGTACCGAAGAAGAATTTGCTATTCTAATGACATCTAAAGCAAAAGAACTTGGCATGGAAAATACTAATTTTGCAAATTCTTCAGGGATCAATGATCCAAACAATTATTCTACAGTTAGAGATATACTAATTATGTCTAATTATCTTATAAAAACACACCCAAATTTTTATGAATATTTTGCAGAATTAGAGTTTACTTGGGATAGGACTGGTGGTGATCCAATAACTCAAGGTAACAGAAACCCACTACTTTATAAAAATATTGGTGCTGATGGGATTAAAACAGGCTATCTAGCAGTTGAAAAATATTCATTGGCTTCATCTATAAATAGAAATGGAAGACGCTTGATTGCAGTCGGGAGTGGCTTCGATACAAAAAAACAAAGATCCATAGAAAGTACAAAAATCCTAACCTACGGGTTAACAAATTTTGATTTAGTAAAAATTGCAGAGGCTGATCAAGTAATTTCAGAAGTAGAGGTATGGTTGGGTCAAAAAAATAATGTTGAAGTCTATTCAAATCAGAATATTTATAAAACAATTAAAAAGGCTAGAAAAAATCGTCTAAAAATTTCAGTGAATTATGACGGACCAATCGAAGCTCCAATTAAAAAAGATCAAGTCTTAGCTAAACTTAAAATGGTTTATGATGATGAACTTATAGGAGAATATGATCTTTATGCAAAAGAAGATGTAAAAAGATTAAATATATTCTCTAGATTAATTAGATCATTAAATTATTTGATATGGGGTGATGTCTAAAAAACCAATCATAGTTTTTGAAGGCATAGAGGGATCTGGTAAATCTTACCATATTAAAAAAATTGTAAGTTTTTTAAAAAAAGAGAAATTTGATTTTTTATTTTTAAGAGAGCCAGGTGGAAATCCAAATTCCGAAAAAATAAGAAAATTAATCTTAAGTAAAAAAACAAAATTTCAACCAAAAACTGATTTATTATTATATATAGCTGCAAGAAATGAGAATATTTCAATTTTAAAGAAAAATTATAGAAAAAAAATAATTTTAATTGATAGATTTGTAGACTCAACTGTAGCTTATCAACATTATGGAATGGGGTTAAATGTTAATTTTATCAATAAGACAAACAAATTTATTTTGGACGGGCTAAAAGTTGATTTCACCTTTCTAAATATAGTAAGTGAAAAAAATATGACAAAAAGACTAAAAAAAAGGAAAAGGTTAAATAGATATGATAAATTTGATAATGATTTTTATAAAAAGGTTCAAAGAGGCTATATAAGAATGGCTCGAAAAAAACCAAAAAAATATTTTATTGTTAACTCTAATCTAGAAATTAAATCTAATGAAAAATTAATTATAAATAAAGTTAAAGACTTGATTTAGATATGATTGACCCAATTGATCAGACTAAGCTTTTTGAATTAGATAATTATTTTAATGAATTAAAGTATTTATTTGATAACAATAAATTACCAAATAAGATATTATTATCAGGTCAAAAAGGATCAGGTAAATTTACTTTATCACTACATTTAATCAATTATATTTTATCTAGAAATGAAGATTACTCCTACGATAATCAGAATTTTCAAATTAATGAAAAAAATAGATCTTTTAAATTAATTAAAAACAATACATCACCAAATTTTTATTTAATTGATATCAAAAAAGAAAAAAAAAATATCGAAGTTGATCAAATAAGAGAGTTGATAAGTTTTTGTAATAAGTCTTCTTTTAATGCTAAGCCGAGATTTATTTTGATAGATAATCATGAGTATATGAATGTAAATTCGAATAATGCCTTACTCAGAACTTTAGAGGAACCAAATGATAATATATTTTTTATCATCATTAATAATTCATCAAGAATTTTACAAACTATTAAATCAAGATGTTTGTATTTTAAAATTACATTATCAAAAGAAGAAAGTATTAAAATTTTTAATAAAATTATCGATAAAGATATTAATAGCTTAATAAATAATGATTTAATTTCACATTATTTTACTCCAGGCGATCTTTTAAATTTATATAATTTTTCTCTTGAAAAAAAAATTGACTTATCAAATATGAAGCTTAAAGAATTCTTGTTAGAAATAATTGATAATCATTACTATAAAAAAGATATCTTAAGTATTAATCTTATATTTGCTTTTTTTCAAATGTATTTTATTAAAGAAATTAACAATTTAGATAATTATTCAGTTTATACAAAATTTGTAAATTCAATTAATGATATTAAAAGATTTAATTTGGATATTGAAAGTTTATTTATTCAATTAAGGTATCAAATAATTAATGACTAAATATTTTTATATTACCACACCGATCTATTATCCATCAGGAAAACCTCATATGGGCCACGCATACTCAAGTATTGTTGCAGATTTTTTTGCAAGATTTAAGAGAATTGATGGTTATCAGGTACATTTTTTAACCGGCACTGATGAACATGGATTAAAAATTCAAAGAGCAGCTGAGAAAGAGGGGATGGATACATTAAAATTTTGTGACACTTTAAGTAAAACTTTTAAGGATCTTTCTAAAACTTTAAATTTAACAAATACTGATTTCATAAGAACTACTGAGAGGAGACATTTAAAATCTGTGCAATATTTATGGAATGAACTAGAAAAAAATGATGATATCTATCTGTCTAAATATTCTGGATGGTACTCTGTATCTGATGAAGCTTTTTATAGTGAAGATGAAATCCAGGAAAATAATGGAAAAAAAATAGCTACTACCTCAAAGTCCTCTGTTGAATGGGTTGATGAAGAGTCTTATTTTTTTAGATTATCTAAATGGGAAAAACCTCTACTTGATTTTTACGAAAAAAATCCAGATTTTATTTCCCCAGAATCTAGGAAAAATGAAGTTATAAGTTTTGTAAAAAGTGGTTTAAAGGACTTATCTGTAAGTCGAAGAAGTTTTTCATGGGGCATAAAAGTACCCAATAATAAAGATCATGTCATATATGTATGGCTTGATGCACTTACTAACTATCTTAGCGCTTTAAATTATCCTGATAAAAATGATCAATTACTTAAAAATTTTTGGCCAGCATCTGTACATATTATTGGTAAAGACATATTAAGATTTCATGCAATCTATTGGCCAGCTTTTTTATTAGCAGCAAAGATTAAACCTCCATTAAAGGTTTATGGTCATGGCTGGATACTTTCTGGAGACGAAAAAATGTCAAAGTCAAAAGGCAACATATTAGATCCAATTGATATTATAGAAAATTATGGTGTAGATGCCTTAAGATATTATTTGATTAAAGAGGTTTCTTTTGGAAATGATGGAAATATATCGCAAGAGAGACTTGAAGATTGTATCAATAGTGATTTAGCAAACAATTTTGGGAACTTATGTCAACGAGTGGTTACTTTTTGTATAAAAAATTGTGCCGGGAAAATCCCTAATAAAATAGAATTTCACTCAGATGATTTTAAAATATTAGATAAATTTAAAAATAATTTAAATACTATTAGGGAAAAAATTGATAACCAAGATATTAATTTTTATATAGACTTTATTGTAAATTCTTTATTTGAGGCAAATAAATATTTTAACGATCAAGAACCTTGGAAAAAGAAAGATAATCTAACCAGATTAAATACAATAGTTTATACAACGTTAGAAATAGTAAGAAAAATAAGCTATTTGTTGTATCCAATTATTCCAGAGTCTTCAGTTAAAGCACTAAAAATATTTGATATAAAGGAAAAAGATATTGATTTTTCTTCAATTGAAAATAATGATTTTCTAATTAAAGATAAAAAAATAAATAAAATAAATATATTATTTAAAAAAATAGAAAAAAATAATGATTGACTCACATTGCCATTTAGATCATGAGCCGCTAAAAAGTGATCTATCAAATATTATTAAACGATCAAAAGATGTTGGAATAGAAAAATTATTGACAATTTCTACATCTGTCGAAAGTTTTCAAAAAATCAAGAATATCATAAATGAAGACGAAATTATTTTTGGTACAATAGGAATACATCCACATGAAACTGATAATAATGAAATTTCAACTGATTATATTGTAAAAAATTTCGAGGAAAATCCTAAGATAATTGGTATCGGTGAAACTGGATTGGATTTTTATTACAATAACAGTGATAAAGAAAAACAAATTAAAAGTTTTAAGAAACATATAGAAGCTTCTATAAAAACGAACTCACCATTGATAGTTCATTCAAGAAACGCAGAGGATGCAACATTTGAAATTTTGAATAAATATCAAGGTGAAAAACTAAAAATTTTGATGCACTGTTTTACAGGTTCAAAAAATTTTGCTGAAAAATTATTGAAATTAAATGCTTTTTTTTCTGCAAGTGGCATTATAACTTTTAAAAATTCTATAGATTTACAGGAAACATTTAAAATTTTACCGTTAGAAAAAATTTTGATTGAAACAGATAGCCCTTATTTAGCACCTGTCCCTAATCGTGGTAAAAAAAATGAACCATCCTTTTTAAGTTATACAGCTCAAAAATTAGCTGATATCAAAGATCTATCGAAACAAGAAATAACTAAAATTACGACTAAAAACTTTAACAACCTTTTTTTTAATTAAGATTCATGGAATTCATTATACTTGGTTGTGGAAGTTCAATGGGTGTACCAAGACCAGATGGATTTTTTGGTAATTGCGATCCAAAAAACATAAAAAACCATAGAACAAGATGTTCAGCTATTATCAAAACATCAAATCAAAATATTCTAATTGATACATCACCTGATTTGAGACAACAATTATTAAGGCACAAGATAAAAAAAATAGATAAAGTACTTTATTCTCATATGCATGGAGATCAAACGCATGGTATCAATGATTTAAGATCTTTCTACATAAATAGCAAAAATCAAATAAATGTATATGCTGATAAATCTACCTCAAAGTATCTTAAAAAAAGTTTTTCATATATTTTCAAAAGTTATTCAAAAGAGTATCCAGCTACTTTAAAGTTGAATAATTTACCAAAAAATATTTTTACAATTAATAATAAAAAAAAAATAAAGATCAAATCAGTTCAAGTCGAGCACGGTAATGTAAAATCTAACTGTTTTATAATTGATCAAAAATTAGCTTACATAAGTGATGTGAGTAAAATCTATGATAGTACTTACAAATATTTTAAAAATTTGAAATATTTAATTATTGATTGTTTATGGTACAATCCTCATCCATCGCATTTTAATCTTGAAACTTCGCTGTCAATGATTTCAAAATTTAATCCAAAAAATGCAATTTTAACTAATTTATCACCTATATTAGATTATAAAGCTCTCAAGAAATTATTACCTAAAAATGTAGTTCCTGCACATGATGGGTTATCAATCAAACTATAAGATACTTTCAATTTTATTAATTATTTTTTTTGACATTGGCTTTGTGAAAGAAGAAAAAGTATCTGCTACTTTGCCTTCTTTATTAATCAAAATTTTATGAAAATTCCATTTTGGAACTGCTGAATTACCATAATTAGTCTTAGCCCATTTAAAAACTTCATGAGCATTAATTCCTTTCACTTCAGTAATTGCTGAAAGAGGGAAAGTAATATTAAAATTTACTTCACAAAATTCTTTTACTTCAGAATTTTCTTTTTTTTCTTGATTAAATGAGTCTGATGGAACACCAAGAACAATTAAACCTTTTTTATTATATCCGTCCCAAAGAGCTTGAAGCTCATTATATTGGTTTGTAAATCCACAATAACTTGCTGTGTTAACAACTAATACTACCTTATTTTTAAAATCACTAAAATTAATTATCCCGCCTGATATATTTTCAATTTTTAAATCAAAAAAAGTTTTTTCATAATTTGCTGAAACTGGGCTTTTAAAAAAAAACATAATTATTGATAAACCTAAAATTAATTTTTTTTTCATTTATTAGGTGTTAGTAGTATTAAAAAGTATCCAAATAAAGTGGACAAAAGCGACCCAGTTAACACACCTATTTTTACACCATCCATATATTGCATGTTTTCTACAAAGGCTAAATTACCTACGAAAAGGCTCATCGTAAAACCAATCCCTGTAAGAACTCCAACCCCATAAAAATTGAACCAATTTGAATTATTAGGCATTTGAGCTATTTTTGTTTTAATTGCTACATATGAAAACACAAAGACACCTAATTGTTTTCCAATAAATAATCCTAAAACAATACCTAAAGGTACCTTATCAAGAAGTGAACCTAATGATAAACCTTCCAATGAAACACCAGCATTCGCGAAAGCGAAAAGGGGCATTATACCAAATGCAACGTATGGACTAATAGCATGCTCAACTTTTATTAGTAGTGAAAAATCTTTTTCTTTTTTTCTGTGAGGTATTGTCATAGCTAATAAAACACCAGCTATTGTTGCATGTATGCCTGAATTGTGTGTGAAATCCCAAAGAAATATACCAACTATAAGATAAGGTAAAAACTTTTTGATATTAAATTTGTTTATTATTAATAGAATTATAAAAGCTAATAACATTAAACTTAAATATTTTATACTCAAATCGCCTGAATAAAATATAGCTATAATAACAATAGCACCTAAATCATCTATAATTGCAAGAGCTGTTAAAAAAACTTTTAAGGATAATGGAACTCTTTTACCTAATAAAGAAAGTACACCAAGAGAAAAAGCGATATCAGTAGCTGAAGGAATTGCCCATCCATTTAAAGTTTCAGGATCACCAAAATTTATAAAAATGTAAAATAGAGCAGGAATCAACATTCCACCAACAGCAGCAATTATTGGAAGTAAGGCTTGTTTAATATTAGAAAGTTCTCCTTGTAAAAATTCTCTTTTTATTTCTAATGTAACAAAGAAAAAGAATATTGCCATTAAAGCATCGTTAATCCAGTGAATAACAGATAATTTTAATCCAAAATTATTAATACCTATGAATAAATATTTATTTAATGTTGAGAAGTATAATTCGGATAAATCTGAATTACTTATTATTAGAGCAATAATAGCCGCAAATAACAATACTAAACCACTTGCTGCTTCAAGCTTAAAAAACCATCTAAAAGGTTTTGATAAATAATTAATCATTTTATCTTATTAAATCTTTTATAAATAGATTTATGTCCTTAATAGTCTCAAATAAATTAAATAAAAATAATTCCAGATTCGGAAATATAGAGGATAAATTATTTTTGAATGTATCCAAAAAAATTATTGCTGCTATTGATGTGATAATTAGGACTATAAAATAACTAAAAATTTTTGACAAATTAAGATTTATTCCATTATTGTAATTAGTGTCCTTAATTTGTTTTTTTTGAGAGTTATTATGCGGAGTCGTTTTTAAGCTCTTTTTAATTTCAACATCTACTTCGTCTTGAGTTTGTGGTAATTCAATAGGTTTTTCAACAGTCTCTTCAATATAAGTATTTTTATAAAACCATTTTCGATCACAAGCTCCACATTGTAGTGTTCTTCCTTTTTCAGGAATTAAATTAGCATCAATTTCAAATTTTTTTTCACCACAAGGACAGTCGATAATCATAAGCTTTATATAGCAGATTTTTTCCAAATTTCTTTTAAATTTCTCTACCTTTATACATTGAAATAATTAATAAGTGCTGTATTAGTACATCTCTCGGAGTGTAGCGCAGCCTGGTAGCGCATCTGGTTTGGGACCAGAGGGTCGCAGGTTCAAATCCTGCCACTCCGACCATTTATGAGAAAAGCTAAAATTTATATACCTAATAAAAGTGCAATGCAGTCGGGCAGGGGGAAATCTTATAAATGGATTTTGGAATTTGAGACTAGGGATCCAACGAGAAACCCTTTAATGGGTTGGGAGAGTTCAAATGATACTTTATCCGAATTGAATTTAGAATTTTCAACAAAAGAATTAGCAATAGATTATGCAAAAAGAAATAAGATTGAAGTGGAAATCATAGAGCCAAAAAAAAGAAAAGTTGTAAAAAAATCTTATGCAGATAATTTTTTAAAATAAATGTTTAAATTTTTTACACAAAAAAAATGGCACCTTTGGAGTATTGGTGGTACTATTATTATTTTACTTGCTACATGGTATCAAGTTCAATTAGATGTTAGAATAAACGAATGGTTTGGAGAATTTTATGACACTCTTCAAAAAGCCTTAACAGAACCAAATTCAGTTTCAGAGAAAGATTTTATTGCATACTTATTTACTTTTGCAAAAATAGCTGCTGTTTATATTCTAGTTGTTATCTTTAGTGATTATTTTACAAGTCATTGGACTTTTAGATGGAGAACAGCTATGGCTGATTTTTACCATGATAAGTGGGATGATGCTTCATCTATAGAAGGTGCTTCGCAGAGAGTTCAAGAAGATACTTTAAAATTTGCAAGAATCATGGAGGGTCTTGGCGCAGAATTATTAAGAAGTTTAATGACTCTTATTGCCTTTACTCCAATATTATGGGGTTTATCTAAAAGTATTACTGTTCTTCCTTGGATTGGACCAGTTGAACACGCGCTAGTTTGGGTTGCGATTGTTTCAGCATTAGGAGGAACTATAATATTAGCTAGTGTTGGAATTAAATTACCTGGGATTGAATATGATATTCAAAAAGAGGAGGCAGCATACAGAAAAGAATTAGTTTTAGGAGAAGATTTTAAGGAAAGTGCAAAGCCTGAAAAAATAACTGATCTTTATGGTGGAGTTCGTAAAATTCATTACAAAATGTATTTCCATTATCTTTATTTTAATGCTGTTAAGTGGAGTTATCTTCAAGGAATGGTTATTGTTCCTTATTTGGCATTAGCACCTACAATAGTTACAGGAGCAATAACACTAGGATTTGTTCAGCAGATTATAAGAGCTTTTGGTAGAGTCGAGACCTCACTCCAATATTTGGTACGAAGTTGGCCAATCATTGTTGAACTAATATCTGTGTGGAAAAGATTAAGAGAATTTGAAAATAGATTAGAAAAAAATACATCTTTAGAAACTATTATTTAATGGGAATAGATAAAAAATATGAGGATTTATTTATTAACGTCTCGTCTAGAGCAGCATTAGCCAGTTATTACTTTATAGGGAAGAAAAATAAAATAGCTGCTGATAAAGCTGCGGTCGATACAATGAGAACTGAATTAAATAAAATTAATATGAAAGGAAAGATAGTTATTGGAGAAGGTGAGCTTGATGAGGCTCCGATGCTTTATATTGGAGAAAGCTTGGGTAATAAAAATGGTCCAGAATTAGATATAGCTGTAGATCCATTAGAGGGTACAAATTTTGTAGCAAATGGTTTACCTGGAGCTTTATCAGTTATAGCGGTAGCAGAAAAATCAAATCTATTTAATGCTCCTGAGACCTACATGAATAAAATTTCAGCTAAAGTAAATGAAAAAAATGTTATAGATTTAGATTTTCCATTAAAAAAAAATATTTTTAATTTGGCTGATTATAAGAATAAAGATCCTAAAGATATAACAGTTTGTCTTTTAGATCGTCCAAGACATAAACAAATTATTGATGAATTGGTTAATATAGGCGTTAAATTAAAATTAATTACAGATGGTGACGTTTCAGGAGCTCTTCTAGTTGCAGAGGATAGGTATAAAGTTGATTTATTTTTAGGTGAAGGGGGAGGTCCAGAGGGTGTTCTAGCTGCAGCAGCACTTGATGCATTTAATTGTTTCTTTCAAGGTAAATTTTTATTTAAAACTGATCTTGATAAAGAGAGAGCTAAATCAATGGGTATAAATGATTTTAATAAAAAATACTATTTAGAGGAGATTGTATCAGGTGATTCTATTTTTTGTGCGACAGGAATAACATCTGGAGATTTAGTCTCAGGTATTAAAGTTGATAATAATATCTTTTTTTCAGAAACTTTA
>CACBGZ010000008.1 GCA_902538915.1 uncultured Pelagibacteraceae bacterium | reverse complement strand
TAATATATGAGAGAGAACAAGCAATTGATTACGGACATACAGACAATTTACATATTGCTATTGGATATTTACCAAACAAAAATACAAATTTTGCAATCCAATTAGAAGGAATTGATAATACTGAGACAAATTATATTTTTAGTAAAAACATCAATGATTTCCTAATTGATTTAAAATTAACAAATCATTTAATGAGACCTGACGATTACGAAGAAGCATCATTTAATTTAAGGCGTAAGTTTTAATTAAAAAAAGATATAATAAATCACCCAGGCAATTAAAGAATACTCAAGAAAGGTTTTAAATATTAGGAGATTTTTTTCACTAAACTTCGAAATTAAAAATTTCCTTAAAAAATAAAAACCTATATGAACCAGTAATACTCCAGAAACTATCCCAATTACTGTAGACCCGACTGAAAAATTCTTATAACCAAAATAACAAGCGGCAATTAATGTAAGCCAAGAAACTTTTGATATAAATAATTTAAAGATTAATCCAGCTTTTTTATCAAAAACCGATTGTGTTTTGATAATTGAATATGACCAAACTATTCCTGTTAAAAAAGAAATATATTTTATTATCAATTGATAACCTCAATTTCCTCAATAATGCTGACAATTTTTCCACCTTTAAGAACTGCATTGACTAAAGCGCATTCATAATATGCATAAGAAGTTTCTTCAGCTATTTGTTTAAGTTCTAAACATTTAGATCTACTTTCAGTAAATAAATGTTCTTTCAATTCTGGAGGATCCCCTAAATACATCATTAGCCCAATCACCTCTCCTTCTTTTTCAACTTCCGCTAGTTCTTCTATTTGTGCTACTCTTTTATCAACACCAATTTCAAAATTTTTGATTGCAACGAAACCTTTGTATACAATAAAGGCTACAACTAAATAAAAAACTATCTTTATCTTACTCATTTGACTCTTTAAAAACTAAACAAACTCCATTATTACAATATCTTTTACCAGTTGGCTTTGGTCCATCATCAAAAATGTGTCCGTGATGGGCTTTACAACTCTTACAATGATATTCTGTTCTAGCATACCCAATTAAATGATCCGTTTTAGTCTCAAAAACATCAGGTAGTGATTGGTAAAAAGATGGCCAACCCGATCCACTTTCATACTTTGTTTGAGAATCAAACAATTTTAATCCGCAATTAGCACAGTGATAACTGCCTTTACGTTTCTCATTATTTAGTTCACTAGAGCCTGGAGGCTCTGTGCCATCTTCAAACATAACTAATTTTTGCACCGAAGAAAGGTTAGGGTTTTTTTTATCCATGCGTTGATATTAATTCAGCACACGATTGATGTAAATAAGAGTGTAACTCAACAAGTTTGTTAAAATCTTTGTTATATCCACCCCCTAAAACACCACACAATGGAATATTTTTTGAAAAAAAATTTTCTATAACTATTTCATCTCTACTTTTGATACCTTCGTCTGAAATTTTTAATTTACCTAAACGATCATTAAAGTGAACATCAACTCCAGCAATATAAAAGACAAAATCAAATTTTTCTTTATTAAGCTGATCCAAACAACTTTTAAGCGAATTTGAGTATTCTAAGTCTTCAACATTATCCTCAAGTTCTACATCAAGATCACTGATAGATTTTTTTGCAGGATAATTAGATTTTGAATGCATGCTAAATGTGAATACGCTTTTATTATTTTTAAATATATCCGAATTCCCATTTCCTTGATGAACATCTAGATCTACAATTAATATTTTTTTTGCTAAACCTCTATCTAGTAAGTATTGAGCCGCAACGGCAACATCATTAAAAACACAATATCCAGCACCACTATCAAAAGTAGCATGATGGCTGCCGCCAGCAGTATTACAAGCCAAACGATTACTGATCGCAAGTTTTGCAGCTAAAACCGTTCCACCAGTTGCAACTAGAGATCTTTGAACAACGCTATCAACTAGTGGAAAGCCTATTTTTTTTACACCATTTTCGTCTAATGTTTTGTTCTTTATGTCTTTAATATATTTTTCTGAATGAGCTCTTTTCAAGGTTTCATCAGAACATGGATAAGGTTTATGAAATTTTTTGACTATCTTATTTTTAATTAGATAATTTGCTAGTTCACCAAATTTATTAATTGGAAATTTATGATCATCACCTATCTTAGCAAAATAATCTTCATGATTGACAACTGGAAGATCCATTTTACTCTATCACACGAATTGGTTTGCCATTTACACAAGCTTCTAAAGCTTCAATCATTTGTGTGTAAAAAATACTGTAATTTTCTGCAGTCACATATCCAATATGCGGTGTGAGTAGTGCATTTGGTAAAAATCTTAGCTTATTATTTTCCGGTAATGGTTCTTTTTCATAAACATCTAAACCTGCACCAGCTATCTCATTAGTTGATAAGGCAATAATCAAATCATCCTCATTAACGATTGGGCCCCTGGAGGTATTTATTAAAAAAGCAGTTTTTTTCATTTTATTTAATTCTTTAATCGTAATACAATTTTTATATCTCTCTCCACCTTGTACATGGATAGATAAAAAATCAGAGTTTTTAATTAAATCATCTTTGCTACATGGGAGAACATTTAATTCTTTGCATTTATCTAAGTTGAGATTTTCACTCCAAGCCATGACTTCCATACCAAAAGCTTTACCAATTTTTGCAACTTCTGTGCCTACTCTTCCAAGGCCAATGAGGCCAAGAATTTTTCCTTTAAGCTCAACACCTAAAGTTGTTTGCCAGTAACCTTGATACATATTATCAATTTCCTCTTTAAAATTTCTAGCCAAACCCAAAATTAACGACCAAGTAAGCTCAGGTGTTGGATTTATATTCATCTCAGTACCACAAACAATTATTTTCCTCTTTTTTGCAGTTTCTAAATCTATTGATCTATTTCTTAAACCACTGGTAATGACAAATTTTAATTTTGTTAAATTATCAATTAAATTTTTAGTAATTGGTGTTCTTTCCCTCATAATTAATAACGCTTCAAAATCTGATAATTGCTCTATAGCATCAGACTCATCTGCAAAGGCCTCGCTAAAAATTTTAAACTCGTATTTTCCTGATAGCTTTTCAATATCTACAAATTGTTGAGATACATTTTGATAATCATCTAATATTGCAACTTTAAGCATAAACTTTTTTATTAGATAAATAAATCCCAGACAATATAAAAATAGCTCCTACAAAATGATAAAGTTCAAATTTTTCTTTGAAAATAATAATTGCCATGACGGCGCTGAATAAAGGCATTAATTGAATAAACATGGAAGCTCGATTTGGTCCAATTATTTCAATTCCTTTTTGCCAAAAATAATAAGCAGCTATGGCTGGAAAAATTGCTACATATATAAGTATTAAAAAAAAGTTTTTATCCAAATTTAACTCTAAACCAATTGATTTTTCATAAAAAAATTGAGGAATTAAAAAAAGTATCCCTACTGAGACCATTAACTGTATTAAAGTAAATTGTGAGAACTTGAAGTTATTTTTCTTAAGTAAAGTTGAATATAGAGACCAAGTAATTACACATACTAGCATCCACATATCCCCTTTATTAAAATCTAAAGAGATAATCTTTTGAATATCTCCATTTGAGATAATTGATCCAATGCCAATAATTGATAATACTAATCCAAGCAGTTGGAAAATGTTTGTTTCCTCAATTTTCATTAAGGAGGAAAGAACAATCGTTGCAGCAGGAATAGCAGAAAGCATTAAAACAGCGTTTATTACTTGTGTATAATTAAGTGCAAAATAAACTACAGAGTTAAATGTACTAATTGTAATCACTCCCATAAAACTAATTACAAGCCAATTCTTCTTTATGTAAGGTAAATTTTCAAAAATTTCTTTGTAAGTAAAAGGAATTAGGATAAACCAAACAGAAATCCATCTAAAAACATTTAAAGTTAAAGGAGGAATTTCGTATACGGTTGCAAATTTTCCTACTATAAAATTACCTGACCAACAAAATGTTGCCAGTACTAAAAATAAATAAGCTGAATAGTTTTTATTAGACACAAAATTATGAAAATCTTGTCGAACTATAAGGGCCTAAGTTTAAATTTGTATTTTCTTTAGCTATCATTCCTGAGACGATCTTTCCAGAAATTGGACCTAATGTCCATCCCAAATGATGATGACCAAAACAATAAAATACGTTTTTGTGATTTTTTGAAGGACCAATTACTGGTAAGAAGTCAGGCAAAGTTGGTCTAAATCCTAACCATTCATCTTCATGTTCTGGAAGATCATCTAACATATACTTTGCATTGTTAATCAAATTTTTTATTCTTGATTTGGATAATGGATTATCCAATCCTCCAAATTCAACTGTACCAACAACTCTTAATCCTTGTTCCATAGGCGTTATTCCAAAACCTCTGTTTGAAAAAATTACCGGTCTACTTAATAGATGATCGCAATTTTTAAAATGGACGTGATATCCTCTTTCAGTATCTAAAGGAATTTTTTCACCTAATTTATCAGTTAATCTTTTTGAAAAAGCACCACAAGCTATTATAATTTTATCAAAGTTAAAATTTTGATTGTCAGTTTTTATTTTTGGAATTTCATTATTAAATTCTATTTGTTTGACATCTCGTTTTTCAAATTTTCCACCTTTCTTTAAAAAAAGCTCAAAAAATTTGAGTAATATCTTTTTTGGGTTTCTTGCATGTCTTGCATATGGATAATATACACCTCCATGATAAAAAGGTTTTAAATTTGGCTCCAAATCATGAATTTCTTTTTTATTTACGAGTTGTTGTTTTACTCCTAATTCGTCTCTTACTCTAATTTCCAATTCTCTACTCTTTAAATCTTTTTCATTCCAGATATAGAGAATACCTTTATTTTCTACCAACCCTTCTAAATCTATTTCATCAAATAATTCATCATAAGCTGGTAAGGCTAAATCTAATATTTGATGCATATTTTTAGCTGTATGCATCATTTTGCTTTTAGTTGTGTTTAAAATAAATTTTATAAACCAAGGGATCATTTTTGGTACATAGTTCCACTTCAATGCCAAAGGACCTGTTGAACTTAGCAACATCGCCGGGACGTCAGTAAGAACGTCTGTTCTATTTAATGATAAAGATGCATAAGGTGAAAAGTGTCCTGCATTACCATAAGATGCAGCGTGACTACCTGGTTCATCTCGATCAAATATTGTTACTTTAAAACCTTTTTTTTGTAAAAATAAAGCGTTTGAAATTCCTTGTATGCCCGCACCAATAATTCCAACGTTTAAATCTTTATTCATTAAATAAATATATAATTAATTAACCATATTTTTGCAGTGACAAATTATGCAATCTTTATGAGATATTCTGTCTGTGATTTATGCTTGCACTCAGAACTATAGAAAAACCAATCATTGTAGCTAATAAAGATGAACCTCCATAGGACATGATTGGTAACGGAGATCCAACTGTAGGTAGAAGACCTAGAACCATTGATATATTGGTTGCAACATAAAGAAAAATTGCAAAAGAAAAACCAAAACAAAAAAGTCTAGAAAAGAAGCTTCTTGAAATCAAACCAGCACGGATAATTCTATAAATAATAATTGAATATAATAACAATAATAAAATAGAACCTACAAATCCAAATTCCTCAGAAAAAAGAGTGAATATAAAATCAGTATGTTTTTCAGGCAAAAAATCTAAATAACTTTGAGTCCCTTTTAAAAAACCCTTACCAGTAAGTCCTCCTGACCCAACGGCTATTTTTGATTGGATAATTTGATATCCTGATCCTAATGGATCCCTCTCTGGGTTAATAAAAGTTAATATTCTAAGTTTCTGATAAGGTTTTAAAAAAGAAATTATAAATGGTAATGAAGTTATAAATATTAAAAAAGAGTAAATGAAATATTTAATTCTTAAACCAGAAAACCATAAAATTATTAAACCTGAAAAAGATATTAAAATTGCTGTACCTAGATCAGGCTGAGTAATTACTAAGATGGAAGGTATTATAATTATTGTTAAAGAAACTGATATCGATGTAAAAGAATTGGTGCTAGTTGTTCGAATTCTATGAAAGAATTTAGCAAGACAAAGTATGACAGCTATTTTCATAAGCTCAGAAGGTTGTAAATTCAAAAAGTATAGATTTATCCATCTTTTAGATCCAGAGGCTGTTACACCATATAAAGCCACCCAAACTAATAAACCTAAAATAAGTACATAAAAAAGGTAGCTGCCTGCATGCCAATATTTTATATTAATAAATGAAAGAACAATCATCATTGGGAAGAAAATTGAGAATTTAATAAAATGACTTTTGGTATGAAATAATACCTCTCCTCCATCCGTTGAATACATCGTAAAAATACTTGTTATTCCAAGGATAAGAATACAAAATAATAATATGAAATCGTAATTTTTAATTTTTTGAAAAAGAGTTAATTCATGTGAAAAATTATTGAACGACATTTTAAATATCCAAGTATTTTTTTTCTTTGACAGATTGTCTTAATTTATGTCTATCAACTATTAATTTAAAAAGTTTTTTTGCAATCGGTGCTGCAGTTGTACCGCCTGACCCTCCGTGTTCAATGATTATA
Source organism: uncultured Pelagibacteraceae bacterium (assembly GCA_902538915.1). Lineage (GTDB taxonomy): Bacteria > Pseudomonadota > Alphaproteobacteria > Pelagibacterales > Pelagibacteraceae > Pelagibacter. The sequence goes on along the minus strand of CACBGZ010000008.1, from coordinate 9,158 downwards.
CTGGTAGCATATCTTGGATTTTTGTAAGGTCCAAAAGCAACATACAAAGCATGATCTCTCTCCTCATAAGGAATTTCAAAAGTTTTAAGATCTAATTCACGATCTTTCTCAGTTATTCTTTTAACCTGCGCCGTTCCGGTTTTGCCTGCAAATTGATATTTAGGATCATCAATTCGAGATTTATAAGAAGTTCCTCTAACTTCATTAGTTGAACTAAACATAGCGCTTTGAATTAGTTTAATGTTTTTTGAATTTTTAAATAAGGGTTTGTATTTATCTAAATATTGCTGATCATTATTTAATACTATTTTAGGATAAATTTTATATCCACCATTTGCAATTTGTGCTGTCATTAAACATAATTGTATTGGTGTTGTTTGAATAAAACCTTGGCCTATTCCAGTTATAATAGTCTCACCAAGTACCCAGCTTTGTCCTAAAGCATTTTTTTTCCACATCGTATTAGGTACTAAACCTTTTTTCTCATTTTCAAACAATCCTCCAAATACTTTTTCGCCTAAACCAAATTTTTTAGCAGTTTCACTTAATCTATCTACACCAAGTCGCCTAGATATCTCGTAGAAATAAGTATCACATGATTGTTTCATTCCCTCTCTTAAATTAACAAATCCATGCCCCTCTTTTTTCCAACAATGATAAGTTTGACCATATAATTCCAAAGGATGTTTATGTCCTTTACAATGAACAGTAAACTCTGGATTAATAACTTCATTTTCTAAAGCCGATAGTGCTACTATCGGTTTGATAGTCGATCCAGGTGAATACCTTCCATTAATTGTTTTATTTAACAAGGGTTTCATAGGATTATTTCTAATTAATTGCCAATCATCTTGATTAATACCAAATAAAAATAAATTGGGGTCAAAGGATGGTGATGATTGCATTGCTATAATTTCTCCAGAAAAAATATCCATCACACATATTGAACCCGCTTTATCTTTTAGAAGTTCAGTGCACAACTTTTGAATTTCAGTATCTATTGTAAGATTAAGATCTTGTCCTTTTGAACCTTTTTGATAATTTAATTGACTTATCTTTCTTCCATACGCATTTACTTCAAATCTTTGAATATCATTTTCTCCTAACAGAACATTTTCAAAAGTTTTTTCCAAACCAGTTTTTCCAACTCTAATACCTGGCACAAATTTTTCTTTAATATTTTTGTTATCAACTATATCCTTCTCGTTAGCTTGACTAACGTAGCCTAACACATGAGTATAGTTTTCATTAAAAGGATAAATTCTAGAAATTGACAAAACAGTCTTAACACCAATTAATTCGTGTAAGTAATTATTGACTTTTGAAAACTGTTCCCATGTTAGATTGTCAGAAACAACAATAGTTTCCCAGGCTTTTATCTTTTTTCTTTTTTTGTGAATTTTTTGAAATTCTCTCTCAGATAAATTAAGTATATTTTTTAATCTTAAAGTAATGTATCTAAAATCCTCTACTTGTTCTGGTACAATATGAAGCTGATAAACTTCATTATTTCCTGCTATCACATTGCCAAAATAATCTCTAAACTCTCCTCTAACTGGATGAAGTTTTGACTCTCTTATTCTATTTTTGTCAGAAAGAGTTAGGTATTTATTATTTTGGTTGACCTGTAGAGAAAATAATCTTGATGTAAGTCCAAAAAATACTAAAATTTTAGCAGCTGTAATTATAAACAGTCTTCTATTAATCGTATTTATTTTACGAACATTATCACTCTCATCAAACATCGGACTTCCTAAAGAATTTTTTATAATAAGCGTTAAAAATAATATAAAATAGAAAAAATATCAAAAATGTAGCTAAGTTATTAGTTAACAAGAATCTGTAATCAATACTTACATTGAAAAAGTAAGATGATATAATGTAATAAATTGAATTAACGCACGAAATAGTTATTAAAAAAAATAACCAATCTTTAGTTATATTTGGTCGTAGGGTAATTTTTCTGAAATACGCTGTTGCCACACAAATTAGCATATATAAAAAACTGCTTAGACCTAAAGGTGAGCCTGTCACGACATCATTAATAATTCCTGCTAAAAAAATATATCCATATCCAAATTGCTCGATATTTTTTAATGTCCAAAAGAAGATTAAAATGAAAGCTAAATTAACAGATAAAAATGGGATACCAAAGTAATTTGCATCAAATTCATTTAAAACTGCAACAAATAAAATTATTAAAGGTGCTGATTTAAAGATATGTTTTAAGAACCCACTTTTTTTCAGATAACTCATTTTATAATCTTCCTTTTTTTAACACACAATTTTTGTATTCAGGTGTACCAACTTTAAATCCTTTTTTTGAGAAAGTCTTTTTTCTACATCTTTCACCATATTCTAAGTTTAATCTTAAAAAGTTTAATTCATCTTTGTCAATATTATGAGACTTAATTATTTTATTTTGTTTTTCTATAATCTGTTGTCTATTGATTATTTCGATTTGATTATTTGAAAGTTGACTTTTTAAATTCTCATTTTCAGCTTTAATTTTATTGGTAATCTGATTATTAATTTCCTTCTCTTTTATTAATAAGTCTAATTTCTTTTTTAATGTTTGTAATTCTAATGAAGCTTCATTTTCAGCTTCTAAGGCTTGTTCATCTATTTTTTCAATCTGGCTAGTTTCTACTTTGTCAAAAGCAACAACAGACACATATTGTAATTGTGAAAAATCACTAAAAAATTCAATATTGATGTCTTCATCAATTTTTGAGTCAAAATTTGTTATTCGTCCGATTGGAACTCCACTTTTTATTAAACCCCCTGTCCCAGAGGAATATACTAATGAGTCGTTTGTTATTTTATCAAAATGAGTTTTTTTTAAAAAATTTACCTTTGCTTGATCTTTACCAGTTCCAGTGGCTATAGCTAATAAATTACCTGGAGAAATAGTAATAGGGATATTTGAATTGATATCAGATAATAATAAAACTCTAGAAGTTCCAAAATTTACTTCGATTACTTTACCGACTAAATATTGTTGATCTAAAACTGCCATACCACTTTTGATACCATCTCTTGATCCTTTATTAATTACTATTGATCTTAAAAACGGACTTTTATTGTCAATAATTATTTTAGAGAAAACTATTTCTGTTGAAATTAAATAGTCATCCAGCTGTTGTCTAAATTTTTGATTTTCGAATTTAAGGATATCTAGAGAAATTTTTTGTGATCTGTATTCGTTTAACTCTTTCTCCAACTTTTTTGAATTACTATAAAGCCCAAAATGATTTCTTATTTCGGTGTTAAGGTTTTTTACAATTTTCTCAGGAGCCGATATTACAAACGATCCACGATAAATAATTTCATTAATTCCTGATCTTACAGTTTTAATAATCTTATAATCAAAACTGCTTAAAATTAATATGATTATAGATAAAGTTATTAAAGATAATAATGAAAACTTTTGTTTAGTTTGTTTTTTTAAAAAAGCAGATCTGATTGCAATTACAAAATCATCTCTGCTTACATTCATTTTTCCTAATATTCAGTAAGCATAGTAGAAAAGGTTTGTTCTTGCTCTAGTGCTTTTCCAGTCCCTATTGCAACACATGATAATGGATCATCTGCTATATGAACAGGTAATCCAGTTTCTTTTGAAAACCTTTTATCAATATTTTTTAATAATGAACCACCACCCGTTAAAGTTAATCCCATATCGACTAAGTCTGCAGATAATTCCGGCGGAGTGCTTTCTAAAGCATCTTTAATTCCATTTACCATATCTCTTAAAATTTCATTTAATGCTTCAGCGGTATCTTCTTCTGTAATATTAACTTCTTTAGGAGTGCCAGATCTTAAATCTCTTCCTTTAACAGCGTAAGTATTATTATTAGATGGAATTGCTGTGCCAATTTCTTTTTTAATTTTTTCTGCAGTACTGTCCCCGATCATTAAATTATATTCTTTCCTCATATAGTTCATCATCGCAGCGTCCATTGCATCTCCAGCAACTCTCAAAGATTTAGAATAAACAAGTCCTCCAAGAGACATGACGGCTATCTCACTTGTACCTCCCCCCAATGTCAACAACCATTGATCCAGTTGCCTCAGAAATTGGAAGACCCGCGCCAATAGCTGCAGCAATTGGTTCCTCAATTAGTTGAACTCGTCTTGCACCAGCTGCAAGAGCACTATCTTGAATAGCTTTTCTTTCAACAGGTGTAGAGCCTGTGGGCACACAAATTAATATTCTTGGGTTAGCAAAACTACTCCCCTTATGCACTTTCTTAATAAAATGTTTAATCATCTCCTCTGTAACTATAAAGTCTGCAATTACACCGTCTCTTAGAGGTCTAATTGCACTTATATTTCCAGGTGTTCTACCAAGCATAGTTTTAGCCTCGTCCCCTACTGCTAATACATTTTTTTTACCACCATTTTCAACAATCGCCACAACTGACGGTTCATTTAAAACTACTCCCTGACCTTTAACAACCACAAGTGTATTGGCCGTTCCAAGATCAATGGCCATATCTTGGCTCCAAATATTTTTTATCTTTTCAAACATTCCCATTTAGACTCCTCCTCTTATTTTTTGTTTTTCTATATCTTTATAAAGAGATTTTTTTTCTCTCTTAATAAGCATTTTATTTAAAGCATTCAAATATGCATTTGCTGACGCTACTAATGTGTCTGTGTCTGCAGATTGCCCCACCGTAGTTCTATCGTTTTCTTCAATTTTCACACTCACTGTTGCTTGAGCATCGGTTCCTTCTGTTACAGCATGAACCTGGTAAAGAGATAATTTGACGTCATGCGGGTAAAGATCTTTGATACATTTGAATATTGCATCGACCGGTCCATCACCTGTTTGTGAAGTTTTTTTAATCTCGCCAAAAACATCTAAGGTCATTTCTGCTTTTTGTGGCTCTCCGGTTCCAGCAAAAACTTTTAAAGATTTAAGATTAATTGCATTAATTTTGTTATCAATTATTAAACTATCATCAACTAATGCCACTATATCTTCGTCATAAATATGTTTCTTTTTATCAGCTAAAATTTTAAATTTTCCAAATGCAGCTTGAACAACATCATCTGTAACATCTGAGTAACCTAAGTCACTCAATTTGTCTTTAAAAGCATGTCTTCCAGAATGTTTTCCCATAACTAAAGATGTTTTTTTTACACCAACACTTTCTGGTGTCATTATTTCATATGTTTCTCTATTCTTAAGCATTCCATCTTGATGAATTCCAGACTCATGTGCAAAAGCATTTTTTCCAACAATTGCTTTATTGAATTGAACAGGAAAACCTGTTGCATTTGATACTATTTTAGATGCTTTACTTATTAACTCTGTTTTAATACCTGTTTCATAAGGCAATAGATCTTCTCTTGTTTTAATTGCCATTACAATTTCTTCAAGAGCAGCATTTCCCGCACGTTCTCCTATACCGTTAATAGTACATTCTATTTGTCTAACACCGGCTGAAAGTCCAGATAATGCATTAGCAACCGCAAGTCCTAAATCATTATGACAGTGAGCAGAAAGAATTGCTTTATCAATATTAGGTACATTATTTTTTATTGATGTAATAGTTTTTGCAAACTCCTCTGGTATAGAATAGCCAACTGTATCAGGAATATTTATTGTTTTTGCACCACAATTAATTGCAAGTTCAATTGTTTTGTACATAAAATCTAAATCTGTTCTTGTTCCATCCTCACAAGACCACTCAACATCATTTGTAAATTTTCTGGCATACGTGACACTCTCTTTGATAGCGTCTAAAACTTGCTCGTTATTCATATTAAGCTTATGTTTCATATGAACTGGGCTAGTAGATATAAAAGTATGAATTCGAAATCTTTTCGCAAATTTTAAAGACTCATGACAAGCATCAATATCTTTTTTAGTTGCACGTGCTAATCCACATGGAATTGAATTTTTTACACTTTTACTAATTGCGCTAACTGCCTCAAAATCACCTGGTGATGATATTGGAAAACCAGCTTCAATAATATCAATTCCCATTTCGTCAAAAACTCTAGAAATTTGAATTTTTTCCTCAACACTCATAGAGGCACCTGGTGATTGTTCACCATCTCTCATTGTTGTGTCAAAAATTAATACTTTGTCTTTATCCGGCATATGTAAATTATTTTCAAAATGGAATATACAACCTATCGTTTAGATTGCAAAATAAATCACCCAATTTTGCCCAATATGGAACTACAAATTAGCCCTTGTCGCTATCTACTAATTTCTTCTTACTTATCCAGGGCATCATTGCTCTTAGATTAGCACCAACTTTTTCTACTGGGTGTTCCGCTAATTTAGCTCGAGTTGCGAGAAAGTTTTTTTGACCACTTTTACACTCTGCCATCCATTCTTTGGTAAATTTTCCTGATTGAATGTCATCTAGAACTTCTTTCATTCTTTTTTTGGTTTCTTCTTTATTTATAATCCTTGGTCCAGACTGATATTCACCATATTCAGCAGTATTTGAAATAGAGTAGTTCATGTTGGCTATGCCACCCTCATAAATTAGATCAACAATCAATTTTACTTCATGAACTGTCTCAAAATATGCCATCTCTGGTTCATAACCAGCTTCAACTAAAGTTTCATAACCATTTTTAATTAATTCTACTAAACCTCCGCAAAGAACAGTTTGTTCACCAAATAAATCTGTTTCTACTTCATCTTTAAAAGTCGTTTCAATTATTCCAGACCTACCACCTCCTACAGCTGAAGCGTACGACATAGCAAGATCTCTTGCTTTTCCTGAACCATTTTGATGAACTGCAAATAAACAAGGAACTCCTCCACCTTTTTCAAATTCACTTCTTACTAAATGTCCTGGTCCTTTAGGCGCAACCATAAATACATCTAAATCTTTCCTAGCACTGATTAAATCATAATGAATATTTAAACCATGGGCAAAAGCTATCGAAGTTCCTTCTTTAACCCTTTGCTCAATATGATTTTTATATATAGATGCTTGTAATTCATCAGGAGTTAAAATCATAACAACATCTGCCCACTCTGCAGCATCTGATAAATTCATTACTTTTAAACCCTTGGACTCAGCTTTTGCGATACTTGAAGAACCATCTCTTAAGGCTACAACAACTTCTTTAACTCCACTGTCTTTTAGATTTAATGCATGAGCATGTCCTTGACTTCCATATCCAAAAATTGCAATCTTTTTGTCCTTAATGAGATTTACATCAGTATCTTTTTCATAAAACATTTTCATTTTTTATCTCCTATTTAATTATTTAAAAACATCTGCTCCTCTTGTCATTGCAATTGCACCTGTTCTGGAGGTGCTTATTAGGCCAAGAGATTTTAATTTTTTACTCATTTTGTCTATTTCACGTCTTAATGCAGTGATTTGAATAACGACTGACTTACTCGATTTATCCAATATAACTGGATTGTAGGTTTTACATGCTTTAAGGCATTTTTCTATCTTTTTTTTCTTTCCCACAACCTTTAGTAAAGCCATTTCTTTAAATATTACTTTTTTATCCTCCCTTTTAAAATCGGCTACTTTATGAACAGGAACTAATTTTTTTAATTGTAATTTTATTTGGTCAATTACTTGAGGTGTTCCAGTGGTTACTATGGTTATTCTGGAAATATTTTTTGCTGCATCGATTTCAGCCACTGCTAATGACTCAATATTATATCCTCTTCCAGAAAATAATCCGACCACTCTTGCTAACACACCAGCTTCATTGTCTACCCATACCACAATAATGTGTGTATCTGGTTTACCTTTTTTTGTTGGTATGCTGTATGCTGATTTTGGATTTGCCATTAAACTAGAGCTTTTCCTTTTCCAGTAATCTTATTTTCTTCCTTATCATTAGGTCCTAAAATCATTTGATTATGTGGTTTACCTGATGGAATCATTGGAAAACAATTTTCATTTGGGTCTACCTGGCAGTCAAAAATTACTGGACCTTTATGGTCAATCATTTCTTTTATTTTTTCATCAAGTTCTTGAGGGTTAGAGGCTTTAATGCCTTTACACCCATAAGCTTCGGCTAATTTTACAAAATCAGGCAATGCCTCAGAATAACTCTCAGAGTAATTTTTTTCATGAAGCAATTCCTGCCACTGTCTAACCATTCCCATATACTGATTATTCAAGACAAATATTTTAATCGGTAAATTGTATTGAACTGCAGTGGACATTTCCTGCATCGTCATTAAAACAGATGCTTCTCCTGCAATATCTATAACAAGTTTATCTGGGTGGGCAATTTGAACACCTACAGCCGCTGGAAGTCCGTAACCCATAGTCCCAAGACCACCTGATGTCATCCATCTGTTTGGTTTATTAAACTTATAATGTTGTGCCGCCCACATTTGATGTTGACCTACTTCTGTAGTTATAAAAGTATCCTGAGATTTTGTGAGTTCATATAATCTTTGTACAGCATGTTGAGGTTTTATAGTTTTATCACTATTGATAAAACCTAAAGAGTCTTTCTCACGCCATTTTTGTATTTGTTCCCACCATTTTGATATTTTTTGTTTATTTGAAACTTTAATACCATTTTGTTTTTGATTAATCTTTTTTATAGTTGATTTTAAAACCTCGTTTACATCACCAACTATAGCTAAATCTACTTTAATAATCTTATTAATTGATGATGGATCAATATCAATATGAACTTTTTTTGATTTAGGGGAAAACTCATCAATCTTACCAGTTATTCTATCATCAAATCTAGCCCCAATATTAATTAACAAGTCACAATCATGCATTGCATTGTTTGCTTCATAAGTTCCATGCATTCCCAGCATTCCAATAAATTGATTGTCATCCCCTGGGAACGCCCCTAAACCTTGAAGTGTAGATGTAATAGGAAAACCTATAAGTCTTACAAACTCTCTTAATGCTTCACTCGCTTTTGGTCCAGAGTTTATAACACCCCCTCCAGTATAAATCATTGGCTTTTTTGCTTTTGAAATTAAATTAATTAATTCATTAATTTCACTCTGAGTAAATTTGTTATGAGACTTGCCATTAACTTTTTTTATTTTTTTTGGTTTTGAATAGTTTGTCTTTGCAAATTGAATATCTTTTGGAATATCAACCAACACAGGCCCTGGTCGACCAGTTGTAGCAACCTCAAAGGCTTCGTGTAAAATCTTTGGTAAATCTTTGATA
>CACBGZ010000007.1 GCA_902538915.1 uncultured Pelagibacteraceae bacterium | reverse complement strand
AATTAAAAAGAATAAGAAAAGAAATAAAATTTTAAATTTAAATAAACAAAATAAGATTATAAATGAACTTGATTTTTCATTAACTAAGGATCAATTAAAATCATTGGGAGAAATCAATCAAGATTTGTGCTCACCAACCAAAATGTTTAGACTTTTACAAGGTGATGTTGGAAGTGGAAAAACAATTGTTTCTCTTATAGCCGCATATAACACTGTTAATTCAGGTTTTCAAGTTGCAGTCATGGCTCCAACTGAGATTTTAGCAAGACAACATTTTAATCTTACAAAAAAAATTTTTGCTGACAAATTGAATATTGCTCTAATTTCTGGAAAAACTGAATATAAGGAAAAAAAAGATATACTTAGTAAACTTGCACAAAATAAAATTAACATCGTCTTTGGTACACATGCAATATTTCAAAAAAAAGTAATCTTTAAAAATCTTGGATTGATAATCATTGATGAACAACACAAATTTGGCGTGAGTCAAAGAAAACTTTTATCTGATAAAGGAGGAAAAGATTGCGATATATTATTAATGACTGCAACACCAATACCTAGAACCTTAACAATGACTATTTATGGTGATATGGACATTTCAATAATAAAAGAAAAACCTAAATCAAGAAAACCTATTAAAACATATAGTAAATTAGAAAATAAAATAGATGATATCATAAAATTTGTAAGAAAAGAAATTATTCTTGGAAATCAAATATTTTGGGTTTGTCCTCTAATAGAGGAATCTAAAAAAATTGACCATACTTCAGCTATAAAAAAATTTGAATACTTAAAAAAGCTATTTCCAAAACAAGTTTCTTTATTACACGGAAAAACTACTATCGATGAAAAAGAAAATATTTTAAATAGTTTTTTAAAAAATGAATTTAAAATATTAGTGTCAACTACAATCATAGAAGTTGGTATAGATTTTCCTAATGCAAATGTAATAATCATAGAAAATGCAAATAAGTTCGGGTTGTCTCAATTGCACCAACTAAGAGGACGTGTGGGCAGAGGTTCTAAGCCTTCTTCATGTATTCTAATGTTTAAATCAAACTTAAGTGAAAATGCAAAAAAAAGAATTAATATATTGAAAGAGTCAAATGATGGTTTCATAATTTCAGAAGCAGATATGGCTATAAGAGGTTTTGGAGATTTATTGGGTTTTAAACAAAGTGGTATTAAAAATTTTAAATTAGCAGATCCTATTCATAATAAAGATCTTTTTTTATTAGCTGAAAAAGAGATTAAAAGAATTGAAAAATCAAACGAGAATATAAAAAGATTTAAACCACTCATTAAACTTTATGATCGAGCTGATATTATAAATGATATTGCTTAATTCTTACCAGTAGAGGTACCGGCAGATACAATAAATTTTGATGCTTCTTCAAAAGTCATATCTAAATAGATTACTTCATCTAAAGGAAACATAAGTAAAAAACCACTTGTAGGATTAGGTGTCGTTGGAACAAAGACGCTTATTAATTTTTGATTAGTTTTTTGAGCCATCTCACCTTTATTTTCTTTTGTTGCAAAACCAACTGCCCAAACTCCTTTCCTTGGATATTGAATCAATACAACACTTTTCTTGTCATTTTTGCTATTAGAGAACGTTTCAGTCATTTGTAAAATAGCAGAATAAATTGTTCTTAAGAAAGGTATTCGTTTAAATAGATCATCAATTAGTTTTAAAATTTTCTTACCCAAAAAGGATAATGATAATCCACCAACAATTGTAATAATGATTACAGATATTAAAATTTCAAGTCCTGGGACGGCATAAGGCAAGTAGTTATTTGGATTTATATTTTCAGGTATAATTTTAGATGAAATTCCAATAAAAAATTTTGTGAGATATAAAGTAATTCCAATGGGAATTAATACAACAACACCTGTAATAAAGTAATTTCTTAAAACAAGTGTTAATGATCTTTTTTTTTTATTTTTAGTCATAATTTTATCTAAAACTTGAATAGATTACGAATGAAATTGCTACTATGAAAAGTATTAATAATATTTTATTATTTAGATTCATTAATTAATATAATATCAATGTATTTATAAAATGAATAGAAGAAAATTTTTGTCATATGTTGGTTGTAGTTGTGGAGGGTTGCTTTTAAATTCTTGTTCTACCGCTCCTATCACAGAGAGAAAACAGCTTAAAATAATACCTGAAGCTAAACTAAATGCTCAAGCAGCTAAGATTTTTGAAAAAGTGAAAGAAAAAGAAAAGTTAAGTAAAGACACAAAGACACTTGATTTGATTAAAAATATTGGAAAAAAAATGGAAGATTCTATTAGTGAATATTTTTACGTATCTAAACTTAACGACCCAACTCAAAATTTTGATTGGGAATACATTTTAATAGAAAATAAAAAAGTAAGAAATGCCTGGTGTATGCCTGGTGGTAAAATCGCAGTCTATACTGGAATGCTTGAAGTCACTAAAAATACAAACGGTTTAGCGGCGGTTATGGGTCATGAAATAGCTCATGCAGTTGCAAAACATTCTGTTGAAAGAGCTAGTAGAGGAGCAATTCTAAATACGGGAACACAATTATTAGACATTTTTACAGGAGGAAAGTTATCCCAAGTAAATAGAGCTACTGGAATGGATACAATAGGTTTGTTATCTCAGCTTGGCATAATGAACCCTTTCACAAGAAAACAAGAAAGTGAAGCTGATTATTTAGGAATGATTTTTTCTTCTCTGTCAGGTTATGATATAAGAGAGACTACTAAGATTTGGGAAAGAATGAAAGAGTTCAACAAAGGAAAATCGCAACCGGAATTTTTAAGTACTCATCCATCTGCTGACAATCGGATCAAAAAAATAAATGAGTGGACAAACAAGATTATTTTGGAATATCCACCAATAAAAATTTCCTAATAAATGGTGAGCCCTGATGGACTCGAACCATCGACCCATTCCTTAAAAGGGAATTGCTCTACCAACTGAGCTAAGGGCCCAAAATTTAAAGGATTGTTGCTTATATATAGATAAATTTATATATTTCAAATGACATTTTTGACAAATTTTTCACCTAAATTTACAACTTATCTACGTATTTATCGTGAAATTTGTCAAAGGTACCTTTTTGTATATTTGATCTAATTGATCTCATCAATTCTTGGTAAAAATTAATATTATGTAATGTTAGAATCATTGATGCAAGAATTTCATTAGTGTTAAAAAGATGATTTAAATAATTCAAAGAGTATTTGTTTAATTCTAAATTGTCACAATCTTTGTCTAGTGGAGAGTTATCGTTTTGATATTTTTTATTTTTAACATTAACTCTACCATTCCAAGTAAAAGCTAAACCTGTTCTTCCTGATCTTGTAGGTAAAACACAATCAAACATATCAATTCCTCTTTTGACTGCTCCTAAAATGTCGGAAGGAGTGCCAACACCCATCAAATATCTAGGTTTTAGCTCGGGTAGATTTGATTTAACATCATCTAAAACTTGAAACATCTCTTTTTGAGTTTCCCCAACTGCTAGACCACCTAGCGCGTATCCATCAAAACCAATTTCAACTAGAGAATTTAACGATTCAAGTCTTAAATCTTTGAATAGACCCCCTTGTACTATTCCAAATAAAGCTTTGTGAGGATTTTTACCAAAAGCTTTTTTTGATCTTTTAGCCCAATATAACGATAAATTCATAGAGTCTTTTATCAAATTATAGTCGTTACTTTTTTTAGGGCATTCATCCATAATCATTACAATATCGGAGTCTAAACCTAATTGAATTTTGATACTTTCTTCTGGACTTAATCTAAATTTTTTCCCGTCAACATGTGAATTAAAAATTGCACCCTTTTCCCTATCAATTTTATTTAATTTAGATAAAGACATAACTTGAAAACCACCAGAGTCTGTTAAAATAGGAAGATCACAATTCATAAATTTGTGTAATCCTCCAGCATTTTTAACACGGTCTACACCTGGTCTAATCATTAAATGATAAGTATTAGAGAGAATTATTTCCGATCCAGTTTTTTTAATATCACTAATTGTACAAGCCTTAACAGTCGCTTGAGTTCCAACTGGCATGAAAGCTGGTGTATTAATATTTCCTCTATGTGTTTCGATTAACCCTGATCTTGCAAAATTATCTTTAGCTAAAACTTTAAAGGCAAATTTTTTCAAATTGATTAAAGTTTATAAGGATTTAAAACTAATTATTTTATCAGGATCAGAAACAGAGCCATTATTGTTCTCGTCTCCTCTTTTAATTTTATCAACGAACTCCATGCCTTCAATAACTTTTCCAAAAACAGTATATTGTCTATCTAAAAAAGGTGCGGGTTTAAAACAAATAAAGAATTGACTATTCGCACTATTAGGATCCGACGAACGAGCCATTGATAAAGTGCCCCTATCATGGGGTAGACTACTAAACTCTTGTTTTAGATCGGGTAAATCTGATCCACCCATACCAGCTCTATTTAAATCAAAACTATCGGAATTTGATTTGCCGAATTGAACATCACCTGTTTGAGCCATAAAACCATCTATCACTCTATGAAAAACAACATTGTCATATTTTCCTGAGTTGGCCAATTCTTTAATTCTATTTACATGATTTGGTGCAACATCTGGAAATAATTCAATTTTAACATCTCCATCTTTTAATTTTAAAATCATAATATTCTCCTGTGCTATTGTTTGATTGATAAATAAAGAAAAAATAAATAGTATTTTTAGAAAAAACTTATTCATATTTTTCTTTCAATGATTTAATTGTACTTTTTGTAGTAAATTTTTTTATATCACCTTTTAGTTTTACAATTTCTTTGACAAATTTCGATGAAATAATCTGATTTTCAACATCAGACATTAAAAAAATTGTCTCAATCTTGTTGTTAAGCTTCCGATTCATGCCTGCCAATTGAAATTCATACTCAAAATCTGAAACTGCCCTTAAGCCTCTTAAAATGATATTAGATTTATATTTTTTACATAAGTCTGTGGTTAAAGAAGAAAAAGAAACTACAATAATTTTCTTTTTATCTAATTTAAGATCAGAAAAAAGAGCTTTTTTGACAATTTCTATTCTTTCAAAAGGATTAAAAAGATAATTTTTATTTTCACTGTCAGACACGCCAACAACTGTTTTGTCAAATAGTTTTAAAGATTTTTTTATAACATCAATATGTCCAAAGGTTATTGGATCAAACGTACCTGGATAAATAGCAACTTTAGACATTATATCAAATTATCATCAATCTTTATTGAAGAAACAACTTTTTCATCACCCGAAAGTTTAATTATTCTGACCCCTTGGGTATTTCTGCCTGCAGTTCTAATTTCTTTAACCGCAACTCTAATTACTCGTCCTTTGTTTGTCGATATCATAATCTCATCGCCCTCAAAAACCGGAAACGAAGAAGCTATATTTCCATTTCTTGGTGAATTTACAATACCAATTATACCCTTCCCACCTCTATTGGTAACTCTGTAATCTTTGTGAGATGTTTTCTTACCAAAACCATTTTCTGTAATTGATAAAATAAATTTTTCAGTTGCTTTTATTTCAGATTTTTCATCTTTGCCGTTTTTAGTGCTCTTTTTAATTTTATCATTGTCAATAATTGATAGTGATACGATTTCATCATTTGGGGCCAATTCTATACCTTTTATTCCTTTTGAAGATCTACCTTTAAAAATCCTTAGTTTTTTAGACTCAAATCTTATACATTTTCCAAATTTTGTGCTTAAAATTATATCTTGATCATCTTTACAAATTTTAACTCCTACTATTTTATCATTACTGTCTAGTTTCATAGCAATTTTTCCAGAAGCATTGATTGATGAAAAATCTTCCAGACTATTTTTTCTAATTTTGCCTTTAGAAGTTGCAAAGACTATTTGAGAATCTTTTAAGCTATTACTATCATCAGGAAATGGCATAATAGAACTTATAGATTGATGATTTTTTAAAGGTAAAATGTTGAATAAAGATTTTCCCTTAGATGAAGCTGAGCCTTCAGGAATTTTCCAAGCTTTTAACCTGTATACCAAACCTTCAGTAGAGAAGAAAAGCATAGATGTATGAGTGTTTACAGACAAAGTTTGAATTACAGAGTCTTCATTTCTAGTTGTTATACCGGTCTTGCCCTTGCCACCTCTTTTTTGAGTTTTCAAATTATTTAAAGATCCTCTTTTTATATAACCTTGTAATGTGACGGTTATTATAACTGATTGTTTTTGAATAGTTTCCTCTATGTCATAGTTGAGCACTGCATCAATAATTTTTGTTCTTCTAGGAATAGAATATTTATCTTTAATTGATTTTAATTCCTCACTAATTACTTTTAACAATTCTTTTTTAGATGAAATTATCTTTTTATATTTTGAAATTAGCTCAGCAAGTTTTTTTATCTCAACTTCTATTTCGTTAATTCCTAAAGCAGTAAGTTTTTGTAATCTTAGTTCTAAAATAGCATTGACTTGTTCCTCAGATAAATTATAAATATCTTTTCTACTTTTATCTTCTACTAAAGAAATTAATTTTTTTGATTTGTTAATTTTCCATTTAATTTTTAAAATAGATATTTTTGCCTCTTCAGGATTTTTTGAATTTCTAATAATTTTTATAACTTTATCTAAGTTTTCAACTGACACTGAAAGACCTATTAAAATATGAGCTCTATCTTCAGCCTTGCTTAAATCAAATTTTGTTTTTTTAATTACTACATCTTCTCTAAAGTTCAAAAAACTTGAGAGAAAATCTTTTAGATTACATGTTTCTGGTTTTCCATTTACTATAGCTAAAGTATTAAAACCAAAAGAACTCTCTATCTGTGTATTTTTATACAATTGTCTTTTTACCGTTTCCGGCTCTACTCCACTTCTCAAATCTATTGAAACTCTAATACCTTCTCTATTTGATTCATCTCTTATGTCTCTAATGCCCTCTATTTTCTTTTCTCGAACTAACTGTGCTATTCTCTCATTTAAGACTGATTTATTCACTTGATATGGTATTGAAGTTATAACCAATCTTTCTCTATTATTTTTTAAACTTTCAATTGTTATTTCACCTCTAATTTTGAAAGATCCCCTCCCTTTATTATAGCCTTGCTTGATTATATCTTTGCCTATTATTACTCCTCCTGTTGGAAAATCTGGACCAGGAATGTGTTTCATAAGATCTTTAATCTTAATATCTTTATTTTCAATTAAAGCTAATGTACCATCAATAACTTCTCCTAAATTATGCGGAGGTATACTTGTTGCCATTCCAACTGCGATACCGCCCGCACCATTGACCAATAAATTTGGAAACTGTGCTGGTAAAACAGTCGGTTCTCTTTCTGTTTCATCATAATTACTTTTGAAATCAATTGTATTTTTCTCAATATCGTCAATTAAAAATTGAGAGACTTTAGACAATCGTGTTTCAGTATATCTCATCGCTGCAGCTGGATCGCCATCTATAGACCCAAAATTACCTTGTCCATCAACTAATGGAAGACTCATTGAAAAATCTTGAACCATCCTTACTAATGCATCATATACAGATTGATCACCATGAGGATGATATTTACCAATAACGTCTCCAACTATTCTAGCAGATTTTCTAAATTGTTTTGACCAATCATAACCACCCTTATACATTGCATATAATATTCTTCTATGAACTGGCTTTAATCCATCTCTTACATCTGGCAAAGCTCTACTTACTATAACACTCATTGCGTAAGAGAGATAAGATGAGCTCATCTCATCATGAACGGAAATTAGTTTTATATTCTGATCTTTAGAAGTTTCTGATTTTTCCATAAAGTTTAAAAAGGAATATCGTCATCCATATCATTTGATATTTGAGACATTTCCTCATTATTTTTAGAGGACTGTGTATTGTCGTTAGCAATTCCTCCTCCAGAATTGCCACCTCCTAACATTGTAAGAGATGAGTTATAACCTTGGATAACTATCTCTGTGGAAAATTTATCTTGACCAGATTGTTCATCTTTCCATTTCCTAGTTGATATTTGGCCCTCAACATAAATTTGCGCACCTTTTTTTAAATATTGTTGCACAACATTCACCAACCCCTCATTGAATACAACTATACGGTGCCACTCTGTTTTTTCTTTTTTTTCACCTGTATTCTTATCTTTCCAAGTTTGGCTTGTTGCTAAGCTTAACCTGGCTACATTTTTTCCATTAACCATTTGTTTAATCTCAGGATCTGCGCCCAAACGACCAATTAAAAGTACTTTATTTAAACTTCCAGCCATAATATTTAATATTTGTTATTTTAATTTATTGGATTTATACCACAATTTACTCTGAATAATAATTTTATTAAGTCAAAGCAACAAAAATTATGATTAAAAAGATAGTTATTAAGGGAGCTAAAGAACATAATTTGAAGAATATTTCTTTAGAGATACCTAAAGATAAATTTGTAGTAATAACAGGTCTATCTGGCTCAGGAAAATCTTCTTTAGCTTTTGATACAGTTTATGCAGAGGGTCAAAGAAGATATGTTGAAAGTTTATCTGCCTATGCCAGACAGTTCTTAGATAAAATGAAAAAGCCAAATGTGGATTTAATTGAAGGATTAAGTCCCGCTATATCCATTGAACAAAAAAATACCTCAAAAAATCCAAGATCTACTGTTGCTACTGTAACGGAAATTTATGATTACATGAGAGTTTTATATGCAAGAGCTGGAGTTCCTTATTCTCCATTCACAGGCAAACCGATAAAATCACAAACAGTAACACAAATAGTTGATAAAATTAAAACTTTACCAAAAAAATCAACCATCTATCTTTACGCACCAATAGTTAGAGGGCGTAAGGGTGAATATAAAAAAGAAATTTTAGGATATAAAAAAAGAGGCTTTAGAAAAATTAAGATTGATGAAATTCTTTATGATATAGATAAGGTTCCTGAATTAAATAAGAAAATTAAGCATGATATATCTATTCTTGTAGATAGAATTGTGCTGAGTTCGTCTTTAGGAAATAGATTAGCCGAAGGAATTGAGACAGCAATTAATTTAGCTAATGGATTACTATTTGTTGAATATGAAGATGAGACCTTGCCAAAAAAATTTAGAAAAATTGAAAAATTAATATTTTCTACTAAGTTTGCTTGCCCTGAAAGTGGTTTCACAATTGAAGAAATTGAGCCTAGACTTTTTTCATTCAATAGTCCTTTTGGTGCTTGTGAAGAGTGTGAGGGAATAGGCATAAAACTTAATGTTGATCCAAATTTAGTAATTCCAAATGAAAAAAAAAGTATTGCTGATGGCGCAATAGAGCCCTGGGCTAAAACAACTACATTATATTATGCACAAACATTAACATCTTTATCAAAACATTATGGATTCTCGATGGATGATAAATGGTCGAAACTCTCAAAAAAAATTAAAGATATCATCTTGTATGGATCAGATGAAGAGGAAATTAGATTTACATACGATGATGGTTATGAAAAATATTCTCACAAAAAAACATTTGAAGGCGTTATCAATAATTTAGAGAGAAGATATCTTGAAACTGACAGTGATTGGAAAAGAGAGGAGATAGCTCAATATCAGTCTGACACAAAATGTGAAAGATGTAATGGCCATAGGCTAAAAGATGAGGCACTTTGTGTAAAGATTGATGGAATGCATATAAGTGATGTCACTGAAAAATCTATATTAGATGCTGCAAAATGGTTTGAAGATCTTAAAAATAAACTTGATAAACGGCAATTTAAGATAGCTGAACATATCTTAAAAGAAATTAATGAAAGATTAAATTTTCTTTTAAATGTTGGTTTAGATTATCTAACTCTTTCAAGAGAATCTGGAACACTATCTGGTGGTGAGGCTCAAAGAATAAGATTAGCTTCACAAATAGGATCTGGATTGACAGGTGTGCTTTATGTTTTAGATGAACCATCAATTGGTCTACACCAAAAAGATAATGTTAAACTTATAAATGCTTTAAAGAGATTGAGAGATTTAGGAAACACAGTAATTGTAGTAGAGCACGACACTGAAACAATGGAAAATGCAGATCATATTATTGATCTTGGACCTGAAGCAGGAAATAAAGGAGGTGAAATTGTTGCTCAAGGATCGTTTAAAGATATTAGCCAAAATGAAAAAAGTATTACAGGTAAATATCTATCAAATAAATTAAAAATAAATATTCCCACAAAAAGACGTTTAGCAAAGAATGGTAGGTTCTTAGAAATCACTGGGGCTAGTGGAAATAATTTAGATAATGTCAATCTAAAAATACCTTTAGGTAGCCTAACTTGTGTTACTGGCGTATCAGGTAGTGGTAAATCAACTCTTGTATTGCAGACTTTATATAACGCACTAAATTTGACTCTAAATAATAATAAATCCAGAAAGATACCAAAACCTTTTAAAGGTTTCAAAGGAACTGAATTAATTGACAAGATAATAGATATTGATCAATCACCTATTGGAAGAACTCCTAGATCTAATCCAGCAACTTACACTGGCGCTTTTGGACCAATCAGAGACTGGTTTGCTGGATTGCCAGAATCAAAGACGCGCGGTTATAAACCAGGAAGATTTTCATTTAACGTAAGAGGTGGTAGATGTGAGGCTTGTGAAGGAGATGGTGTTATTACTTATGAAATGCACTTTCTTCCTGATGTTTATATTCAATGTGATGAATGTAAAGGCACTCGTTATAATCGAGAAACTTTAGAAATTAAATTTAAAG
Organism: uncultured Pelagibacteraceae bacterium; assembly: GCA_902538915.1. GTDB lineage: Bacteria > Pseudomonadota > Alphaproteobacteria > Pelagibacterales > Pelagibacteraceae > Pelagibacter. The sequence continues at coordinate 13,041 of CACBGZ010000007.1, read as the reverse complement.
ATAAAAGCATTGCTGATGTTTTAAATATGACTGTTGATGAAGGATGTGAATATTTTGAAAATATTTCAAATATTAAAACTAAGTTGTTAACTTTAAAAAAAGTTGGTTTAGGATATATCAAAATAGGGCAACAAGCGACAACTCTATCAGGAGGTGAAGCTCAGAGAATTAAACTTGCAAAAGAATTATCTAAAAGATCCACTGGAAGAACAATGTATATCCTCGATGAACCAACGACCGGACTTCATCAGCACGATATCAAGAAATTACTTGAAATCCTACATACCTTTGTGGCCTTAGGTAATACAGTAGTTGTCATAGAGCATAATTTAGATGTTATTAAAACAGCTGATTATATCGTTGATATGGGCCCTGAAGGAGGTGTTAAAGGCGGAAAAATTATTGCAGAGGGGAAACCTGAGGAAATTTGTAAAATAAATGGAAGTTACACTGGAAACTTTTTAAAACCATTATTAAATAAACAATAACAAATTGAATAAAAAATCTTCAAAGAAAAATTTTTTTAAACTTATTTTAACTAGTAGTTTTTTTTTCTTTTTAATCAAAGGTATAATTTGGCTTATTATTTTTTTATTTGCTGGATTTAATTTGATTAATTTTAGTTAATAAAATAAAGTAATTTTTATGGAAAACAGTATAGAACAACAGACTAAAGAATTTGAGGTATTTGGTTTAAAAATTGAAAATTTGTCTGTTTATTATGGTTTATTTTTGATATTATGGGGTGTTGTTGTAAGCTTAATTAGCGGTAGTAATTCATTTACTTCATACATACCTTCGATATTAGGTTTTCCTATTTTAATTTTTTCTTACTTATCAATTAAATTTACCTCAAAAAAAAAGATGTTTATGCATATTGTGGTTCTTTTTGGATTGATTATTTTTCTTGGAGGATTAGATGTATTGAGATCTTTTATATCAGGAAGTGCATTTGAAAATTATTGGGCTGATATTTCTAAATTAATGATGATGTTAACTGGTTTATTTTTTACATATCAATGTGTAAGGTCTTTTATACACGCAAGAAAAATTAGAGAATTAAACAATTAATCTAGAAGTGACTCAACAAATTCCCAGTTGATTAAATTTTCTACAAACTTATCTAAATACTCAGGCCTCCTATTTCTATAATCGATATAATAAGAGTGTTCCCAAACATCACAGCCTAAAATTGGTTTCATATTCTCAATTAAGGGGTTAGCTGCATTAGCAGTTTTCGTAACTACAAGTTTGTCGTTATTAAGAGACAACCAGCACCAACCCGATCCAAATTGAGTTATTCCTGCTTGTTTAAAATCTTTTTTAAATTGATCAACACTTCCAAAATCTGAAATTATTTTTTTTTCAAGTTTAGGAGGTATTTGTCCACCTCCATTTGGCTTCATACATTTCCAAAATAAATTGTGATTCCAGTGTTGACTTGCATTATTAAAAATTCCTGCTTTTGATTTATCCTTTGAGCTTTCTAAAATAATTTTTTCTAAAGACATATCAGCCATATTTGTATCTTTGATAAAATTATTTAAGTTAGTAATATAAGTTTGGTGATGTTTGCCGTGATGTAAGTCAAGTGTTTCGGCAGACATTATTGGTGATAAAGCCTCGTTTGAATAATCTAATTTTGGCAAAGAATGATTCATATTTTAAATATTTGTAAATATTATCTAATGTTGGTCAAAATTAAAAGTTAAATCTGAATAAACTGTTGAGAAATCTTTGTTGGTCATTACAACCTATTAAAATCAGTTAGCATTAATTCTTATCATCATCTTTTAATATTGTTTTTTGTGAAACATTAAGTCTTACTAAAACAGTATTTGCTATATATATTGAGGAATACGTTCCAAAAATAACACCAAAAATCATAGCCAAAGAAAAACCTTTTAAAATTTCACCACCAAAAAAGAATATTGATAATAAGGCTAACAAAGTTGTTATGGATGTAATTAATGTTCTGGAAAGTGTTTCGTTAATAGAGATATTGGTTAATTCAAAGATTTTTATATCAGCATACTTACGTAAATTTTCTCTTACTCTATCAAATATTACGACCGTATCATTCATAGAGTAACCAACAATTGTTAGTACAGCTGCAATAATTGACAAGTTTATTTCTAATCCAAGTAAAGAAAAAAGACCTAAAGTAACAATTACATCGTGAAATAAAGCTAGAATAGCTCCTAAACTAAATTGCCATTCAAATCTAATCCAAATATAAATAAGCATTAGTGCTAAGGCAACAGATATTGCAATTACTCCAGATCTTAACAATTCAGCGCTCACTTTGGGTCCAACATTTTCAACTCTTCTAAAATTAAAATTATTTCCAAAAGATTTATCTAAATTTTTCTTTATTTCTTCAATTACATTTTTATTTTCATTATTTTCAAATTTAATCAAAAAATCTGTTTCGTTTCCAAATTTTTTAACCGAAACATCACCTAAATTCATTTGGCTAAGGTTATCTCTTAAAGATGATACATTAATTTTTTTATCATTTGATCTTAATTCAATAAGTGTCCCACCTTTGAAATCTATTCCAAAATTTAAACCTTTAAAGATCAAAAAAAATAAAGAAACAACAACTAAGGATACAGATAATATATTAAACTGATTATAGTACTTATTAAAAGCAATCATCTTAAATTAAGCCACCTTTTTCTTTATTTTTCGATACATACAATACAGTCAATAATCTAGCGATAAAATAAACTGAAAAAAGAGTTGTAAAAATACCAACACCTAATGTAAGTGAAAACCCTTTTATAGGACCTGAGCCCATGAAAAAAAGAATTATCGCTGCTAACAATGTTGTAATGTTTGCATCTAATATTGCAGTTCTAGATTTTGTATAACCACTATCAAAGGCAATTAAATTATTTTTTTCATTTTTTAATTCCTCTTTAATTCTCTCAAAGATTAAAACATTTGCATCAACTGCCATACCAACTGTTAATATTATTCCTGCTATTCCTGGTAATGTTAAAGTTGCTTCAAAAATTGTTAAAACGCCAACTAAAAGAAACAAATTAATAATTAACGCGACATTTGTTATTAACCCGAATATTTTATACTTTACAAAAATAAATAAAATAACAAGAACAAATCCAATTATTAAGGCTATGATCCCAGCATTAATTGAGTCTTGTCCTAAATCTGGACCCACAGTTCTTTCTTCAATAATACTTAATGGTGCGGGTAAAGCTCCAGATCTTAATAATAAAGCAAGATCTGTGGCTGATTGAAAAGTAAAACCTCCACTTATTTGACCAGATCCACTAGCAATTACATCTCTTATTACTGGAGCACTAATTATTTTTCCATCTAAAACAATTGCTAATTGTTTTCCTATACCAGTTGATGTAGCTTTTCCAAATCTTTTAGCTCCCACTCTATCAAGAGTGAAGGAAACAATGGTTTCATTATTTTCACTATCCATTCTTGGTTGAGCATCAAGAAGATTGTCACCACTAAGAATTATTCTTTTACTTACCATTGCCTCTTCAGAATTATCTTCATACATTAATTTTTCTGCTCCAAAGGAGTCCTCATCATTATTTGTTACAAATCTAAATGTTAAATTTGCAGTTTTACCAAGAAGAGCTTTAATTCTCATTGGATCATCAAGACCTGGTAATTCAACTAAAATTCTATCATTACCACGCTTAAGGATATTGGGTTCATTAGTACCTATTTCGTCTACCCTTCTTCTAACTATTTCTAGGGCTTGGTCTTGAGACGAAGTTTTAATCTGAATAATCCCTTGTCTTGAAAAATTTACTGTAAGAACACTATTATCTTCTTCGATTTCTAATTGATGTGATTTAAATCTTTGATAATAAGGATTAATTTCACTCTCTTCGTCACTAAACTCGTCTAGGATAATTTGTTTAAATTCATCATCTACAGAGAATGATAATTGCTGATCTGAAAGTTTTATATTTCTAATTCTAATATTTTTTTCTTTAAAAAAATTTCTAATAGTAATTGATAAGTTTTGAAGTTTTTGTTCAATAACTGGACTATTATCAATTTCTAATAATAAATAAGATCCGCCTTGCAAATCTAAACCAAGATTAATTTTTTTGTTCAATATTTCATTACTAAATTTAAATAAATTAGATGATGCAAAAAAAATAAATATTAAAGATATTAAGAAAATAAAAATTATTCTAAATTTAGAAAAGTATAACACTTTATAAAAATGAAATTTATTTCTTTACTTCTTGAGAGCTCATCAAGCTTTGAATGCCAGTCCCTCTAATTACTTCAACGGTAACATTATCAGCAATCTCAACTTCAATTTTATCGTTATCTATAACTCTAGTTATAATTCCTGTAATTCCACCTGAGGTTACAACTTTATCACCTTTTTTTAGGCTCTCCACCATTGCCTTGTGCTCTTTGACTTTTTTTTGCTGTGGTCTTATCAAGAAAAAATAAAAAATTACGAAAATTAATATTAACGGTATAAATTGGCCTATCCCTGCACTATCCATAAAACTCCTTAATTAAAACTGATTATTTATACTATCTAAAGCCTTAAAACAACTTTAATTGATCGAAATTTTTTCTAAATTGTTCATATATGGTCTAAGTACTTTTGGAATTGATATTGAACCGTCTTTTTGTTGATAATTTTCCATAATAGCGATTAAAGTTCTTCCTACCGCTAAACCACTTCCATTTAGAGTACCTGCATAAAGAGTTTCTTTTTTTTCATCTTTATACCTGGCTTTCATTCTAACAGATTGAAATGTTGAGCAAGATGAACAAGACGAAATTTCTCTATATTTTTCCTCTGATGGAAGCCAAATTTCAAGATCATAAGTTTTTTCGGCACTAAAACCCATATCACCAGTACATAAAATTATTTTTCTATAGGGTAATTCTAAAAGATCTAAAATTCCAGTTGCACAATCAGTCATTCTCTCAAGTTCCTCTAAACATTTTTTTTGCTCAACAATACTTACCATTTCAACTTTGTAAAATTGATGCTGCCTGATCATACCTTTAGTATCTTTTCCATAACTGCCCGCCTCTTTTCTAAAACAAGGAGTGGAGGCAACAAATCTCATTGGTAAAGATTTTAGTTCAATAATCTTATCTTTTACCATATTAGTTAAGATTACTTCTGCAGTTGGGATTAAAAACTTTCTATCTGAACCCTCCTCTAGTTTTACTTCAAACTGATCCTCTTCAAATTTAGGAAGCTGACCAGTACCAAACATCGTGTTTTCGGATGCTAATAATGGGGGAGAAATTTCTTTATAACCATTTTTATTAATATGAGTGTCTAACATAAAATTTGAAATTGCTCTTTCTAGATAAGCTAATTTATCTTTAACAAAAACAAATCTCGAACCAGTAGTTTTAGTGGCAAGATCAAAATCAAGCATGTTTAATTTTTCACCTAATTCAATATGAGACATAGGTTTAAAATCAAATTTAGGAATTTTACCTTTTTTTTCTATTTCAATATTGTCATTTTCGTCTTTTCCAACAGGAACATCTAAATGAGGGACATTAGGAATGCTAGATAAAATTTTTTCCAAATCTGCTTTAATAACAATTTGCTGATTATTAATTTTTTCTATAGAAGAAGAAATTTCTTTTGATTTAGCAAAAAGTGTCTCATCTTTTGATTTGGAAATTTCTTTTTTTTCTTTTTCTAAAGCTTCTTTTTTTTGAATTAATTCTCTATTTTTTATATCCAAATCCTTCAATTTTTCAAAATTAACTTCAACAAATCTTTTTTCGATTGCTTTTCTAAAAGTATCGAAATCTTTTCTAATTTCTTTTAAATTATGCATCAGAGTCTTTAAAATTTTTGTTTTCTATAACTTTTACCGAATATATAGACAATTCATATAATATTAATAAAGGTATAGCCAATCCAATTTGAGTAATTGGATCTGGTGGTGTAAGCAAAGCCGCAGCAGCAAATATTATGACAATGACGTATTTTCTTCTTGTTTTTAAAAATTGAGAATCAACAACTCCGATTCTAGCTAATAAACTCAATACCACTGGTAACTGAAAACTTATTCCAAATGCAAAAATAAGTTTCATTACTAATGAAAGATATTCATTCACTTTTGCTTCTAGTTGGATTGGTAAGTTAGTTGACAAGCCTGCACTTTCAAATGATAGGAAGAATTTGATGGCCAGAGGCATAATCAAGTAATAAACCAACATACCTCCTAAAAAAAATAAAATTGGTGTTAACACTAGATAAGGTAATATTGCTACCTTTTCGTGTTTATACAAACCTGGTGCTATAAATTTCCAAATTTGCATCAAAATGAAAGGACATGTAACAAAGAAGGCTGTGAAAAAGGAGACTTTTAGATATGTTAAAAAAGTTTCCTGAAGTGCAGTAAAAATTAACCTTCTTTCAGTACCATCATCTCTCACAGCTCTAGCAAAAGGTTCGACTAAAAAACCATATAAATGTTCAGCAAAAAAATAACAAACAACAAAAAACATCACTAAAAATATGAAACTATGGATTAATCTTTTTCTTAATTCAGCTAAGTGACTTATAAAGCCACCCTCTTTTTCTTCACGACTCATCTTTTTTTTCTTCTTTTTTATCTGCTTGATTGTCTTCAATATCTATATTTGAAACTTCACTTTGAATATTATTGATATATTTTTTGGCAGTACCAATCATGGAGCCAACTTTTTTTAACATAATGGGAAAGTCTTTAGGCCCGAGTACAATAATCGCTATTGCTACAACTATTAAAATCTCAAACCAACCAATAGTAGGCATGTGGTTTATTCTTTTTTGTTTGAATCTTGATTTTCGTCAGAAATATTTTTGGGATCTTTCTCATCAGTCACATCTGATGCCATACCTTTTTTGAAGCTTTTGATACCTTTTGCGACGTCACCCATTAAACTAGATATTTTTCCCCTACCAAATAATAAAACAACAAGTATTACAACTATTGCTATTTGCCAAATTCCAATGCTCATATAAAACTTATAACCTTTTTATTAATATTTTAAAAGTGCCTTTTTAACTTTTGACTGGATGGTCCTTTATTTGTTATCGTCATTATCAAGGGTGCTATTCAACATTTCATCAATATTTGAATACAAATCCTCTTTTTTATCATCTTGTTTTTCTCTGTAAAATTTTCCTGTTCCAAAGATTGCATTATCTATATTTGTATTATCGATTAAACCTGCAGCACCTAATTCATCAACAGTGGGTAAATCAGATAATTTCTGAAGATTAAAATGACTTAAAAAATCATCAGTTGTTACGTATTGAATAGGTCTTCCTGGAACATCTTTTCTACCACCAGGTTTCACCCAATTAAGTTCCATTAAAATTTCAAGTGTGTTTGTGCCAAAAGCAACACCTCTTATCTCCTCTATTTCAGCTCTAGTTACTGGTTGGTGATAGACAATAATTGCTAATGTTTCTATAGCTGCTCTGGATAATTTTTTTTCTACTGTCTTTTCCTGTATCATTAAATTTGATAAATTTGGCGAAGTTCTAAATGACCATTTTTTAGAGATACACACAAGGTTAATACCCCTACTAGAATATTCAGATTGAAGTTTTAACAAAACTTTTTCAATATCTGTTTTTGTTGAAATTTTACTTTGAATGGTTTCAATATCCAATGGCTCAGCAGCTGCAAAAATAATTGCCTCGATTTCTTTTTCTAAAGAAGAGGGTTTTTTAGGAAAATCAATAATATTATCTTTTTTTTTTATTTTCTTTTTAATCATTTACTTTCTCTTATATAAATATCGTCAAATAAATTTTCTTGTTTTATTTTTAAATTACCCTCTTTTACCAATTCTAATGAACCAGCAAATATTCCTGCTTTTCCAGTTCTTTTAAACTTACTTCCTTTTTTAAAATTAATTGGAATTAGATCATCTAATTTTTTCCAATCAATCAATTTTCCATAAAATTCTTTAATGACTTTTACTCCTTCTTCAGCAGTAAAAACTGGTAATTTAGGAATATTTATTGTTTGGAAATCTTTTGTCATAATTATAGTAGAATAAGTTTTAAGTAAATCAAACAGAGTTACTTTAAGTTCACTATTGTATATTGGTTTAATTCCTGCTCTCATTCCTCTAGTTCTGATTTCTCTTCCAAGTCTTTTTCTTTTTAGCATTTGTTCAGATAGCAGTCTGATTAATTCTAGCTTTTTCAATTGTAATTTTAATCTTTCAGCAACCTCGTTAACTTTAAACTCTTCCTCAGGAGATCCAGGTAATAAAAGTTTTGATTTTAAATAAGCTAACCATGTTGCCATAAGTAAATATTCTGATGCAATTTCTAAATTAAGATTTTTTTCCTTAGTTATAAAATCATTAAATTGATCAGCTAATTTAGTAATTGAAATTTCTTCTAAATTTACTTTTTGGGTTTTTGCTAAATCAAGCAATACATCTAAGGTACCATTGTAATTATCTATATCTACTTTAAACAATTCAGAATCGGATGAAATCATTACTAAATATTAACTCAAAACTTTATAAAATTGCGAAGTTTTTTTAATTATAAATTTACTCACTAATGGTGAGTTTTTTCCAATAATCTCCATTTCTTTATAATTAGCGTTACAATGTAGAACAAGATTACATCCTGAATTAAACGTTCTGATTGTATTTTCTTTTACATTTCCTTTTAAACTATTCATAGATATATCGTCTGAAATAATCAAATTTTTAAAACCAATTCTATCTCTTATTATTTTAATCATTTTACTAGAATGAGTGACTGTATTTTTCTGGTCGATTTTATTAAATATGACATGAGCAGTCATAGCGAACAAAGTTTTTTTATTTTTGAAACATTTAAAATCATTTTTGATTAAATAATTTAAACTCTTGTTAACAATTGGTGTGAAATAATGGCTATCTACTTTAGCCTGACCATGACCCGGAATATGTTTAATTACTGTGCCAATTTTATTCTCTAAGAAATATTGAATACAATAATCACCTATTTTTGAGACAATTTTTGGATTTTTTGAAAATGATCTATCTCCAATTATATTTGATGAACCTTTAATTCTCAGATCTAATACGGGAACGGTATTAATGTTTATCCCAATTGATTTTAATAAGTATGAAGTTTTATCTATAAACAATTTGTAATAAAATTTAAAATCTTTGTAATTTTTGATGTATTTTTTACCAAAAAATTCTGAAGTTAAATTATCAAAAGAAATTATATTTTTTAATCTATTAACTCTACCACCCTCTTGATCAACCAATATCGGGTAATTATTATCATTAAAAATTTTTCTAATTGATTTTGTTAATTTAAACGTTTGTTCTATGTTTTTAATATTTCTAGCAAATAAGATTACCCCCCAGGGTTTATATTTTTTAAGAAATTTTTTTTCTTTGGATAAGAGAATAGTCGACTTTATACCAACAATAAAAGATCTACGATTATTCATCAGATTCTAGAAGTTTCCAAAAATTGAACTTTTTTTTCTTATTATTTGATTGCTCTACATATTCTATGATGTTTTTAGTATCATCCTCTAAAACTGGTAATTTTTTTGAATAAACTTTAATTTTTTCATCAATATTATTTAAAGATCTATAGGATTTCTTTTTATTTACGTCAGAAAAATAATATCTACCAACAAAAAAAGAAAAAAGACAAATTACTAAAATGAATATTAAATATTTTATTTCTTTTAGCATTACATTTTTTTTGGTGCTGATACTCCAACTATATCCATGCCAGATTTAATCACATTTGATATAGCTTTTAAAAAAACTAATTTGTCAGTAGATATTTTTTTTTGATCATTAATAAATCTTTTTTCAGGATTATCTTTACCTAAATTCCAATATGAGTGAAATAATGAGGCTAGTTCATATAAATATGTTGGTATTCTATGTGGCTCAAGTTTATTACTGGATAAATTAATACACTTGGGCCACTCAGAAATCTTTTTTAAAATATCAATTTCATCTCTAGTATAATTAAAATCATACTTATCAATTTTAATTTCAGTATCTAAATCTCGATCAATATGTCTAAATACTGACGAAATTCTTGCGTAACAATATTGAACATAATAAAGTGGGTTATCTTTAGATTTTTCAATTACATTATTAAAATCAAAATCTAACTCTGCATCACTACTTCTGTTTAACATTATAAATCTAGTAGCATCTTTTCCAACTTCATTAATTAAATCATCCACTGTTATATAATCTCCTTTTCTTTTTGACATTTTAAATGGTTTCTTGTCTTTGATAAGTTTAACTAATTGACTAACTTTACAAAGTAACTTTGACTTTGAACTAGATAATGCTTCTACAGATGATGAAATTCTTTTAATATAACCAGCATGATCAGCACCCAAAATATTGATAAGAAAATCAAATTTTCTATCAAGTTTATTTTTATGATAAGCCACATCACTTGCAAAATAAGTCCATGCTCCGTCAGATTTTTGTAAAGCTCTGTCCTTATCATCACCAAAATCTGTAGATTTAAAAAGTAATTGATCTCTTGAGACCCAATTTTTTTCATCCTCACCAGCTGGAGCTTTTATTTTTCCTTTGTAGACAAATTTGTTTTTTTGAAGATAGTTAATAACACCCTCTACTTCTTGGTTTTTAACTAATTCTTTTTCACTAACAAAATTATCATGATTTATTCCTAAGCTTTTTAGATTTTTCTTAATTAACTTCAGTGCCTCCGCTACAGAAGCTGTCGTTAATAAATCGGTATTTTTTTCAAAGTCACTAAAATCAACTTTTTTATTTGAATTAATTATATTTTGAGCAAAATCAATTAAATAATCACCAGGGTATAAATCATCATTTTCAGACGGAAATGGCTCTTTAAAAATAATTTCTCTAATTCTAAAATAAACAGATTTAGTAAAATTTATAATTTGATTACCGTAGTCATTTACATAATATTCTTTTGTGACCTTATGATTATTAAAAAGTAAAACATTAGCAATTACATCACCTAATATCGCTCCTCGACAATGACCTACATGCAAAGGACCGGTTGGATTGGCAGAAACAAATTCAATCAAATAATTGTTCTTTTTTTCTTTTTGATTTACCCCAAAAGTTTTAGAATTATTGATAATTTCCTCTACAAACTTTGTCCAGAAAATTGGCTTAAACGTTATGTTTATAAAACCAGGTTTGGCAAAAACTATATTTTCAATTAATTCATCCTGCTTTTTTATTTTTTCTATTAAAATCTCACTTAATTCAGATGGGGACTTGTTATTTATTTTTGATAAAAACATCGCAACATTTGTAGAGATATCGCTATCAAATTTCTGAGGTGGCGTTTCTACAGTTATTCCATCTAAGTTTTCTGGTAAAACCAGATTACTATCTTTAGATAAATCTAGTAAGATTTTTTTTATTTTTTCTAGGTATAAATCAAAAATATTCATTTGACACTATTATAAAGATTGATTGCGTATCGATCAGTCATCCCTGATATAAAATCTGAAATCGCTCTGTATTTGTTTTTTGCTAAATACTTACTGGAGATAAATTTTTTTGGATTACTATTTATCTTTTTAAATAATTTACTTATTATTAATTTTCCTTTATTATTTTTAGATAAAACGCTTTTATTTTTATACATCTTAGACCTTAAAAAATATCTAATTTCATTTTCAGAATTTTTAATCTTATCAGAAAAATCAACAATTAAAAAACTTGTTTTATTAATGTCTTTATAAGATTTGATTTTATTATATTTCAAACTTTTTTTTGTATTTAAAATTAAATCTTTTATCATTAAGTCTATTGAGTCTCTAATAATTTGATAAGTTGCTATTTTAAAATTACTTTTATTTATCTTTTTTTTGTATTTTTTGTAAATTTCTTTAAAGAAATTAATCTCGATCAATTCATCAAGTTTAAATAGATTTGCATTTATTCCATCCTGAATATCGTGATTATTATATGCAATATCGTCAGATATTGATGATATTTGCGCTTCTAATGGTGGGTAAGTATTAAAATTAATCTTATTTTTAAAAGATTTAACTCCAATTAAGTTATCTACCAAATCTAGATTATCCACCGGGCCATTATGTTTTAAAAGACCTTCTAATGTTTCAATTGAAAGATTTAACCCTCTAAATTTTAAATATTTATTTTCCAAAAACATGACAATTCTCAATGTTTGTAAATTATGATCAAAACCACCGAAATTTTCCATACATTCATTTAAAGACTCTTCTCCTGCATGACCAAATGGAGTATGACCCAAGTCATGGGCAAGGCTTAAAGTTTCTGCTAAATCTTCATTTAAATTAAGATATTTTGCAATAGATCTTGCAATTTGTGCTACTTCCATCGAATGAGTAATTCTTGTTCTAAAATGATCTCCCTCTGTGTTTACAAATACTTGTGTTTTATGCTTTAGTCTTCTGAAAGAAGCGCTGTGAATAATCCTATCTCTGTCTCTTTGAAATGGACCTCTATATTTAGATAAACTCTCCTTAAAGATTCTACCTTTACTTTTGAATAAACCTATCTTTGAGTATTTTTTCATCCTTTAAATTAAAAATTTAAGTATTATATTAGTAATACCAGTGATCATTTATGATAAAAGAAATTAAATTTACCGATAAAGCGCTAAAACAGATCAATGCTCTATTATCTAAAAAAGATAAAGGCTTATTTTTTAGAATCGCCATTAAAGGTGGTGGTTGTTCCGGATTTCAATATGAATTTACTTTCGACAAAGAAAAAACAGATGACGATTTAAATTACGAAAATATACTAATAGATAAAACGTCGGCAGATCTTTTAAAAGGATCAGAGGTAGATTATGTTTCAGAATTAATTGGTGAGCAGTTTAAGATAACCAATCCACAAACAAAATCATCTTGTGGTTGTGGTGTTTCCTTTTCACTTTAATGATAATTTCTTCATGGAATGTAAATTCAGTTCGAGCAAGAATTGAAAATATTAAAAGTTATCTTCTAAAATATAAACCAGATATTTTAATGATGCAGGAAATTA
>CACBGZ010000006.1 GCA_902538915.1 uncultured Pelagibacteraceae bacterium | reverse complement strand
TTTCAGGAAAAGATTTACCTAATATTAAAAAAGTTAGCACTGAAAAAAATAAATCACAAATTGATGCAGTTTTTGAATTAAAGCTGTGTGATGAAGATAAAATTCTAGATGTTTTAGTTAAAGAGCAAAGCCTAGAAGTTGCAGACTTATCAAAAATTCAAATTACTGATGAAATTAAATCTGTTCTGCCATCTAATTACATTAACATGAATTTTGTTGCGCCATTTAAAGTTGATGGGAAAGATCTTCACATAGCAATTTCAGATAGTTCGAAACTTGGATTAATGAGAAACTTAAAAGCAATCACAAAAAAAAATATTGAACTTCATGCTGCTAAAGTATCGCAAATATCTGAATTTATTCAAAAACTACAAAGTGAAACTGGAGAGGTAACAACTGAAGCTATAAGAGAAGAACGTAAAGAAAAAACTAAAACGTTTGACTCAGATCTTGGTGATGCTGGAGAAGTTTTAGAGGAAAAACCAGAAGAGGAAGTTGAAGCTTTAGAAAACGAGTCTGAAGTAATCAAATTCAGTACTGCAGTTGTAGCAGAGGCGATTAAATTAGGAGTAAGTGATATTCATATTGAACCTTATCGATTCTCATCACGTGTTAGATACAGATTAGATGGAATGCTTCAAGAGCAGGAGGAATATAAAAAATTTTTACATGATAATTACGGTGCTGTCGTAACCCGATTTAAAATTATGGGTAAATTAGATATTGCAGAGAGAAGATTACCTCAAGACGGAGCAATAAATTTTAAAATAGATGGTAAGGTAGTAGATTTAAGATTATCAATTTTACCGACAGCCAATAATGAAAGAATTGTAATGCGTATTCTTAATAAGGACGCAGGGGATATAACACTTGAACAATTAAATTTTGAAGATCAGGATTTAAAAAATTTGAGAAAATCTATTCATAGCACTCAAGGTTTAATTCTGGTTACTGGACCTACTGGTTCAGGTAAATCAACCACACTCTACAGTATTTTAAAAGAAGTAAGCAAACCTCACTTAAATATTTTAACAGCTGAAGATCCCGTCGAATATGAATTAGATGGTGTCGGACAGGTTCAAATTAAAGATGATATAGGTTTATCTTTTGCATCTGCACTGAGATCTTTTTTACGTCAAGACCCTGAAATAATCTTGGTTGGAGAGATGAGGGATAAAGAGACAGTTGACATTGGATTAAAAGCTGCATTGACTGGTCACTTGGTATTTAGCACACTGCATACTAACGATGCTCCAAGCACTATTACACGTTTACAAAATATGGGAACACCTGATTATTTAATCAGTGCTGCAACACAATTAGTTCTTGCTCAAAGATTAGCTAGAAAAAACTGCAAAGATTGTAGAGTTCCTGATGAAGATGTAACTCCAAAAGTTTTAACTGACCTTGGTTTTTCGCCCGAGCAAGCTTCGAGAACAAAAGCGACAAAGGGGAAAGGTTGCGCAAAATGTAAAGACAGCGGATATAAAGGTCGACAAGGAATTTATGAAATATTAGTTGTTTCAAAACCAATTAAAGAAGCAATTTTAAGACAAGCAACAACACCTGAATTAAGAGAAATCGCAATAAAAGAAGGTTTTCAAACCATGCAAGATATGGGCAGAAGAATGATTGCAAATGGAGACTTAAATTTTAGGGAATTTGAACGGGTATTATCAGCTAGTTAACAATGGAATTATTTGCATACAAAGGCATTTCTGCAGGAAAATATGTTGAGGGTGAAATAGAGGCTCTCAATCAAGACGAAGCATCCTTTAAACTTAAAGAGCAAAAACTTATCATTACAAATTTAGTTAAAACCAAGAAGAAAAAAGGTGAAAAAAAAGATATTACTAAAGCTAAAGGTAAAGGCTTTTCATTATTTGGTAAGAAAAAAGTAAAAGTAGATGAAATTTTAATATTTTCAAAACAGTTTGCAACAATGGTAAAAGCAGGACTGCCGATTTTGCAAACACTTGCAATGTTACGAGATCAACTTGAGTCTCCCGCAATTAAAGAGGTAATTGAAGATATAAGAAAAGGCTTAGAGGGAGGAATAACATTGTCAAAAAATTTTGAAAAATATCCTCAATATTTTGATAATGTCTATGTAAACTTAATCAAAGCAGGTGAGGCCAGTGGTAAGTTAGATGTTTTTCTCTTGAAAATTGTAGATGATCTAGAAAAAAAGGAAAAAATTAAAAAAAAAATCAAAAGTGCTCTTATGTACCCTGGCATAATGTTTACGACTGCTATGGTTGTAAGTGCTTTTATGTTAGTCAAAGTGGTTCCGGTCTTTGCTGAAATGTATTCAGGAATGGGTATTGCTTTACCTAAACCCACAGCAATAATAATGAGTATGAGTGATTTTCTAAGAGGCACTGGTGGAAAAATTTTACTTTTAGTTTTAGTTGGAGGTTACTTTTTGTTTAAGTACCTAACAACTAAAAATGCGAAAATACAATATATGTGGCATAAACAAGTTTTAAAATTACCAGTGTTTGGGGATTTAATTTTAAAATCTTTAATAGCTCAAATTTCATTAATCATGGGAAATTTAAGTGCGGCTGGGGTAAATTTATTAGAAAGTATAGAAATCTCTAAGTCCGTCAGTAAAAATGTTGTAGTCACAGAAGCTTTAGAAAATGTAAAAAAAGGAGTATTTTCAGGTGACACACTAACAAAATTATTTTTAAAAGAACCATTGTTCCCGCCAACATTTAGTCAACTAGTTTCTGTTGGTGAGCAAACTGGACAACTAGACGAAATGTTTAATTCAGTTGCAAAATATTATGAGAGTGAATTTGACACTGCAGTAAATAATATGTCAAGTTTGATTGAGCCAATCATGATCGTATTTATGGGTATTATGATTGGTGGATTGATGATTGCGATGTACTCACCAATATTTAATGTTGGTGCGATTATGGGGGGTTAAATTTTTTTAGATAAAATTAAATGATTGACCCACTTTTGTTGATCTTTTTTAAAAACCGCATCGTCCATTATTTGTTTTATAAAAAAAGTCCCCAAACCACCGGGTTTGATATCATCTAATTTTCTATGTTGAATATTCTCTTCTACAACAGGTTTTCCTTTATCAAAAAATCCAATTTCTAAATTATCATTTTTAAGAGAAATTTTTATTTGCATGTGATCAGCGGTATTTTCAACACCTTTATATGCGTGTTTAACTATATTTTGGGCTGCTTCAGCAATTGCTAAAACCAATTCTTCCTTTAGATCATTTTTTATTTTTAATTTTTCAAATACTTCTCTTGAGAAGACTCTTACCTCTTTTAGGCTTGCAGTATGCACTAGAAAATCTTTAGATTCTGATAAATCCATTATTCTAAGTTTAATATTTGTTCCAACTTAGCCATCATGATCACTTTTAGAACAGACTTACTGACTTCTTTGACAACAACCTTAGTATTATTCTCCAAAGCTTTTTGATGACTTTCAATTAGAACTGATATTCCAGATGAGTCCATATAAGAAACATCTTTAAGATTAAGGTGAACTTCTTTTCCAGCCTCAACTAATGGTAAAATAACCTCTTTTGCTTTTTCAGTCACATCCATATCAATTTCTCCGTCAAGAAAAACTGTGGATATATTTCCTTCCTCTGTAATTTTATAACTCATCCGGCTGAAGTAATAACATTATTAACAAATTATTAAAATCGCAAATTTTAGCCAAAATGAACACATATTTGAAAAAAATTCACTTTTTTTTGAATAATTTAATAACTTCATTCTTTACATAACGATTATAAATATTAAGATTAATACATATTAAAAAAATTTATATTCTAGGGAGGTCTATGACTAATAAAAATAAAAATAAAGACAAAAAAGGTTTTACGTTAATCGAATTGTTAGTTGTTGTTGCAATTATTGGTGCATTGGCAGCTGTAGGAGTAGTTGCTTATAACGGATATATTGGAGCTGCTAGAGAAAATGCTACTAAGTCAATTCATAACAGCGTTTTAAAATATATAGCAAATGAAAGAGGAAAATGTGCTTTAGATGAAAACACTATGATTTTTGGTGGTGAAGTTTCATGCAGTACCGATGGTACAAGTGAAGCTAGTTTTATCATAGGAAAATTAGTTGCAACTACAGGTCCATTACAAGATAAAGATCCTTATGACGGTGGTATGGCTGTAGTAAGCACAGCACCTACTAAAGCAAGAGGTAATGTTGTTTTAACTGCAAATACAGATGACGATGAAATTACTTTAACCACTTGTTACGATACCGATTGTACAGCAGATGCAACTTTAACATCATCAGTTTCTGTATCTGAGTAAAAGTTGTTAGGTAAAAAAAGTATTTAACTTTGCAAGTAAAATTTATGAGAGGGTTCACTCTGATTGAACTTTTAGTTGTGGTTGCAATTATTGGAACCCTCGCTGCAGTTGGTACTATAGCCTATAATGGATATGTAGGTGGTGCGAAGAAATCTGCCGCACAAAACTCTATGCAACAAATTGCACTACAAGAGCAAGAATACCAATCAATTTATGGTGACTATTTCGTTCAAAGCGGATGTACACCTGACCAAACATTTACTGATGCAATTAATACGGACTTGTTTGAAACAAATGCAGATGAGCCTGTTGTTGCTGCTGAAGGTTACAGATTTTGTGTAGACACTCATACCACAGGTTTTGTTGTAAAAGGTTGTATGTGGACGGGAACCGCATGTAAGACAGGTGAAACAGTTCTTACTTTAAATACTAAAGGGGCAAACAATTTTTAGTAAATGTCAGAAATAAAATGTTTAAAAACAATTTTAAAGAATTCATCGATAAATTATTTTCTGGCAATCAATCAAGTTTAATTAAAATATTTTCAACTTTAAGTATCATCTGGATGATTTTCATCGGCTATCTGATTTGGTGGAATGGTATAAAAAATCCAGGATTTGATAAGAGCTTTAAATGGGACGAATGGATTTGGTTTGGTCTTGTACCAGTTATTGTGCCATTTATCTTTTATTTAATTTGGAAAAAGAGAGATTAAATCTTGATAAATATAACAAAATTTTACTCAAAATGGATAATTTATAACATTGTTAAAATCTTAAAATTAAATAAGTTTATTTTATGAAAAAAGTTTTTTTTGTTTTTTTATTGCTACCACTATTGAGTAACTGTGGCCAGTATACTTCAATGATCGGACCAAGTTATACTTTAATTGAAACTGGTAGCATTTTACAAGCATCGAGCTCATTATCTAGCTCTTTAGCTATGAATAATGCAAAGCAAACTTATATTGATGAGATCAATAATAATATTTGCCCAACAACTCATTCTTCAGAACTAAGTGCGATATTCTTCGAAACTCTAGAAAATATGGATTGTCGCTATGATCCAATGAGTATTTATAGATAAAAATTTTCTAAATCATGTCCCAAGAGCCAGTAGATATTCTAATAAGTAATATCGACTCTTTGTGGGTAATAAATTGTGCAATCTTAGTTTTCATAATGCAAGCAGGATTTATGTGTATGGAAACTGGTTTATCAAGACATAAAAATAGCATTAACGTTGCATTAAAAAATGCTGCAGATTTTGGAGTTTCTGTAGTGATTTTTTGGATTTTTGGATTTGGTTTAATGTTTGGAACCTCTTACAATGGAATTTTTGGCACTGATTTATTTTTCTTTAAGACGGATAAAGCCGAATACATGACTTACTTTGTCTTTCAAGCAATGTTTGTTGCAACTGCTGCAACAATTATTTCTGGAGCCGTTGCTGAGAGAATGAAGTTTAATGGGTATTTGATAATGACAGTTTTAGCTACCGGAATAATTTATCCTATAGTTGGTCATTGGGCTTGGTCTTCAAGTTATCTATCAAAATATGATACTGTAAATCAATTGTTAAACGTAACAGGTGAAGTAAAAGCAACGGGATGGCTTTCAGATTTAGGGTTTGTTGACTTTGCGGGGAGTACAATTGTTCATTCTGTTGGGGGATGGATTGCACTTACTGCGGTAATAATTTTAGGCCCTCGAATTGGTAAATACTCTGAAGCTAATAAGGGTAAATTTACAGGATCAAGTTTTCCTCTAGCCGTTTTAGGAACTTTAATTTTATGGTTTGGTTGGTTTGGGTTTAATGGTGGAAGTAATGGTGCAATGGATGAAACAGTTCCATTAATTTTGATTAATACTTTTTTAGCCGCTGCATTTGGCTTATTAACTGGTTTAGGTATTTCTTATTATAAGTTTAAAAAGCCTGATCCTTTTTATATTATCTTAGGACCATTAGCAGGTTTAGTTTCAATTACAGCCGGATGCAACTCAATGACCTCCGTTACTTCTATTTTTGTTGGAATTATAGGAGCTGTTATTGCAATTATTGTTAATGAAATTTTGAATAAATTTGAAATTGATGATGTCGTTGGAGCTGTACCAGTTCATCTAGCTGCAGGAATTTGGGGAACATTAGCGGTTGGTTTTTTTAGTGACTTAAGCATTTTAGATACTGGACTTGATAGAATTTCACAAATCAAAACTCAATTTATCGGAGTAATTAGTATTGGAGCTTTTACATTTATTTCATCTTTTGTGATTTTAAATATTTTTAATAAATTTTATCCACTACGAGTAGGTCCAGCTCAAGAGGAGCTTGGATTAAATATTGCTGAACATAACGCAGTTTCTATTGAACATGATTTAATTTCAATTTTAGATAAACAATCCATTTCTGGCGATCTTAAAATAAGAGGCCCTCAAGATCCATTTACTGCAGGTGGAGTCATTGGTCTATATTATAATAAATTAATGAGCAAGCTTGAGACAACTGAGGAAGAAAAAAATAAGTGGCGTGAAAGAATTTCAAAAGAAGTTAAACTTGCAGTCAAAGTTCAAGAAAATTTTTTACCAAAAAGAAATTTAAAAAATTATCCCGTTCATGGAATTAACATTGCTGCAAGAGAAGTATCTGGTGATTTTTTTAGTTTTTATCCCCACAATGATAGTATTTATTTTGTCATAGCCGATGTGGCTGGAAAAGGTATTCATGCTGGAATGGTTATGGCTAAAGCATCGACTTTATTTGAAGTTTTATCTCAATCAAAAGTAGATCCTGATGAAATGGTTTTTCATATGAACAATGATTTAAACAACACTAAAACTGCAGGAATGTTTGTGACTTCAATTGTGGGTGAATATAATTTAATATCCGATGAAATTAGATGGGTTAATGCTGGGCATCAACCAGCAGTTATCCGAAACAGCAATGGTGAATACAATCAGATCGAAAGTTCGGCACCTCCATTAGGAGTTATCAAACAAAAACATAAAGATGTTTATAACATTCATAAAATGAAATTAAATGGTTCAAGATTTTATGCTTTTACAGACGGCTTGTCTGAGAGTTTAAATGATAATGGTGAGGAGATAGGAATTGATGGATCAATTAAAATTATTGAACAGAACTATAATAAAGAAACAACTAAGCAATTAGATAACATTACGAAATCAGTATTAAATGTCAGCAAAAGTCAGAAACTCTCAGATGATTTGACATTAATTTGTATTGGGAAATAACATTTATTTAAAAAAATTATTAATTGAAAAAAAGATTAGACCTAATATCTTTCGATTTTATGATTTTATGCTTAGTCAGAATTAAAATAGTTTTAGCATCAATTTTATTGTTGATGGCAACATCGGCATTATCTTCAGAAAAAAATATTACCTATATGCAAATTTTGCAAAAACCTAATGATCTAGATTTGAATTTAAAATATGCACAACAACAGGGTAAGATGGGAAATTTCAAGCAGACTATCTCCACTCTTGAAAGATTGACTATGCTTTATCCTGACAATGTTGAAATTAAATTATATTTACTCTCTGTTTTAGTACAAGTGGACTCTCCAGAAAAAGCTAACACCATAATAGAAGAGATGAAGTTAAGAAGAGATTTAGATCCAGAAGATCTTGAAACTTTAGTAGAGATCGAGGAAGAATTAAAAGATAGAGAGCCTAGTCTTTGGACTTTAACTGCAGATTTATCTTTTGGTGCTTTATATACAGATAACGTCAATAGTGTTTCAAAAACAAGATTACAAAGTGAAAGTGATAGTGTTGTAGGTTTTAATTCTGCAAAGTATGATAGAACACTTAGTGGTGGTCTGGGTCTATCAGCTACAAGACCTATCGGAGAAGAGTCTTCTTTATTGTTGAATGTCTCTCATTCGACTTCAGAACAATATCAAGAAACTGATGATGATTACCAAAGCTATGGTTTTACTCTTGGTTTTGACACTACACTTGGTAATCAAAGTTTAAGTCCGTATTTAATGTTAAGTAAATCTGATTATCAAACAGATGCAGATAGTTTTTCAAAGATGTATGGTATTGGAGGATTTTTCTCAGTAGGAGAAAGAAATTCATTTAGTTATGGTTACTCTTATGCAACCTCTAAAGGCAATCACAATTCTGAGGATGACACTGCGATGCAAACAAATTCAGTAGCTCATGGTTTTACTTTTGGGCATGACTTAATTATTACAGAAATTATTTCATCGAACCTTAGTTTAGGTTATTCCGACACAGATGCAAGAGTGGATGCTGGAAATGATTATGAAACATATGATGTCGGCTTTGGTTTAAATTTTGCATTTCCCTGGGCATACATTGCTGTGAGTAACTCAGTCGGTTTTAATGATTATAAAAAAGAAGACAGCTCAGTTGATTCAACAAAGTTGAGATCGGATTACACTAATACTTTTGATGTAATGTTAACCAAAGCTATCGGAGACATTTTTCCAGCTATAGATCCTAATAGAAGTCTTTTTATAAATATGTCTTATGAAAAACTTATTTCTGAGGGGAATATTTTAAATTATGACTATGTAACCGATTCTTTTTCTCTAAGTTTCTCTAAATCTACGAGACTTAATTAATTTTTATTATTATTAAAATTATCATCAATAAATCCCCTTAAAATTGAGCATTTATGCTGTTCAATTTGAGCTATTTATGGTTTCTTTTTTTATGATTTTTGATACTTTTTCGGAATATGAAAAAAATAGTATCAGCTTTATTAAGCTTAATTTTTCTATTCAGTATTAATGTAAATGCTGAGGAAAAATTAACAATAGAAAAACAACTAGTAGGAATAGTTGGGGCTATTTCTGGTACAGTTAAAACTGAAACAAGAGAATTAAAAGCTGGTGATCAAATTTATTTAAATGAAACAATTTATGCAGGACCTGGTTCAGGTACTCAAATTTTACTTCTAGACCAATCAACTTTTACTGTTGGCGAAGATTCAGAAGTAGTAATGGATACATTTGTTTTTGATCCTGAAACAAATGATGGAAAAATAGTTGCGAGTGTAAAACAAGGAAGTTTGAAAGTTATCTCTGGACTTATCAGTAAAAAAAATCCTGATAGTTTAACTGTGGAAGTTCCAGAAGGTACATTAGGTTCCAGAGGAACAGAATTTCAAACGATAGTTTCAAAAGGAAAAACTGACACTTTATTAATCGGTCCTGGAAAAAATAATACTTTAGGAATGAGACCAGGAGCAGTTTTAGTTGGGAATAAACTTGGCTCAACTTTACTTGATAATCCTTATAGCATGACTTCAATGACAAAGGGTAAAGCACCTGGACAAGCTAAAAAAATTACTAAAAACCAGTTGAAGAAATTTAATAAAAAAATGAAAGCATTAAGAGTTGCTAAACTTTCTCCAGATGAAGCTAAAAGCGAAAGAAAAGTCTTAAGAAAAAAACTAAAGAAAGAATTAAAGTCTTTAGGTTTTGAAAAAGAAGAAATTAAAACAATAATTAAAGAAAACATTCAAAAAGACAAAGAAAAGAAAGTTGCAATCAAAAAAGAAAGAGCTGAAGAACGAAAAAAAGCTAGAGCAGAGAAAAAAGCTGCTAAAAAAGAAGGCAACGTAGATAAGAAAAAAGGTAAAAAGAAAAAAGGCAAAGCTGAAAAGAAAAAAAGTAAAAAGAAAAAAGGCAAAGCTGAAAAGAAAAAAGGTAAAAAGAAAAAAGCTAAGGCTAAAGCAGAGAAAAAAGATAAGAAAAAAGCTGTAAAGAAAAAACCAGCTAAGAAAAAAGCTAAAGCAGAGAAGAAAAAACCTGCCAAGAAAAAAGCTGTGAAAAAGAAACCAGCACCTAAAAAGAAAAAAGCTGTGAAAAAGAAACCAGCACCTAAAAAGAAAAAAGCTGTTAAGAAAAAACCAAAACCTAAAAAGAAAAAAGCTGTTAAGAAAAAACCAAAACCTAAAAAGAAAAAAGCTGTTAAGAAGAAGCCTAAAAAGAAAAAAAAGATAGCTAAAAAGAAAAGAGTTGTTAAAAAGAAAAAAGCAGCGAAGAAAAGAAAAGCTAAGAAAAAAAGAAATAAGAGATAATTAGTTCTTTTCCATTAAGTTTTATTTACTTTATCTAAATTCAATATAAATTTGACGTGTGAAAGAATTTTTGCAAAAACACTTAAATTATTTTACCTTTTTAGTAGTTTTATTACTTCTAATCTTGTTAAAAATTATAAATCCATCATTCATAAAATCAGTTTCATATCTAAGTTTTGATTTATATCAAAAAGTATTTGCTAAAAAAAAAGAGAGCGAAGTAGTCATTATAGATATTGATGAAAAGAGTTTAGGAAAATTTGGACAGTTTCCCTGGAATAGGACAGTTTTTGCAAAAATTATAGATCAAGTTAATTTATCAAATCCAAAAGCAATTGGCTTCGATATTTTTTTTACTGAAAAAGATAAACAGTCCCCAGATGAAATAGTTAAATCTTATAATCTAGTTCCTAGTGATATTAAAGATCTTTTAGATTTAAAAAGTCCTGATGATATTTTTTCTGAAAAATTAAAAGAGTCTAAATCAGTGATTGCTGTTTTGGGTAGCGCTGTTCCATCACATTCCAATTATGATCGAAAAGCTAAGGCAAGATTTTTGTCTAAAGGAGGAGACCCTAAACAATTTACTTATAAATATCCTTACTCAATAGGTTCACTTGAAAAGTTAGAGCAAAACGTAAAAGGGTTAGGTTCAATTTCTTTTTTAGATCAATTAGATGGAATAATAAGATCGCTACCTCTTATTGTTCAATTTGATAAAAAATTATATCCCACAATGGGATTAGAAATGGTTCGTGTCGGCGCCAAACAAAAAAATGTTTATATAGAACTTAATGAAGTTGGAATAAAAAGAATTAGCACAAGGCCTTATAAAATTAATTCTGATCCTAATGGTATTATTTGGATCAAATATAAAAAATCAGATAAGAAACAATATATCTCAGCTGAGGATGTTTATAATGGAAAATTTCAATCAGATTTTTTTAAGGATAAATACGTTTTAATTGGTGCATCAGCACAAGGACTTTTCGATTTAGTTAAAACTCCACTAGGAATAACTGTGCCTGGAGTTGAAGTTCATGCAAATGTGATCGAAAATATATTGGATCAATCTTATTTAATAAGAAATCCAAATACATATATTTTTGAATTATTATTTTCCATAATTGTGGCTTTATTGACATTCATATTATCTCAAAAAATAAAACCCAAATATAGTTTATCTGTATTTTTTGGTAATTTATTATTTATAATAATAATTGGATTTTCGACTTATAAATTTAGATCTGAACTTGTTGATATTAGCTATCCGATTTTTATTGTTGCTATAACATTTCTAACAGGACTTTATTTTAGGTTTATTGAGGAAAATAAAATGGCTTTAGCTAATTTACAAAAAGAAGCTAAGCTTTTAAAAGAAAGAGAATTAGCCGCCGGAGTTCAAAAAAGTTTATTTCCAGATATATCAAAATTTGAAAATTTCATTTTTGCTAAAAATGTTCCAGCAAGAGACGTTTCAGGAGACTATTTTGATGTCGTTAGATCGACACCAGAGGAATATTTTTTTACCTTAGCTGATGTTTCAGGAAAAGGAGTAAAAGCTGGTATGTACATGGCTAAAGCATCCTCAATATTTAGAACTCTTACTAATTTAAAATTTCCTTTAGAGAAAGTCGTATTTGGTGTGAATAATGAATTAGTTGAAGCTAAATTTAAAGGGATGTTCGTAACAGCTGTTTTTGGAAAATTAAATATAAAAACTGGTGAATTAGTTTTCATTAATGCAGGTCATGAGAGTATTCTGACTTTTGATAAAGATAAAAATTACGACTATATTAAATCAGAAATGCCACCTATTGGAATTGTTAAATATTTTACAGAGTCTATGGTTAAATCCAATACTATGAACCTTAAAAACAAGACATTTGTTGTTTACACGGACGGAGTAACAGAAGGTTACCTCAAAAACGGCCAAGAACTAGGTGCCGAGGGAGTGCAAAATATAATAAATAATATTGAAAATATTAATCCAAAAAATATAGTACTGGGTATAGAAAAAGAACTTAATTGGGGTGCAGAAAAATTAAGAGATGACATAACGTGCATGGCAATAAATATTGAAAATACAGACTTAATCAAAAAATAAAAATCATAAAATGAAATGAATTTTAAAAAGTTATATTTATTAATCCCTTTATTTATATTTACATCTGCCTATGCAGCTTTAACTGTTACTCACTTGGGAAACCATATTGGACCTAATCCAGCTGGAAAAGGTTGTACTGACCATGATGAAGATGCTATTGATACCGATGGAGGTGAAGAGTTAAGAGACGTCACTCTTAGCGATGATGGTACGACCATCTTAAGGGCTAATATAGACATCGACGGTAGCAAAAACATTACAGAGTATAAGCTTGCAACTCCATTTGAAGTTTCAACAGAGGTAAACGATTGTACTCAGTCAAGATATGATATCACTTCCTTTGCTGGAGTTTCTGCTCATAACGATATTCACAATATTTTCTTTGAGCAAGATGGAACAAGATTTTTTGCAGTTACTACAAATTCTGAAGTCTTAAGTTTTTCTTTATCAACTGCATTTGATATTAGCACAGCTACTTTTATTGCTGAATTAGATTTGTCCACTGATCAAACGGCGGTTGCTTTTAATAATGATGGTACAAAACTTTATCAACTTATTGTTACTGCAAATCAACCAAAAGTTAACACTTTTTCAATGACAACTCCCTATGACATTGCTAACGCAACGTTATCAGACGCGCTTGATCTTAGTGAAACAGAACTAGTAACAATAAATTCTAATAACAAATTTGGTGAGGATATACATTTTAATGACACTGGAAGTGCAATGTATATTTTAATGGAAGATAGAACAAACAGGTTGCAGTCCTACATTTGGCAATTTAGTTTAGATAAACGATTTGATGTATCTACAGCAAAGGTAAGAGGTAAATGGAATGTTGCTTTACCAAATGCTGGTGGCTATGGTTATGGTTTGCCTAAAGGATTTGATTTTAGCAGTGATGGGATGAAATTATATGTCACGAATAGACAGTCAGGCGCTGGTGTAGATCAAGTATACGCTTTTCAATTAGAATGTCCTTTTGGACTTTATGAATGTGTATATGAGTCTGAATCTAGTGTTGGAAGTCAAATCGAATTAGCTAAACAAAATATTCAAATTAATACTTCAACAGTTTTTAAAAGATTTGAGTGGATTAAGAGAAATAAAGATAAAAATGATTTAAATAACATTAGTATGAATTTTAATACTCAAAATAAAGCTTTAATTTATTTAAAAAATGAACTTCAGAATTCATTTAATGAAAGAATTCAAACAGCATCATTAAATAGTGATGCAAAAAAAAATAAAATGAATAATGATAAATGGTCATTCTGGGCTCACTCAGATATTTCAACTGCGAATAAAGGTGAAACACTCTCATTAAAAAACATGAGTTTTAAATCTGTAGGTTTTACTCTAGGTGCTGATCAAAAGATTGGAAAAAAATCTTTTGGTGGTTTGGCTTTTAGATACGGTATCGATAAAGCAGATATTAAAAAAACAGTTGAAGATATGAGTTTAAACTCATTTACATTAAATCATTACATTACTGTTCCAAGAGAAAATCAATCATATTTCAATATTGTATCAGGTTTAAGTCAATTAAATTATAAACACAAACATAAAGATACAGTTACAGGCGAAAGAAAAGGCTATCAAGCTTTTACAGCTTTATCTTTAAGAAGTGAAGAATCTTATGGCAAATTAAATTTAATCCCATCAAGTAAAATAAATTTAGGAATTACAAGACTTTCAGAATACACAGACAAAGTTTCACAAGCAGACAATGGAGAAGATATAACTTATAAAAAAAATGATTTTGCCACTGCAGATATTGCAGCTGGTTTTTTATTTAATACTAGTGATATCCAGACATCAGAGGCAGTAATTAGACCAAATGGAGGTATTGAGTATATTTTAGATGTTTCTCCAAAGGTTAATTATTCACAAGTTGGCTCCTTGAGTGGGCAGAAAGATTTTACTTACAGTGAAAATGAATATTCAAATCAATACTTAAAAGCAAATATAGGTTTTGAGTCTATTTATAAAAGTGGAAATACTATTGGTTTAAATTATGAAAGATATCAGAATCTAGGTAATCATAATTATAAAGAAAGTTTATTTATTAAATTAGGTTATATTAATTCTGGCAATACACAATTTGCTTTTAATTACGATCCTTTGGATAACAATAATGCTGACCTTAGTTTTGTAAAAAACGTCAATGGTTTTGATTTAAAATTAGATTCTAATTATAACTTTAATACCAATTCAGATTACTCAACGTATGTTGAAATTTCTAACAAATTTTAATTAATCTACATAAATATCAATTTTTTTTATAATTTCTTAGATTTAAGATAATCAACTTGTTTGATTAAAAACCCCTAAATTAGTGAAAAAATACAAAAGAATAATAAAATACCTATACAGCTGTGTATAAATAAATTACTTATTGTATATGAAAAAAATTTTAATAATCTTAATTTCATATTTAATGATTTCGACATCACACGCAGATGATGTATCTATGAAAGTTTCAGAGTATATAAGTAATATTATTCCAGGCGAGGGATTAACTGAGGCATCTATTAAATTAAATGACAAGGATGAGGATCAGATAAAATTTTCAATTTTAGGCCTTAGAAATATCCTAGAGGATGATAATTCAAACTTATTCACGCAATTCAGCTTGAGAACCAAAGAGGTAAATAGTGATGAAAGAATTCATGGTAATTTAGGTATTGGTTATAGAAAATTAAGTGATGATAATTCAATGATGTATGGGGCAAATACTTTTATTGATGCAGACACGTTCGAGGGACACAGGAGATTGGGATATGGACTTGAAGCAAAAGCATCGTTATTAGATCTATCTTTAAATCGATACCAAAAGATAACAAATATGAAAACTATTGATGGAACAGCTGAACAAATACTTAGTGGCTGGGATTACTACTTAACCACTCAAGTTCCTTATACACCCTGGGCAAAATTTAGTTTTAAAGGTTATAAATGGGAGGGTGAAAAAACTTCGAGAGATTCAAAAGGAAATAAATATATTTCAGAATTAAATATAAACCCTTCATTACAATTGAACTTATCAATGGATGACTCTTCTCTTCCTGGTGTAGATGATGTTTTGGAAGCTGAGCTATTATTTGTTCATCCACCTAGAGAAAATATAAGAACGATGGATGAAGGATTTTCTGATGTAGCTTTTGAAAAAGAGGATATGCAAGCAAAATTATATGAAAAAGTTCGAAGAAATAACGATTTAACTATAGAAATCCAGGGTTCAGTAATAATTACAAGTCAATAATATGAGAAATATTTTTTTTATAATTTTATTTATATTAACTTTTTTTAACACAAGGTCTTTTGCACTTGAAGCTGAGGCAACAACCTATAAAATTACAATAACAAGAATTGAAATTTGTGATAGCACCAGTACTGATGCCTCATGTAATAATCCTATAGTTTTATATTCTGGTAATTCTGGGTCTATTGATATTGCATCTACTTCGGCTGGTGCAGCCGCAGCAAGTTTAGGAGATTTATCAAAAGTTGAATTTGGAAAAACTTATACTTATTTTCAGATTACTATGAATAGAGCTTTTACAGTTGCTGGTAGTGTCACAAGTGGAGCAACAACTTGCTATACTATTGCAAGTTCAACTGGAACCACCAGTAAAAATGGAATAGGAAGCACAACTTCAGGAGCTGCAGTTGCTGGAACTTATTATGCAGGTATACCAGGTGGTACAAGTCATGGAGATGTAATGAACAGCACTACAGCTGGTGATGGAACAGGAACAGACTCAGCAACAGGAACAGTTGATGCTGGTGATGCTTTTTTTGAGTATAGAGAAGCACTTTCGAAACCATTTACTATGGAGGCTGGAAAAATTCCAACAGTTAAAATTGCTTTTGGAACATCAACAGCATTGGGATATTTAGAAAAAGCTGGATTAGCAGACGATTGTACTGGTACCGCTGGTGCAACTAGAGGTTTTTATGCAAACCGACCTGATGTAGTTCTTACACTTGAGTAATTAATTTACTTTAACAAATCTTGAAGTTTTTTTTCTTTTTCTAAAGCTCTAACTTCATCATAACCACCAATGTGTTGATCATCAAAAAATATTTGTGGTATTGTTCTCTTTCCATTTGCTTTCTTTATCATCTCGTCCATTGCTCCCTCAACTTTTGCAATATCTATTTCTGTGTAAGTTGCATTGTTTCTAGTTAATAATCTTTTCGCTGCCTCACAATAATTACACATTGGACCAGTATAAATTGTTATTTTTTTCATAAACTATAAATAATCACCTTTTTTAATTTTACTAGTTATTTGTTTTCGAGAATATTCAAATTTTTTTCTATGTTTAATACTTTTCTGATTTACTCTTTTCCTCCATAATCTAAATGAGGATGGTTTAAGTGACCGTCTCATAATTTTAATCACATCAGATTCTCGGTAACCTGTTTTTTTTTCAATTTCTTCAAAAGTAATCCTATCTGCCCATGCGGCCCATATGACCCAATCTGGACTTTCTAGATTTGGCTCAGCATTTTTGACGCGGGTGACTGGCCTGTGACCTTTTTTTTTCATAAATCCTTTATATTTGAAAAAAAACAATAATGCATTTTTTTTAGGATCTGATATATTTGAATCTGATAGTCCTTCTTAGCCATCTTTAGCTCCCGGTTTTTAAGGACTATCTTTTTTTTTATGCTCCCCTTAGATTTTATCCTATTTTTACAAATTATAATTTTTTTATTCATTACACCAGGTACCCCTAGAATAGTAATTATTTCCTATTCAATGAATTATGGTGTCAAAAATTGTATTTGGACTGCTTTTGGAGATATTACTGCAAATTTATTTCAAGCAACTTTAGTAATTTTTGTTATTGGAACTTTTTTATCTGATAATCCTAATTTTTTAAATTTTTTTAAATGGCTTGGTGTAATTTATTTAATTTATTTAGCTTATGATGTTTATAAAACGTCACCAAAAGATATTAATTCCAAAATAATTAGTACAAAAAGTATTTTTTCCTTTTTTAGGGATGGTTTTTTAGTTGCAGGCACAAGCCCTAAGGCTTGGTTGTTCTTTCCTTTAATATTTCCACAATTTATCGACTTTAATAGTAATTATGTAATTCAGTTTATCATTTTAATTACTACTTATATTGTTTTAGATTTTTTATCTTTGATCGCATACGCTATGTTGGCACAAAAACTTATCACTTGGATAAAAGCAAATCCAAAAACAATTAATACAATCTCAGCGAGTGTTTTAATTATAATTGCCTTAATTATTATTGCTACACAACAATATTAAAATTTATTTCAAGTAACTTTTGCCTCTTGCAATAGTTATAAATTATTTATTTAATTAAGAATTAATTAATTAATAACAAAGGAAATAAAATGAAAATAAATAAAATAATCTTGAGTTTTATTTCTGCAGTAGCAATTTTGCTTTCAACTTCTGTTGTTTCTTTAGCAAAAGTAGTTGGTGATAAAATTGTTTTAGGTGCTGCTATTTCATTAACTGGAAAATATTCATCTAATGGTGTTCATACTCAAAACGGCTACAACATGGCTGTTGATAGAATTAATAGTATGGGTGGAATTAAAGTTGGTGGAAAAACTTATAAGTTTGAGATCATTTATTATGATGATGAATCGAACCCAAAAAGAGCAGCTCAATTAGCAGAAAGATTAATCTCACAAGATGGTGTTGAGTTTATGCTCGGGCCATATAGCTCTGGTTTAACAAAAGCTATTGCACCAGTAACTGAAAAATACGGTGTTCCAATGGTTGAAGCAAACGGTGCTTCTAGATCTTTGTTTACAAAAGGATACAAATATCTATTTGCAGTTTTAGCTCCAGCTAACTTATATCTTGATGTAGCTATTAGAACAGCAGTTGAACTAAATGGTGGCAAAGGTGTAAGAATTGCACAAGCGTTTGAACAAGATGCATTCTCACAAGACGTTAGATTAGGTATTTTAGATGCAGCTAAAGAGACTGGATCTGAAATCATCATAGACGATAAGCTTCCAAAAGAGCTTAACGATATGGCTGCTACATTAGTTAAAGTAAAACAAATGAAGCCAGATGTTCTTGTAGTATCAGGTCATACAAAAGGTGCATTGACTGCAATCAGACAAATTGCTGAGATGAAAGTTGATGTTCCAATGCTTGCAATGACACATTGCGATGCTGCGAAATTATCAAAACAACATGGTAAGAACTCTCAGTACGCTTTATGCGCATCTCAATGGCATAAAACACTAACTTATAAAGATAACTTCTTTAAAGATGGTATGACTTACGCGGCAGATTTCCAAAAAGAATTTGGATATGACCCGCCGTATCAGTCAGCTGAGTCTTCAGCAGCATTGTTAGTTTTCAAAGATGCATTTGAAAGAGCAAATTCTTTTGATCAAAAGAAAGTAAGAGATGCTCTTGCAGCTACTAACATGCAAACATTCTATGGAAATATTAAGTTTGCACCAGGTGGTCAAAATGTTGACAAACCGATGGTACTTTTCCAAGTAATGTGCGACGGCGCTGGGAAGTGTGAAAATAAAGTTGTAGCTCCTCTAAAATGGGCTTCAGCTAAATTGATCCACCCAATTCCTAAGTGGTCTGACAGATAATAAAAATCTTAAAATACCCCCTAAATTTTTAGGGGGTATTTTTTTTTAAAGGCAAATTATGGATTTCATGGTTTTTCAGTACCCTATGATTACAATACAAGCTTGCTTGGATGGAGTCTTGTTAGGAGTTTTATTTGCATTGATTGCATATGGAATGGCTTTGCAGTGGGGAGTAATGAATATCATCAATATTGCCCAAGGGGATTTGGTTATATTAGGTGGATACATCGCTTACTTTATGTATCTTTTCGGAATTCATCCTGCTTGGGGCGTGATTGTATCACCATTCATAATGTATTTTGTTGGTATTGGAATTTACAAATTAGTTATCAATAAAGTTGTAGATAGAGATTTATTTATATCAATTTTAGCAACATTTGGGATAAGCATTCTTTTTATGCAGCTAATGAACTTTGCCTTTGGTGCAGATGTTGTTTTAGCTAATTCAGGTTATGGTACAACATTTTTATTTGATAGTAATGTAGTTTTACCTAATTCAAAAATATTTTCTGCGATTGTAAGTATCGCATTTGCGATTTGTTTAGTTATTTACATGAAAAAATCTAAACTTGGTCGAGCGATTAGAGCTACTGCTCAAAATGCTAGAGCTGCAAAAATTTTAGGTGTAGACACAGAAAAAGTTTATGCTGCTACTTTTGGCATCAATGCTGCATTATGTGGTGTTGCAGGAGCTTTAATTTCAATAACTTTTACAATTCATCCATATATGGGTCTACCATACACAATTAGATCATTTATGATTGTAATTGTTGCAGGATTAGGGAATTTACCTGGCGTAGCCTTATCAGGCATGGGATTAGGTGTTTTTGAGGAATTTGCAGACTACCTTCTAGGTACAGAATTTAGAATCGGATCTGTCTTTTTATTATTAGTTTTAATTCTTGTTTATAGAAGATTTAAACTTTCTAGAAAAAGAGAGTACTTAAAATGAAAAAAATATTCTTTTTAATATTTATATTTATTTCAACTAATTCTTCATATGCTAAAGAAAGGTTTATACCTATTGAATTATGGCTTGGAATATCATCAACAGGATCAAATGAGCTTAAATTTTATGAGGTAAATAACAAACAACATGGTGGTAAATTAAAGGTTTCAGGACCAATTAATTGGAAAAATAAGAAAACAGGTGAAACAATTCAAGTTTATGAGAGAAAAAGAGGTTCAAAAATTCAATACTTCACAATTACAAATAATGGTCAATGTTTAGGCAGAGTTTGGGATAGTAGAAAAAGAAAACTTGGTGTTGTAATTGCTATAGATAGGGGATGTAAATTTCCTCTTGGAGTTTGGAAAGAAGGTGAAACACGTGAATTTTTTTCGGGTTACGATTATCCAAAAAAAAGAATTGGGATGAAGAAAAAATTAACTATTAAAAAGATAGGCGATGAAGAAAAATGTCTAACTTTTAGATGGGTTCTTGTTCCTATGGGAGGAAAAAAATCAGGAAAAATAATAGATGATAATGATTACACTTACTGTCCAGATAAAGGATTTACAAAACTGGTATCTAGAAAATAATGAATAAAAATATAATATTATATGCTGCAATATTAATATTTGGTTTAGCAGCTCCATTTATTTTTCCAGCATTTAAAGTTCAATTATCCATACTTTGTGTACTAATTATTCTCGCCGTTACTTGGAATATTCAAGGTGGTGAGATGGGTTATAATTCATTTGGAAATATTCTTTTTTATGGGCTAGGTATGTATTTATGTGCCTCTGTGCAAGTTGGAATGTTTTTTCCATTAGCTGAGTGGACAGAAAGTGGTGGGGAAAAAACATTTGTACACACTCCAACTCAATTTTTTCAAGGAATGGCAGTTGGACTTTTAGTTGCAGCAGTCGTTCCCACAATCGTTGCAGGTTTAATTGGTTATTCAATTTTAGGATTAAGAGGTCATTATTTTGCGATATGCACTCTAGGTTTAGGTGTTGCAGCAGGTGAAATTTCAGGAGGTATTGAAATCATTGGCGCAGGCCAGGGATTTACAACCCCGCCTTTTCCAAACGTAGGTGGGCTTGAGGCAAGAGGTGAATTTTTTTACTTTTGTAGTTTTTTTGCACTCGTGATTGCATTTGTTACCATAAGAGCAATTTACTCAACTCGTTTTAAATTAATTTTAAATGCCATAAGAGATAACGAGGACAAAGCAGAAGCGATGGGTATTGAAACAATGAAATATAAAATCATTGGTTGGATGGTTTCGGCATTCTTCTGTGGTTTAGCTGGTGGAATAATGGGAGGTCTCGTTGGTTATATAGACTCTACAGATGTTGCTTTTGATGGAAGAGAGATGGGGGTGTTTATGGTTCTTATGGCAATCTTAGGAGGTAAAGGAACTTTATGGGGGCCAATCATTGGTGCAACTGTTTTTCACATTTTTAAAGAGGGTTTTTGGACTTTCTTCCTTGGTTGGCAGTATG
Organism: uncultured Pelagibacteraceae bacterium; assembly: GCA_902538915.1. Classification (GTDB taxonomy): domain Bacteria; phylum Pseudomonadota; class Alphaproteobacteria; order Pelagibacterales; family Pelagibacteraceae; genus Pelagibacter. The sequence goes on along the minus strand of CACBGZ010000006.1, from coordinate 6,532 downwards.
TTGCATTGGGAGTTCTAATAGTTGTAATTGTAATTTATTTCCCAGAGGGAATTATGGGTTGGTTAAGAGAAAAATATCCTGAGAGATTTGGAGAAGTTGTGGATGAGGCAGATCGAAAAGCACAGGTGGAATTAAAATGACAATTTTAGAGGTTAACAATGTGAGTAAATCTTTTGGTGGAGTAAAAGCTAATGTTGATATCTCAATGTCAGTTGAGAAAGGAAAAATTGTCGGTTTAATAGGTCCAAATGGATCTGGCAAAACTACTTTGTTTAATTCAATAGTTGGGACCTATCCAATAGATAATGGCTCCATCAAATTTAATGGTAAAGAGGTTTCTGAATTACCAGTACCAGTAATTGCAAAACTTGGTTTATTAAGAACTTTTCAACAAACAAGAATTTATGGAAAACTTAATTGTGTAGAAAACATGTTAATAAGTCATAAAGGTAGTGATGAAAGTATTTTTAAGATTTTTTCCAAAATTCCAAAAGAACTAACTGAAAAAGCTGAAAATCTATTAAGTTTTGTTGGATTATATCAAAAAAGAAAATTAAGGGCTGGGGACTTATCATTTGGCCAACAAAAATTATTAGAACTTGCTATGGCTTTAATGAATGAGCCGGAAATGCTTTTATTAGATGAACCAACGGCAGGGATAAATCCAACATTGATAAATGGAATTATTGATAGACTAATTAAAGTTAACCAAGACTTTGGAATTACATTATTAGTCATTGAACATAATATGAGAGTAATTATGCAATTAGCAGAAAATATTTTTTGTTTAGCTCATGGTAAAATGCTTGCTAATGGCACGCCAGATGAAATTAAAAATGATAAGCGAGTAATTGACGCTTATCTAGGAGCACAATAATGGCAAATCAATATGAAGTTTTAGGAAAAGCTCCTGGCCCTGATGAATTAAAAAAACTTTCTAATTCCGATATTCACTTAACTATTAAAAATCTAAACGCTGGTTATGGAAAAATGGAAATTTTACATAATTTTGATTTATTTGTTAGCAAAGCTCAGTCTTTGTGTTTAATTGGACCTAATGGAGCTGGTAAATCAACAATACTTCATTCAATTTATGGATTTACTAACATTTTCTCTGGAAAAATTGAAATTGATGGTAAGGAAATCACCTCATTAACTCCAGCTGAAAAACTTAAATCAGTTGGAATAGCTTATATTCTTCAAGATAACTCTGTATTTCCTGATATGACGGTTGAGGAAAATTTGTTAATGGGAGGTTATATTAAAGATAAAACAGATGAGTCTTTTGAGGAAGCTGAAAGAATTCTTCAAAAATATGAGAGACTAAGAAATAGAAGAAATCAACCAGCTAAAGTGTTGTCTGGTGGTGAAAGAAGATTATTAGAAATTTCAAGAGCATTAGTCATGAAACCATCAGTCTTATTGGTAGACGAACCATCAATTGGATTAGAACCAAGATATATTGAAATGGTGTTTGAAATTTTGAGAGACCTTCAGGAAAATGAAAAAAAAACAATTATTCTAGTTGAGCAAAATGCAAAGAAAGGTTTAGAGTTTGCTGACATTGGTTATGTTTTAGTATCGGGACAAACTGCAATCGCTGGTAAAGGAGATGAGTTATTAAATAATCCTGATGTTGGTCGCCTATTTTTAGGCGGATAATGATTGATTCAAAATATTTTTTAAAAGGATTTGCTTCTATCAGAGGGGTTAGAAGTCCTGCAATAGCATTAGGCGCAAGTTTCATTGCAATTGGAGCACTTTTAAAAAATATTGGATTTACTATTCAAGAAAGTATTTTTTCAACTTTCTTAACATATGCATTACCCGGTTCACTAGTGATGGCAGAGTCAATGATAATAGGTGCATCGTTAATAAATATTTTTATTGCTGTTTGGTTGGTTAATGCAAGGCTTTATCCAATGACAGTTTCTTTAATGCCTTTATTAATGCATAAATCCCAACCAAAATGGAAATATTATCTGTCCTGTCATTTTATTGCTGTGTCTTCTTGGCTGATAATGAAAGATAATTATGAGCAGATAAATAAAGAATCTAGAATAGATTTTTGGATAGGAATTGGTGTAGCAACCTGGTCAGTAGCAATTTTTTCAACAGTTATCGGATACCTGGCCTCTGATTTTTTAAATGAAGATGTTTTAATTGGATTAGCAATTATCAATCCGATTTATTTTACTTGTATGATGGTTGGTGCAATGAAAACAATTAAAATAAGCTTGTCTATAATCTTAGGTACAATTCTGGGCCCTGCTTTTTATTTTGTTTCTCCTGAATGGTGTATTTTATTTGGTGGTATTACAGCTGGAACTGTAGCGTTTCTAATTGGAGAAATAAATGACAAGTAATATAGTTTTAGTAATTTTAATAACTTCTTTTGCAACATTTTTATCAAGATTTTTGGGAGTTTTAAGTTCTGAAAACATTAAAGAAACCTCTAAAATATTTAGATGGTTTAATTGTTTAGCCTATTCAACATTAGCAGCTCTGATCGCTAGAATTGTTATTTTTCCATCTGGACTATTGTCAGAAGTAGATTATTTTGTAAGAATAATTGTGGTGATTTTATCTATTGGACTGTTCTTTATTACTAAAAAAAATTTAGTTTACCCAACAATTTTCTCTGCTATCATACTTTCACTTTTTAATAGCTATCTATGAAAAATGAAATTGAAGGATTTGATATTAATCAACACGAAAAATCATCAAGAATTGTAAATATTGATATATCTGATGAAATAATCAATAAATTAATATTTCCATTTAATAAATTTGATTTAACTGCATTAGAGTATAAACCTTTTACAAGGTTTACAATTGCAAAAAGTTTTGACGATTTGAGCAATAACAAATTGTCTAAACTTTTAAACGAGATAATTAAAGACCGTGCAACAGGATGCTTTATAATAAAACCAAAAAATATTACCTCGAAAATTGATGATATTTTTTTAGTAAAACTTTCAACTGCTATAGTTCATTTAATTGGAAAGCCAAACCATGATGCAATGGCAGGAAAATATTACGCAAGATTCCATGTCAAACACGAAGATAAAAGTGACTCTTACTTAAGAAAAGCGTACACAAATATGGATCTTCATACTGATGGTACCTACGTTAAGGAAAAAACTGATTGGCTTTTAATGTCAAAAATTGAGGAAAAAAATGTACAAGGTGGAGAGACTGCAATGCTACACCTTGATGATTGGGAGCATTGTCAGGAATTGTATAATGACCCGGTAGCTAAAGAGGATTTTATTTGGGGTTCACCAAAAAGTAAAAATGTTGGCTATAAGGTTGAACATCCTGTTTTTTCATCTGATCAGAAAGGAAGAGCACAAATTTCCTATATAGATCAGTTCCCTGAACCTAAAAATATGAAACAAGGGGTTTTTCTTCAAAAACTATCAGATAGTTTAGAGGAGAGTTCAAATAAAGTTATTACTGAACTTCCTGTTGGATCAGCAGTTGTTGCTAATAATTATTTTTGGCTACATGGACGAAAACCTTTTATAGGAACAGGAAAAATAACATCATCTGTCATATCAGGGGTATGTACTTCTAAAATAAATTATAAAAAGATATTTATTTCATCACGAAATATTCGTGTAGCAAAAGGATTAAAAAGAAAGTTCAAAAAAATATACATAGAAAAAAATAATCAAAAAATTGTTGATAATTGTGAATGGATATTTTTAGCGGTTACACCTGTTGTCGGTCATAAAATTATAAAAAATTTAAGATTTAGATCTAACCAGACAATTATAAGTTTTATTTCAACCATAAATCTTTCTGAACTTAGGAGAATGGTAAAAGTTAAAGCTGATTTAGTAAGAGCTATTCCACTTCCTCCCATATCTCTAAAAAAGGGACCAGTGCCTATTTGTCCACCAAATAAAAAAGTTAAAAATTTTTTCAATAAAATTGGATCAACTATTGAAATTAAAAATGAAAAACTATCAATTAATTTTTGGTCAACATCAGGAATGATGGCATCCTACTATGAAATATTAAATGTTATGAGTGGTTGGCTTATTAAGAAAGGTATTAAAAGGGCTGATGCGCAAAAATATATAACCACTTTATTTTTAGCTTTATCTGAAGATGCAGTCGTTAATTCAAAAAAAGAATTAAAATATCTTGTTAAAGAATCTCAAACACCAAAAGGTTTAAACGAACAAGGTTTAAAGGAAATGAATAAGAGAGGAACTTACAAGTCTGTTATAAACACACTTAATAGTATTCATAAAAGATTAAACAAATAATTAATGTCAGAAAATATTTTAGAAATAAATAATCTTTCAAAATATTTTGGTGGATTGGCAGCAGTATCAGGTTGTTCTTTAAAGGTTAAAAAGGGGACTATAACTGGAATAATTGGTCCTAATGGTTCTGGAAAAACAACTTTATTTAATTTGATAGCAGGAAACTTAAAATGCTCATCTGGGAGCGTGATATTCAATAATGAAAATATTACAGATATTCCTGCATATGAATTATTTTCCAAAGGTTTACTTAGAACATTCCAAATTGCACATGAATTTACAAATTTATCTGTTTTAGAAAATTTAATGATGGTGCCAGGTAATCAGTCAGGAGAACAATTAATAAATGCAATATTTAAACCTTCATTAATTTTAGAGGAGGAAAATATAATAAAACGAAAAGCAATCGAAGTCATAGAGTTTTTAAATTTAGGACATTTAAGAAATGAGTTAGCAGGAAACTTATCTGGTGGTCAAAAAAAATTACTAGAACTTGGCCGAACAATGATGGTTGATGCAAAGTTAGTTTTATTAGATGAGGTTGGAGCAGGTGTAAATAGAACATTGCTCAAGGATTTAGGTACAGCTATTGAAAAACTCAATAAAGAAAAAGGTTATACATTTTGTATGATTGAACATGATATGGATTTTATAGGAAGACTATGTGATCCTGTAATTGTGATGGCTGAAGGTTCAGTTTTGTTTGAAGGTTCAGTTGAGGATGCAAAAAAAGACGAAAGAGTAATCGAAAGTTATTTAGGAAGAGGATCGAAAATCAAAGATAATTAAAAATGGCATTTTTTGAGGGAAATAAAATGACTGGAGGATATGGAAACGGTCCAGATATAATCAATTCATGTTCAGTCAATGTAGATAGAGGAGAAATTGTTTCTATCTTAGGTCCTAATGGTGCTGGAAAATCAACGGCGATGAAAGCTATGTTGGGTTTATTAAATTTAAAATCCGGTTCAGTAATTATTAATGGCAAAGATATTTCAAAACTTTCTCCACAAGACAGAGTAAAAAAGGGCATCTCTTTTGTTCCCCAAACAAAAAATGTTTTTGCAGGCATGACAGTGGAAGAAAATTTAGAGATGGGTGCTTTTTTAATTAACAATGAATTTAAAGAGACAATTGAGGAGATTTTCGACTTGTTCCCCATTCTTAAAGAAAAAAAAGACCAACTAGTTGGTGAGTTATCTGGAGGACAAAGACAACAAGTTGCATTAGGTAGAGCTCTGATGATTAAGCCTTCTGTGCTAATGTTGGATGAACCAACTGCAGGTGTATCACCTATTGTGATGGACGAATTATTTGATCACATTGTTAAAGTAAAAAAAACTAATGTAGCAATTCTAATGGTTGAACAAAATGCAAAACAAGCATTAAATATTTCTGATAGAGGATATGTTTTAGTAACAGGTGAGAATCGTCACTCTGGTACTGGCAAAGAATTATTAGAAGATCCTAGAGTACGAAGCTCTTTTTTAGGTGGTTAATATGGATTTTATAAACGCAATTATACTTTTATTGAATTATATTTTTGTTCCAGCTTTAGCGTACGGATCTCAGTTAGCACTTGGTGCGATTTTTGTTACTTTAATTTATGGAATTCTACGATTTGCAAACTTTGCTACCGGAGACATGATGTCTTTTGGAACAATGTTTGTAATTCTGTTCACTTGGTATCTTCAGTCTTATGGAATTAGTTTTGGGGTTTTACCCACGGCTCTTTTAGCAATTCCTTTTGCGATTATTTTTATGGTTAGTTACATGCTTATAATGGATAAATTTGTCTTTAAATATTATCGAATAAACAAAAGCCCTCCAGTACAATTGGCAATGGTTAGCATTGGAGTAATGTTTGTTACTCAGGCAGTGGTTCGTATAATTATTGGTCCCTCAGATAGAAGATTTTTTGATGGAGAAAAATTTTTGATTAAAGCAAGTGAATTTAAAGAAATGACAGGATTGAATGAGGGTCTTGCAATAAAATCTACTCAAGTTATCACAATTATTGTTACATTAATTTTAGTTTCAACATTGTTTTGGTTTTTAAATAAAACTAAGACAGGAAAAAGTATGAGAGCATACTCTGATAATGAAGATTTAGCATTATTATCAGGTATCGATCCAAAAAAAATCGTCATGACAACTTGGGTCATAGCGGGTATTCTTGCTACAATTGGTGGTACTTTGTATGGTTTAGATAAAAGTTTCAAACCATTTACTTACTTTAATAATATGTTACC
>CACBGZ010000005.1 GCA_902538915.1 uncultured Pelagibacteraceae bacterium | reverse complement strand
TATTTTGTGCATGTTTACAAACCACATAAACCATATGATCTTGATAATGATTGTAATAATGTTATACCCAGAAAAATATTATCTAACGAAAAAAAATATTACAAGATTAACTATAAATGTACTTTTCAAGCAGTTTTAAATTGGGATAAAAATTTTTTAAATAAGAAAAAAAACAATATTGTCATTATATTGGGAGACCATGGATGGTCACTAAATAAAAAAAAAAATGATGATATTGATTATATTAGGTCAAGAGTTGACGATGTTTTTTTTGCTTATAAGATTCCGAAAAAATGTAATTCAATCAAAGTGCCAAATTCACATGTAAATGTAATGCGTTTTATTCTAAATTGTTTAAATGATCTAGATTTGGAATACTTGACAGACACACAATACATTATTAGATATGAAGGCCATCCAGATTACGGCAAAGCCACTAAACTTATATCTAAATGAAAAAGAAAAAAAAAATATTAATCTTTATTATTTCTTACAAAGCTTCTCATAGAATTTTAGACGTTTATAATCAAATACCTTTTAAAAAGTTAAAAAAATTTGAAATTAGTGTTCTTGTTAGTGATGATTGCTCTAATGATGATACGGCTGATTATATAAAAAAAATAAACAAAAGGAAAATTTTCGTTAATATTAATAGATATAATATGGGCTATGGATCTCATATAAAAAAATGTTTAGATTTTGCTCTAAAAAAAAAATTTGATTATGCAGTAATGATACACGGCGATGGTCAGTATCATCCAAAATATGTCCCAGAATTATTAAGTATTATCTGTAAAAAAAATTCTAAATCAATAGGTGCTGTGACAGGTTCTCGTCTTTTAAAAGGTTTAAAAAGTGTAAAAAAAGGTGGCATGCCATTCTATAAAATGATTGGAAATATATTTTTAACTAAAATATTTAATATTTTATTTAATTCCAATTTTACGGATGCCCATACGGGTCTATGGACTTATAATTTAGATTTTTTAAAAGATAGGAAATATAATCTTTTAGCTGATAATTTTAATTTTGATCAAGATTTTAGATATTTATGTATGAATAATAAAATGAAAATTAAAGAAATTTTTATAAGAACAAAGTATGGTGATGAGAGATCCCAATTACATATAATTTATGCAATAAGGTTTTTTTTTAACTCACTAATTTTTTTCTTAATTGATAAAAAAATTTTAAAATTAAAAAAATTTAATTAAGTGACTACTCAAATAAAAAATCATAAATTCATAAATCTCACTCTTTTTTTTTTTATTTATCTTAATTATTATATCCAAATCGCCTTGCACTTTATATTCAGGTAGATCAGAAAGTGGTTTAGAAGTATTTTACAACTTTGCATTAGAAAATTCATTTTTTGAAACAATCTTTTACGTATACAGTGAAGCAAAATACTTTGAACTTTGGACTAATCTATCGGCCATCATAGTCTCATTTGTCCCATTTGAATCTTATTTTGTGACTGTATATTTAGCTTTGATAATTAAAGTATTATTACTTTATTACATATTTTTTTGTAATTCAAATCTACTTATTTCCACGTTTCACAAATTCTTATTTGCATCCTTTTCAATTTTTTCGACAGGTATTACCCCTGAAATTTGGCTGACAACTCTACATTCAAAGAATTTTTTTGGCATATTAACTTTTTTAATGTTTTTTCAAAACTTCAAGGATTTTAATAAAAAAAAATATTTTATTTATAGGTTAAGTTTAATTTTAAACGGTTTTTCTAGTATATATTCAAGTATTTTAGCACCTTTATTTTTTTGCAAGTATATAGTTGAAAAGAAAAAAAGTTACTTTTATAATTTTATTTCATCAGTCATACCTTTAATTTTAAATTTATATATTTTTGTTTATTTTAGTTTAAAGCCATCAGCAATAAATGACCGCTTTGTGATTGAATTAGAAAAAATTACGAATTTAATTTATAGTGTTTTTATAAGACCTACTCTAGGTGGTAATTTGTCAAATATCATTTTTAAAAACTTTAATTTAATTGATTCAAGGTTATTAATTTTAATTTTATTTTTTATAACTATTTTTTTTATTGTTTCGCTTGTTTATTGTTTAAGAAAAAAAGACCAGGTTATAAACTTTATTTTATTAGCTCTTTTTTTAAACATCGTCTTAATACTATTAGGTGCTCAATATCCAAATTTTGCAGGAGGTAGATATGCTGTTGTGTCGAGTGTTATATTCTTAACTCTATATTTGAGGTTGCTTCAAATTGAAAATAAAACTTTTTTAAATCATTCTTTTTTTGCTATAATATTTATATCTTTAGCAATTGGTTTAGTAGAATTTAAATATTTTAATCAATGGATGTATTTATTAAAATGTTAATTGTGAGATATAAAAATTTTTATGGATAAAGATAAATATATACATTCTAATGTTGAGGATAAAATTTATTCATATTGGGAAAAAAATAAACTATTTAAACCACAAAAAAATTCTAAAAAATTTTCTGTTGTAATACCACCGCCTAATGTGACAGGAAGTCTGCACATGGGACACGCTCTAAATAATTCTATCCAAGACATGCTGGTTCGATATTATCGAATGAATAATTATGAAACTTTATGGCAACCAGGTACAGATCATGCTGGTATTGCTACACAGGCTCTTGTCGAGAGAAAACTTGAAAATGAAAATCTAAATAAAAATACCATAGGAAGAGAAAAATTTATTGAAAAAGTTTGGGATTGGAAAAATCAGTATGGAAATATAATTATCAATCAATTAAAAAAACTAGGATGTTCATGTGATTGGTCCAGAAATGCTTTCACTATGGATGAAAATTTATCTAAATCTGTAATTAAGGTATTTGTTGAATTATATAAAAAAAAACTAATCTACAAAGCAGAAAAATTAGTAAATTGGGATACAGTTTTAAAAACCGCAATTTCAGATTTAGAAGTAGATCAAAGAGAAATGAATTCTAAGATTTACTACATCAGGTATCCGATAGATAAATCATCAGAATTTATCACCATAGCCACTACAAGACCTGAAACTATGCTTGGGGATACAGCTATTGCAGTTAATGCAAAAGATAAAAGATATAAAAGTTTTGTAGGTAAAACAGTTACTATACCTATTGTAGGGAGAAAAATTAAAATAATTAAAGACAATTATGCAGATCCAGAGCAAGGAACGGGAGCATTAAAAATTACTCCAGCACATGATTTTAATGATTATGATGTAGGACAAAGAAACAAACTGGCGATTATAAATGTTTTTACTGAAGAAGGAAAAATAAACAACAATGCACCAAAAGATTATGTAGGATTGGATAGATTTGATGCTCGTAAAAAAATATTAAATGAACTTAAAGAAAAAAATTATTTTGTTAAAGAGGAAAATATTAAAAATAAAGTTCCTTATGGAGATAGATCTAATTCTGTCATTGAACCTTTTTTAACTAATCAATGGTTTGTTGATGCAAAAAAATTAGCAGTTAAAGCAAAAAAAATTGTTAAATCTAAAAAAACAAATTTTTTCCCAAATAACTGGTCTAAAACTTATTTTCAATGGATGAATAATATTGAACCCTGGTGTGTTTCTAGACAGTTGTGGTGGGGTCATCAAATTCCAGCTTGGTATGGACCTGATGATAAAATATTCGTTGCATTAAATGAAAAAGATGCAAGTAAACAAGCTAAGAAATATTATAAAAAAGAAGTAAAATTAGTTAGAGATCCTGACGTATTAGATACTTGGTTTTCTTCTGGTTTATGGCCATTTGCAACTTTAGGATGGCCAGATAAAAAGGATTTTGTAAAAAAGTTTTATCCAACAACAGTTTTAGTTACTGGTTTTGACATAATTTTTTTCTGGGTTGCAAGAATGATCATGTTTGGAATGGAATTTCTTAATAAAGAACCTTTTAAAGACATCTATGTTCACGCTTTAGTAAGAGATGAAAAAGGACAAAAAATGTCTAAATCTAAAGGTAATGTTATTGATCCTTTACATTTAATTGAAAAATATAGCGCAGATGCTTTACGATTTACATTACTTTCAATGGCTTCACCTGGAACTGATGTAAAACTCTCTGAAGATAGAGTGAAAGGGTATAGAAATTTTTTAAATAAACTGTGGAATGCTAATAATTTTTTAATCACAAATAAGTGTGATTTTAAAAAGACTAACAAAACTCCAAAAACAACTTTAAATATTAATAAATGGATTTATTCTGAATTAATAGAAATTAAAGATAAAATTCAAAAAAATATTAAAGACTACCGATTTGATGAGGCAGCAAAAAATGCTTATCAATTTGCTTGGCATTCATATTGTGATTGGTATATCGAATTATCAAAAACAATCCTTTATTCAGATGATGAAAAGTCCAAAAAAGAGGTCAAAGAAGTGTCAGCTTATGTTTTTAAACAAATACTTATTATACTTCATCCATTTATCCCGTTTGTTACTGAGGAAATATGGTTAAAAAATAAGTTCGATAAATCGAATAAGAATTTTCTCATGTATAAAAACTGGCCTTCAGGTAAAATTAAAAAAGACAAATCTCAAAAAGATGTAGAGAAAATCATCAATATTATCTCAGAACTAAGATCGTTTAAAAATGAGTTAAATGTCAGCCCAGGCTCATTTATAGATCTCTCTGTAAAAAAGATAGCTAAAAAAAATCGATCTTTGATGGGTAAAAATGAAATAATCTTAAAAAAACTTGGTCGTATCAATAATTTTTTTGAAAATGACCAAGATCGCCCGTCAGCAACTCTTGTAATCTCAGGTGATATATTTAAGATTTATTTTGATGAAAATGTTGATTTAATTTTGATTAAAGAAAATTTACAAAAAAGACAAACTAAATATCAAGATGAATTAGATAAGGTTTCACAACGATTATCAAATAAAGGATTTGTCGAAAGGGCACCAAAAAATATTGTTGAAAAAGAAAAAACTAACTATAGTAACCTAAAAAATGATATCAAAAAAATATCTTTAACAATTGAAAGTTTGTAATGCGGAAATTTAATAAGAAAAAACTACCTAGTAGACATACATCTTTAGGTCCTGATAGAGCTCCTCATAGATCTTTTTACTATGCGATGGGTGAGACAGAGAAAGATGTATCAAAACCTTTTGTAGGGGTTGTTTCTACATGGAATGAGGCTGCTCCTTGCAATATAGCTTTAATGAGACAAGCTCAATCGGTTAAAAAGGGCGTTAGAGCATCAGGAGGAACTCCTAGGGAATTTTGTACAATTACTGTTACTGATGGTATTGCAATGGGTCATGAGGGAATGAAATCTTCACTAATCTCAAGAGAAGTTATTGCAGATAGTGCTGAATTAACTGTGAGAGGCCATTGTTATGATGCATTAGTAGGTATCGCGGGTTGCGATAAATCGCTGCCAGGTTTAATGATGTCAATGGTCAGATTAAATGTGCCAAGTGTTTTTATTTATGGAGGATCAATACTTCCAGGAAAATATAAAGGCAAAGATGTGACTGTTGTCGATGTTTTTGAGGCCGTTGGAAAACATTCATCAGGTCAAATGTCTACAAAAGAGCTAAGAAAATTGGAGTTAGTCGCATGCCCTACAGCTGGAGCTTGTGGTGGCCAATTTACTGCAAATACAATGGCGTGTGTATCTGAGGCAATTGGTTTAGCTTTACCTTATTCAGCAGGGACTCCTGCTCCTTATGAAGAAAGAGATAAATATGCAAAAGCAAGTGGTAGAATGGTAATGGAATTATTAGCAAAAAGAATTAAACCAAGAGATATTGTTACAAGAAAAGCATTAGAAAATGCTGCAACAATTGTTGCTGCAACCGGCGGTTCAACTAATGCTGCCTTACACTTACCGGCCATTGCAAATGAAGCTGGAATTAAATTTGATTTAATGGATGTCGCTAAAATATTTAAAAGAACTCCTTATCTTGCAGATTTAAAACCAGGTGGAAAGTATGTTGCAAAAGATATGTGGTTAGCAGGTGGTGTACCAATGTTACTAAAAACTCTTTATGATGGTGGTTATATTCATGGGAACTGTTTGACAGTCACAGGTAAGACAATGAAAGAAAATCTTAAAGAAATTAAATTTAATCCAAAACAAAAAGTTTTAAGAGCCTATAATAGACCCTTATCACCAGATGGTGGTGTTGTAGGACTAAAAGGCAATTTAGCACCAGAAGGTGGGATAGTTAAAATTGCTGGACTAAAAAAATTACAATTTACAGGAAAAGCAAGATGTTTTGATAATGAGGAAAGTGCAATGAAAGCAGTTCAAAGCAAAAAATATAAAGATGGCGATGTAATTATTATTAGATATGAAGGCCCAGTAGGGGGACCAGGTATGAGAGAAATGCTTTCAACAACTGGTGCAATTTATGGACAAGGTAAAGGTGAAAAAGTTGCTTTAATTACTGATGGAAGATTTTCAGGAGCAACCAGAGGATTTTGTGTTGGCCACGTAGGTCCCGAAGCCGCTTTAGGAGGTCCTATAGCTCTTTTACGTAATGGAGATGTTATTGATATTGATGCTAAGAAGGGAACAATTAATGTTAGATTAACTAAAGCGCAATTAGCCTCAAGAAAAAGAAAATGGAAGGCTAGAAAATCTGATTTTGGATCAGGCACACTTTGGAAATATGCGCAAACAGTTGGTCCTGCATTTTTAGGTGCTCCAACTCATCCCGGTAAGAAAAAAGAAGTAAAAGACTATTCAAAAATTTAATGAAAAAAAAAATTCTAATCGTAGTTGCTAATTATTATAAAGATATATCTAAAGGATTATTATCAAGTTCAAAAAAACTTTTACCTAAAAGTTCAAACTTGAAAATAATAGAAGTCCCGGGTGTTTTTGAAATACCTATCACAATTAAAAAAAATGTTAAAAAGTATGACGCTTTCATTGCTTTAGGATGTGTAATAAAAGGACAAACTCCCCATTTTGATTTTATTAGCAAATCCTCAATTGATGCAATCATGAATTTGTCTATTGAAAATAAAAAACCTATAGGCAATGGTATAATTACTTGTTTAAATTTTAAACAAGCTAAAGCGAGAAAAAAAAAGGGTGCTGAAGCAACAAAAGCTATATTATCGGTTCTAAATCAATAATGAGAACCGCATTTAGCCCTAAAAATAATCCTAGAGTTATTATCATTCAAAAATTATATGGAAATTTTTTTAATGATGAAGCTAAAATACTATTTCCAAAACATAGATTTAAAAAGTTTATTAAAGATATAGTTCTTGGAACAATAGAAAGAGAAGAGGTTTTAATTGAAGAAATTAAAAAAACTTTTGGGAATGAGTTAAATTTTGAAAAAATGGATAAAGTATTTCAAGTAATTTTAAAATCTTTTACATATGAAATTTTATATAAACCTAACGTCTCTATTAACATAATAATAAAAGAATATCTTGATGCATCAAATTTTTTTATAGAATTTTCTCAAACTAAATACCTAAATGCATTAATAGATAAATTAGGCAAGAAATTGAGATCCTAAGATGAATGAGTCTACTATTATTAATAATTATCTCAAAAAACTAGCAATTCACAATAATAGTTCTCTAAATCTAAACGATGATGTTTTTTTTGATAGGTCAAAAAAAATTGTAATATCAGTCGATACTTATTTTGAGGGTTTACACTTTATTGATTTTAAAAAACCAGAATTAGTTATGAAAAAAATTATTAGATCTTCTATATCAGATCTAGTTTGTAAAGGAGTAAAGCCCAAATATTACTTTATTGCTGGTGCTGGCAACAGAAATTCTTTCACACAATCTAATTTAAAAAAAATTTTAAAGTCACTCAGTCAAGAACAAAAGAAATATAATATTTTTTTAGGTGGAGGTGATACAGTTTTTTCAGAAAAGCTTAGTTTTACTATAACTACAATTGGTTTTTCAAAAAAAATAATTTCAAGAAATAGTGCAAAATTATATGATGATATCTATGTGACTGGTAATCTAGGTGATAGTTTTATTGGTCTTAATATTCTTAAAAAAAAGTTTAAAGTCAAAGATGACATGAAAAAATATTTTGAAAATAAATTTTATCAGCCATCCTTACATTTAGAATTTTCAAAAAAATTGAATACGTTTGCTAATACTTCTATTGATATATCTGACGGACTTGTTGCTGATTTAGAAAAACTAATCAATAAACAGAATTTATCTTACAGACTATTTATTGATAAAGTTCCAATTTCAAGTCAACTTAAAAAATTGATTTCTTTAAAAAAAATCAAAAAGGAGTTTTGTGTATCAAATGGAGATGATTATCAAATTTTATTTACAGCAAGGCCCTCTAAAAAAAGAATCATAATAAATATTGCTAAATCTTTGGGCGTTAAAATTTCAAAAATTGGAAAAATTTGTTCTTCATCAACTAAATCTGAAATTTTGGATCAAAAAGGGATGAAAATTAAGCTAAAAACTAAAGGTTATATTCATAAATTTTAAAAGAAATCATTGCCTTTTATAATCTTTTTTGTATTGTGCGGACTTTAATAACTAACAACCAACAACTTAATTAAGGCTTTTATGAATTCTTCTGTTGAAACAATACTATTATATACAATCGCTGCAGGTTTTTTATCAATCGTTTATGGATTTTTTACTGGAAAAAATATTTTAAATTCAAACGCAGGTAATTCTAAAATGCAAGAAATTGCATCTGCAATTCAAGTTGGTGCAAAAGCTTATTTAGCCAGACAATATAAGACAATTGCAATAGTTGGTATTGTGGTTTTAGTTATTGTTAGTATTGCCTTTAGTCCTTTAGTTGGTTTAGGATATTTATTAGGGGCTGCTTTGTCTGGAATAGCAGGTTATGTGGGAATGTTAGTTTCGGTTGAGGCCAATGTTAGAACTGCTGAAGCTTCTAGGAAAGGTTTGGAAAGTGGTCTGTCAGTAGCTTTTAAATCGGGTGCTGTGACTGGTATGTTGGTTGCTGGACTAGCATTGTTAGCTATTGCAGTTTATTATTATTTGTTACTGAAATTTAATGTTGATGAGAGAGAAATTGTAAATGCACTTGTTGCTTTAGGTTTCGGTGCTTCTTTAATCTCGATTTTTGCAAGACTTGGTGGTGGAATATTTACAAAGGGTGCAGATGTAGGTGCAGATTTAGTAGGTAAAGTTGAGGCGGGAATTCCAGAAGACGATCCGAGAAATCCTGCGGTAATTGCTGATAACGTTGGAGATAACGTAGGAGATTGTGCGGGTATGGCAGCAGATTTATTTGAAACTTACGCCGTAACAATTGTCGCGACCATGGTTTTGTCTTCTATATTTTTTCCTAATGATATGAGTATGATGATTTATCCATTAACTATTGGTGGTGCTTGTATACTAACATCAATAATAGGAACTTTTTTTGTCAAATTAGGAAAGAGTAAAAATGTTATGAATGCACTATATAAAGGTTTTGTTGTTTCTGCTATTTCCTCTCTTATAATTCTTTATCCAGTTACTGATTATGTTCTTGGTCTGGAAAATTCTTACAATTTAAACAATAAATCATTTTCAGGTATGAGTTTATATTATTGTGGAGTAATAGGTTTAATTATTACAGGATTATTAATTTGGGTGACAGAGTACTATACCGGAACTGGTTATAGACCTGTTAGAAGTGTTGCAAGCTCGTCAACCACTGGACATGGAACAAACGTAATACAAGGATTAGCAATTTCATTAGAGGCAACTGCAATTCCAGCTCTTATTATTGTAGCTGGAATATTGCTTACTAATTATATTGCAGGTCTATTCGGCATAGCTATTGCAGTAACAACTATGCTAGCACTAGCTGGAATGGTAGTTGCTTTAGATGCTTACGGACCTGTTACCGACAACGCAGGTGGTATAGCAGAAATGTCAAAATTACCTAACAATGTTAGAAAAACGACTGATGCTTTAGATGCAGTAGGTAACACTACTAAAGCAGTAACCAAAGGATACGCTATTGGGTCAGCTGGATTAGGCGCACTTGTTCTTTTCGCAGCTTATACAGAGGACATTAAACATTTTTCAAAAGTAGCTGGTTCTAAGCTTGAGGGTATAGTAGTTACTTTTGATTTATCAAACCCATATGTAGTAGTTGGTCTATTAATAGGTGGTATGTTGCCATATTTATTTGGATCAATGGGAATGCAAGCCGTAGGTAGAGCGGGTGGTGCTGTTGTTATTGAGGTTAGAAGGCAGTTCAAAAGATATCCAGGTATAATGAAAAAGAAACAAAAACCTGACTACGCTAAGTTGGTTGATTTACTAACTGTAGCAGCAATTAAAGAAATGATAATTCCATCTTTATTACCTGTTTTGTCTCCAATAGTTTTATATTTTATAATTTTTGCAATTGGTGGCCAAGTAGCTGCTTTAGCTTCAGTGGGCGCGATGTTATTGGGTGTAATAATAACAGGTTTGTTTGTTGCTGTGTCAATGACAGCTGGAGGTGGTGCATGGGATAATGCTAAAAAGTTTATTGAGGATGGAAATCATGGTGGAAAAGGTTCAGAGGCTCATAAAGCAGCAGTGACTGGTGATACAGTAGGTGATCCATATAAAGATACTGCTGGTCCAGCTGTAAACCCGATGATTAAAATTACAAATATTGTTGCACTAATGTTATTAGCTGTTATCGCTGGTTAATCTCTTTTTCGTTTACCAAGTGGGTCATTTATTTTTTGTCTCATACTAGACAAAAATTCGTATATGAAACTTTGTTTTTTGTAATCAACACTAGTTTCATTTGATACAATTTTTATGTTTTTCATTTTATTTAAATCATAAAATTCTTTTTTTAGTAGAACGCCTCTATTATCAATTTCTAAAACTAAAACGTTATTTTCTAAATATTTCTTTTTACCTAATTTTATAAGTTTTCCAGTAGTTGTCTTTCTTTCAATATAAAAGTATAAATCGTTATTGAACGTACTAGTTACAGAGGGAGGACCAAGTAATTTAATAATGTCATTTTTATTAGTTTCTGCTACAATGATCATATCACTTTTTTTCTTTAATAAATGTACACCATGATGATCTACACGTTTTTTAAATCCGCAATTGGTTACAAGTACAAAAAAAATAATTATCAAAAATAAATTTTTCATGGAGAAATCTTATATACATATTTATAATAAATTAATTGAATTAGCCAGAAATAAAGATTTATATAAAGATTTTGAAAAACAAGACATCTTTTCCGACCGATTAACTTTCTTTTTATTACATTTTGCTATTTTTTTTAAAGTTTTTAAAAATAAAGATAATAAACAAAGACTTCAAGAAATCTATGATTTTACTTTTCGACAACTTGAATTGAGCATTAGAGAAATAGGATATGGTGATCAGTCTATTAACAAAAAAATGAAAGATTATATAAATCTATTTCATGATATGATTGATAAATTTCATTTTTGGGAGGATCTAAAAGAGGGACAAAAAAAAGAAATTATAGCTAATTATACTTTAAATTCTAAAAATAGCTCATTCTTGTTGGATTATTTTGAAAATTTTTTAAATTCTCTTAAAAAAAACACTTTAAATTCTTATATAAAAAGTGTAATTAAAAACTAATTATGGCAGTTCCAAAGCGAAAACAAACACCATCGAGAACAGGAATGAGAAGGGCTCAAAACATGAAATTCTCATCTAAAAATATAATTGAAGATAAAAAATCAGGTGAATATAGACTTTCTCATCATCTTGATTTGAAAACAGGCATGTATAAAGGCCGACAAGTCTTAGATCCGAAAGAATAATAATTAATATTTTTTAAAATGCATGATTTAATTAAAATTGCAGTGGATGCAATGGGTGGAGATGGATCACCTAAAAAAATTATAGATGGGATAATTCATAACCACAAACATAATAAAGAGAATTTTTTTAGAATTTTCGGTAAAAAAAATATTATCGAGAATGACCTTAATTCTAAAATTGATAAAAAGTTTTATGAAGTTATTGATACAGAAAATGCTGTTAGAAGCACAGATAGCCCTCTTGAAGCAGCTAAAAGAGGTAAAGATACAAGCATGTGGTTAGCTATAGAAAGTGTAAAAAAAAAAGAGTCTGATATAGTCATATCTGCTGGAAATACAGGGGCGCTTTTAGTTATCTCAAAATTAAATCTAAAGATGATTGAAAACATCGATAAACCAGCTTTATCTGCATTATGGCCAAATAAAAAAGGTATGAGTGTTGTTCTTGATCTTGGGGCAAACATAGAATGCAGTGCAAAAAATTTAGTTGATTTTTCAATCATGGGAGCATCGCTTTATAAATCTTTATATCCTCAAGAAAATCCAAATGTAGCTCTTTTAAATATTGGATCTGAAGAATTAAAGGGGAATGAGACAATAAAAGAAACCTTTCAAATTATGAATAACAAAAAATCAGACAGTTATAATTTTGCTGGCTATATCGAAGGTAATGAAATTATGAACGGAGATGTTAATGTGATAGTTTCTGATGGTTTTACTGGAAATGTAGCTTTGAAAACCGCTGAAGGTACAGCAAATTTTATAACTAGTGAGCTTAAACTTGCTCTTTCAGGATCTATTATAGGTAAATTTTCGTCACTATTGAATATATCAAATTTAAGAAAATTTAAGAAAAGACTAGATCCAAGGTTATATAATGGTGCAATATTTATTGGTCTTGACGCTCCAGTAGTTAAAAGCCACGGAGGAACTGATTACTTTGGTTTTTCAAATTCAATTAGTGTATGTAATAAGATTGTTAAAGGAAATCTAATTAAAAAGATAAATGAGAATATTGAATAAATAATAATGTTTTCAATAATCATCCCTACTTTAAACAATCTATCTTATCTTAAGTTGTGCATAGAAAGTATTCAAAAAAATTCAAAATATAATCACGAAATAATACCTCATGTTAATGTTGGGACAGATGGAACATTAGAATATTTAAAAAAAAATAATATAAAATTTACTTACACAAAAGATAATTCAGGTATTTGTAAAGGTATGAATCTCGCAGCGGAAGTGTCTAAAAATGAATATATCTTGTACGCTCATGATGATTTTTATTTTTGTCCTAATTGGGATTTAATTTTAAAAAACGAAATTGATAATATAGGTCATAATCTATTCTATTTATCTGGAACAATGATGCACAAAGGTCAGATTGATTTTGATTGTGGGAGCACTTTTGAAGATTTTGATGAAAAAAAATTTTTATCAGATTATAAAGATCACAATTATTACGATTTTCAAGGATCAACATGGGCGCCACATTTAATTCATAAAGATATTTGGAATAAAGTAAATGGTTTTAGTGAAGAATTCTACCCAGGTACTGGATCTGATCCAGATTTAAACATGAAATTATGGAAATTAGGCGTTCGTATTTTTAAAGGCATTAATGATTTTAAGGTATATCATTTTGGATCAATAGTTACTCGTAAATATAAAGGAGATCCCTTAATTATTACAGAGTCAGGAAGTAAGGGTGGAAAAATTTTTTTATTAAAATGGGGCATGACAATTAAATTTTTCAAAAAATTCATTATGAAATCGGACGATAAATATCAAGGGGAATTAGACAACCCTATTAAAAATTTGAACTATTATTTTAATCTGCTGATTGATAAATTAAATTTTTTTTATGTTAAATACATATATAATTTTAGGAATAAGCATAAATTAAATGAAATTATAAAAAATTTATGATGAAAAATACCTCAGAATTGCTTGAACTTTTTAATTCGTCTTCTAAAAAGTCAATCAAATGGAAGAAGTATTTTCCGATATATGAAAAACTTTTTAAAAGTTATAAAAATAAAGATATTACATTTGTTGAAATTGGAATTTTAGATGGAGGAAGTCTTGAAATTTGGAAAAAATATTTTGGTAAAGACTCAAGAATAATTGGTATAGATAACAATCCAGAATGTAAAAAATTTCAGAACGAAAATTATGAAATCTTTATTGGATCTCAATCTGACATTAATTTTTGGGAAAAATTTTTCAATGAAGTTGGAAAGGTAGATATAATTTTAGACGACGGTGGTCATACCAATGATCAGCAAATTATAAGTTTAATTCATAGTATTGAAAATATAAATGATGGTGGATTACATATAGTCGAGGATGTTCACTCAAGTTATCAAAAACATTATGGTAATCCTTATAAATATTCTTTTATAAATTTTTCTAAAAAAACAATCGACGATATAAATTCAACATTTCCAAATATTAAAAAATTTGATTATAAATTAAATAAAATTATTTACTCTGTTGAATTTTTTGAAAGCATAGTAGCTTTTAAAATAGATAGAAATTTATGTTATGAAAACAAATTATTAGAAAATAAAGGTTATAAATCTAATAACGTAGATACGACCATAGATGTTGTATTTATGAATTTTAGAAATAGATTTAAGTTTTTATATAAATATAAAATCGTTCAAAAAATTGAAAGATTTTTAATTAAGCTTTTTTATCAATATAAATCAAAAAAATTAAAAAAGTATTTTAAATGAATATCCTTATCAAGGAAAAAGTTTTAGTATGTTATTTAATTACAAAATTTGATGATGAAAATACTTTATCAAAATTTTTAAGAAACTATGAAAATTTTAAAAGTGGTTATCCACATGAATTACTCATATGTTTTAAATTATTTGATGACAAGAAATTAAATATTTTTAGAAAACTATTGTTAAATATCAATTACACCGAATTTGTAGATAAACATATTAATAATGATTTCGATTTAGGAAGTTATACTAGGGTTTCTTTAAACTATAAGTCTCGACATATATTTTTTTTAAATAGTTATTCATATCCAGTCTGTAAAAATTGGCTAAATATGATAATTAAGAATTACACAGAAAATTCGATATTGGCCACGAGTGCTTCAAATCAAAGTTTATTAAGCTCTATTAAAATTAAAAAATTTTATAAATTTATAAGTTATTTTAAGAAATTATATGAGTATAAAAATTTGTTTTATCCATTTCCAAATCCACATATCAGAACAACTGGTTTTTTAATAAAAGGTAGTGATTTTTTTGAATTTATGAAAAATAAATCAATTAAATCAAAAATTGATACATGGAAAATAGAGAGTGGAAAAAATAGCTTAACTAATCACTTCAAAAAATTAAATTTTAATATTTACGTAATAAACTCTGATGGTAATAAGTTTGAAGAAAAGGATTGGAAGTTTAGTGAAACTTATAATTATCTTGAAAAATCAAAATCAATAATTTCTGATAAACATATAAGAAAATATGATGAGCTGGACGAAAATGATAAATTAATATCAAGAAGAAAGGTTTGGTGATATGGAAATTTATATCAAAATATTTGAGGTAATATTTCCTGTTTTTTTTATAATTGGTATTGGCTATTATTTAGGTAAAAAAAACCCAAAATTTGATACCAATTTCATTACAAATTTCGCTGGTAATATAGGTACACCTGCCATGATTTTTTACACAGTTACTACAACAGGAATTACTTTAGAAATTTTTATAAGTTATTTTATTTATGCAATTATCATGATAGCTGGTTTTGCTGTTATTGGTTTAATATTACTTTTCTTACTTAGAAAAGACCTTTCTATGGAACTACCTCCGTTAATATTACCCAATACTGGGAATATGGGTGTTCCCATTTGTCTTTTTGCATACGGTACTCAAGGTCTAGGTGTTGCATCTGCAGTCGCATCAGTAATTATTTTATTCCATTTTACCCTAGGTGTATTTTTAGCAAAAAAAAAATTTTCATTGGATATTTTGATAAAAAGTCCACCAGTTTATGCGATAATTGTATCTATTATTTTCTTATATTTTGAAATTGAAACTCCAATATTTTTAGAAAATACAACTTTTTTATTAACTTATGCTACAATTTTTTTGGTTTTAATGTCATTAGGCATAGCACTAACACGATTTAAATTTTCATTTAAAAACTCAATAATAATGTCTATTTGCAGAGTTTTATTAGGTCCTATTATTGCTTATATTATCATATATAATTTTAATTTATCTGGGTTAGCAGCTGGTGTGTTACTGATACAAAGTGCTATGCCAAGTGCTATACTTAATTATTTAGTTGGAAGCATGTATTCGCCAAAAAAAATAGTTGATAGTATTGCCAGCACTATTGTAACATCAACTTTAATGTCCTTCGTAACAATTCCAATTGTTGTATTCTTTGCTTTAAAATATTTTAATTAATCTGTATCCTTTAAGTTCATGAAGGCTATAACTTTTAATCTTTTAGCATGGGTAATGCTTCCAATTATGGACGGATTTGCAAAATATTTGAGTGCAGATCTTCCTGTTTTGCAAATTACATGGGCAAGGTATTTTTTTACAGTTGCATTTACTTTGCCAATTATGTTTTTCTTTTTTAGAGAAAATCTTGTTTGGACAGATAAAC
Source organism: uncultured Pelagibacteraceae bacterium (assembly GCA_902538915.1). Lineage (GTDB taxonomy): Bacteria > Pseudomonadota > Alphaproteobacteria > Pelagibacterales > Pelagibacteraceae > Pelagibacter. The sequence goes on along the minus strand of CACBGZ010000005.1, from coordinate 13,020 downwards.
CACAATTACAAATTTTAAGAGGTCTAATTCTTTTAACAGCTAATATATGTTTTTTTTATGCAATTTCAGTAATCTCTTTAGCAAAAGCATTAACTTTAGCTTTTGTTGCACCTTTAATTGTTACAGCTTTTTCTCCAATTTTTTTAGGAGAAAAGGTTGGTTTTAGAAGATGGTCTGCAGTAATTATAGGTTTTATAGGTTCTTTGATAGTTATGAGACCAGGTTTTGTTGAAATTAATTTAGCAAGTATAGCTGCACTCGGAACAGGAGTAATGTATGGTTTTTATTTAATCATCACTCGTAAACTAAGTAATTCAGACAATCCTTTATTAACTTTATTGTTAACTGGTGTAGTAGGGGCCATAATTATATCTATTGTTATGCCATTTGTGTGGGTTACTCCTAACCTAAATCAGTGGTCTATGATGGCTGCGATAGGTATATTTGCCTGTATAGGGCATCTATTTCTAATATTATCTCTTAAATACGCCGACGCCTCTAAATTGGCACCATTTAGTTACTTTGAGATCATTACAAATATCATTATAGGGTTTTATTTCTTTAATGATTTTCCTGATAATTGGACTTTCCTTGGTTTATTCATAATAATATTAAGTGGTATCTACATTTCAAGACGAGAGAATTTAATTACAAAAAATTAAATAATAGGTATCATTTATTTACTAATGTATAAAGTATTACATTAAGTATTAATATTAAACTATTGTATTTATTGAATTTTTTATAATACATAATTTAATCAATTATTAGAAAGTATTGAATTATTTAATATCAAATCGCTTAATTTCTTTTGAAAGAGATACGATTTTTGGCAAATTATAAAAAAACATCAAATAATCTTTTAATATAGGGGCTTTTTACCGATTGTTATTATGAAAATTTTTAAAAAATAGGGGAGTATAAAACCGTTGATACAGTTGAATAATAGAGCGATGCACTAATTGAATATACCATTTAAACGGCTGTAGAGGGGTCAAATTTAAGTATAGGCTAATTTGTAGTACAACTGAAGGGTGAATAAAGTTATTTAGGCAGAAATCTGGTAAAAATATCAAAAAACGTTGATTTTACTAACTTTTTTAACATAAAAAAACTTTCAAATAGGGTTAAATCGCAACTTTTTCAGATTTAAGTAATTTGAGTTTTTGCTTAACTCCACCTCTGCCTGAGTAGCCTCCAAGATCACCATCTGATCTAATCACTCTATGACAAGGTATTTTTGGAGCATATGGGTTTTTAGCACATGCATTAGCCACAGCTCGAGCTGATTTAGGGTTTTTAATACCAATAGCGACCTGTTTGTAGGTTTTAACCTTACCTTTTGGTATAGTTTTGAGAAATTTCCAGACTTTTATTTGAAATTTGGTACCTTTGAGTATCATTTTTGAGAAACCCCTGTTTCCTTGCACTTTTAAAGGTGCAAAGAACAGTTGTTTTGGCACGTCGTTGATGCGCTACCGCCATGCCTCCCGCCTCACATGTTCAGCGATGCTTTGTGAAGCTTTCTGCCCCCTGGAATTGTACCTCTCGGCTTTTCTCCAATTGGCCAGTTAAGAGTTGCCTCTTAATTCATTAATAATCTAACAAAGTATTGTTAAATAGGGTATCACTAAATAGTTGATTTTCTAAATTCTGATATATTCTGTGAATTACGGTGATAACTCTCTATTTGGTAAGTAAAATTAGGTAACTAGCTAAAAATATAATTGCCATAATAGATAAGAATATTGTGTTGAAGCTTTTACCAGTATTTCGATATTGAATAATACTCAAAAAAATAAAACCTATTGAGCTTATTAAAAACCAAATTGCAGGAATTTCTCCATCAATCGAACCCATAATTTTCTAATTTAAACTATTGACATTAAAAATCACCTAATATATAATTTCCGATAATTAATGGTTATCGGAAAATTATATGAATGAATTAATTACAGATGTAAAAAGCCTTGAATTAGAAACTTTAAAAAATTTAAAAAATTCAAAAGCTCACAACACTTTGAGAGCTTACCAGGCAGATTTTAAAGATTTTACAAAGTTTTGTACAAAGAATGGTTTTAATTCATTACCAACTGATCCAAAAATAATAGCATTATATCTTACACACTTAAGTGCATTTAGTAAATTTAGCACTTTAAAAAGAAGATTAGCCTCAATAAAAGTAATTCATAGATTAAAAGGGCATTATATCGATACAAAACATCCAATCATTGCTGAAAATTTAATGGGAATAAAAAGAAAGATGGGAGTTAAACAAATATCTAAAAAACCATTATTAATCAATGATTTAAAATTAATTATTAATGTAATAAATCAAGATAAAATTGAGTTTAAAAAGTATCAAAATCGAGCTTTATTGTTAATTGGATTTGCAGGCGGCTTTAGAAGATCAGAATTAGTATCGATTGAATATGAAGATATTGATTTTGTGAATGAAGGAGTAAAAATCTTAGTAAGAAGGTCAAAGACAGACCAAACTGGTCTGGGAATGATTAAGGCAATCCCCTACTTCGAAAATAAACTTTATTGTCCTGTTATATCTTTAAAAGAATGGATAACACATGCCAAAATTCACAAAGGTAAAATATTCAATATATCTGACAAAACAGTAGCTTTAACAATTCAAAAATATGCTCTATTAGCCGGTTTGGATAAAACAAAATACGCAGGTCATAGTTTAAGATCTGGATTTGCGACATCAACTGCTGAAATCGGTGCAGATGAAAGAAGTATTATGGCAATGACAGGTCATAAAACAACTCAAATGGTAAGAAGATATATCCAAGAAGCAAATTTATTTAAAAATAATGCATTAAATAAAATTAAAATATGAATGAAATAACAATTGTAATTATTACTTATAAAAGTGGAAAGATAATATATGATTTTATTAATAAAATCCCATCAACTATTAAAACAATAATAATAGATAATTCACAAAATTATGAACTGAAAAAAGACATTGAAGAAAAGTACAAAAATATATCAGTATATTTGAAAGAAAATAATGGCGTCAGTTCAGCATTAAATTATGCTGTAGAAAGAATTAAAACTAAATATTTTTTACAAATAAGTCCCGATCTTGAGTTTAATTTTAAAGATTTAAAAATTTTTCTTAATTTTGCTAAGACAAAAAAGAATAATTTTGCAGCTATAGGGCCAAGATTTTTAGATGTAGAATTAAAAAGTCATAAACAAATTAATGAGAACTTAAAATTTGGTAAAATTGACTCTATTCATGGATCTTGCATGTTTATAGATAAAGATATTTTTCTAAAAATTGGAAAATTTGACGAAAATTTCTTTTTATATTTTGAAGAAACCGAATATTGCTATAGAGCAAAGAAAAAAGGTTATCTTTCATATCAAATTAACGACATAAAAGTTATAACTAAGGGAAGATCAGTTAATTTAGAAAATGAAAATTTTTCTAATATTCTTATATGGCATTTTATTTGGTCAAAATTTTATTTTCACAAAAAAAAATATGGAAAATTATTATCACTAATAATTTTTGTACCGTTACTAGTAAGAATATTATTTAGAATAATTTTATATACAATTACTAAAAATGAAATATCATCAAAAAAGTATAAAACAAGGTTTGATGGTTTATTAAAATCAATTAAAGGTCAAAAATCAGATTTAAGACCTTAATTAGCTTAATTATATAATCTAATTAGTGTTGGAAATTTTAAGATATTTTTATTACTTTTAAAAATAGAAAGACACTTTTTTGCGTTTATTTCCTTAGTTTTATGGGTAATTATAATAATTCTGGCTTTTTTATTCTTTTGATCAGGTGTTTGAATTATTCGGTCAACTGAAATTTTAAATTTTGCAAGCCGGTTCGTAATATTTGATAAAACACCCTGTTTATCCTTAACCTCAAATCGAAGATAAAGAGAATTTGTATAATTATCTATATCAAATGGTTTGATAGTTTTTCTTTTTTTAGACGATATACCGAAAGGAAATTTGATATTTCCTCTTAATATTGACATCAAATCTGATAACAAAGAAGATGATGTGGGCCCAGGTCCAGCACCCTCCCCTTGTAAAACACTTTGTCCTACAGGTTTACCTTCTGTAATAACTGCGTTCATCACACCATTCACATTGCCAATATAAGTTTTTTTGCTTACAAGACATGGATGTACTGTCTCAAATAATTTTCCTTCAATTATTTCTGATATACCAAGTAATTTAATTCTCAAACCTAATTGATTTGCAATTTTGATATCCTCTAGTTTAATATTCTCTATACCTTCCATGATGCATCTGCTTTTAGAAATTTTTCCATTGAATGAAAGTGCGGATAATATTCTTATTTTAGCAAATGCATCAAAGCCATTTAAATCAAGTTTTGGGTTACCTGGTTCTGCAAAACCTAATTTTTGCGCTTTCTTTAACACTTTATCAAATGTCTGATTTGAACTTTCCATTTCAGATAAAATATAATTTGTAGTGCCATTTAAAATACCGTAAACTTTATTAATTTTATTGGTTGCTAAACCCTCTTTAATAGTTCTTAAGATAGGAATACCTCCAGCTACTGAAGCCTCAAACTCCAAATTGACTTTGTTTTTTTCTGCTAATTTTGCAAGATTGTCTCCATGCTTTGAAATTAGTGCTTTATTAGGAGTAATTACATGAACTTTGCTATTTAATGCTTTTTCAACTAATTTTTTAGATATTCCATCGGAAAACCCTATACATTCAAATAAAATATCTATTTTTTCTTTTTCAAAAATTTTTAAAGGATTTTTGTAAAAAATTTTTTTTGAAATAGAAAAACGTCTTTTTTTATTCCTATTTTTTGCAGAAATAGCTACAATTTTAATTCTTTTACCTGTTTTTTTTTCAATTTCATTTTTTTTAAGATTTAATTCGTTATAAAGATAAACTCCTATTTGACCTAGACCAACTATAGCAATATTAATATTTTTTTTCATTCTAGTTATCTATATTAGGATAAGGCTGGTTATCTGCATATTCCTCTAATTTTTCTTTAAATTCCTCAAAAGTTAAATTATTTGAAAAATCTAAATTTTGAAAATTTTTTTGAGTTATATCACTGTTTGAAGAGCAGCTTATTAAAAACAAAAAAATTAATAAATATTTATTCATCTTAAACCCTCATTTATATCAAAGTTTTTTAAAATATTCATATTCTGAATAGCTTGTCCAGCCCCTCCTTTGATTAAATTATCAATAGAGGATAATATTATCGCTTTATCTTTATATTTTGATTTGCAAATAGATATTTTGCAATTATTTGTATTTATTACATCATTAGTACTTACAGAAGAATTTAATTTGGCAATTTTTACAAATTTTTCTTTTTTGTAAAATTTTTTAAGTTCATTAAATAAATTATTAATCGTTTTTCCACTCGCTAAATCTACATAAATTGTTGTTAGAATACCTCTGAACATTGGAGATAAATGAGGTGTAAAAGTAAATTTAAATTTATTTTTTGTATAATTTTTAATCATTTGTTCAATTTCAGAATTATGTCTATGAAATCCTACTCCATAAGCGCTTATTGACTCGTATAGGTTTTTATTTTTATGTTTTTTATGCACACTTCTTCCAGCTCCAGAATAACCAGATTTAGAGTCTATAATAATACTGTCTTTTTTGATTAAATTTTTTTTAATTAGTGGAATAATTGGTATTAAAATAGATGTTGGATAACAACCAGGACATCCGATTATTTGAAATTTTTTTATTTTATCACCTGTTAATTCTGGTAACGAATAAATTGATTTTTTTATTAATTTTGGCGCTTTATGTATTTTCTTATACCATTTTAGATACGATGATGCCTTATTGAGTCTAAAATCTGCAGCTAAATCTATTAAGATATTTTTTTTTAAAAGCTTTTTTGAAATTGTTTGTGCTTCACCATTAGGAAGAGCTGTAAATATAATTTCCACATCTTTCAATAAACTTTCATTAAATTTAATAATTTTTGGTAATTTTTTGTTTCTCAATGATTTTTCATAGGAAGAAATATCTTTACCCGCTGAACTATTTCCACATAAATATTTTATATTAATTTTTTTATGCTTAGTTAATAAATTTATAAGTTGAACACCTATATAGCCAGTTGATCCAGCAATTAATATGTTAATCTTAGACATTGAATATAATAACAGTTTAAATTAAAAAAAAAATTATCTTTTAGAAAACTGAAAGCTTCTTCTTGCTTTTTTTCTACCAGGTTTTTTTCTTTCAACTGCTCTTGGATCCCTAGTAGTAAGGTTTTCTGTTTTTAAAGTGGTTTTTAAGTTCTCATCAAATAAAACTAAGGCTTTAGATATACCATGAACCATTGCACCCGCTTGACCTGTGTGGCCACCACCGCTTACTGTACATTTTACATCATAAGCTGTTGATTGTTTAATTAAATCAAAAGGCCTTGTTATTTGCATTTTATGATTTTCACTTACGAAATAATCATTAAAGAGTTTACCATTAACATAAATCTTGCCTGAGCCTTTTTTTAACCAAACTTTTGCAATTGAAGTTTTCCGTCTGCCTGTGGCATACTTACTATTTTTAAAATCCAATTTTAATTTTGACTTATTATTATCTGAATGAGCGTTCTCCATGTTAGTTTCGCACCAAATTCTTATTATTCAACTTTGATAATTCTATGACTTTTGGATTTTGTGCAGTATGAGGATGGTCATTTCCAGAATAAATTTTTAATTTTGAAAGTTGTTTTCTACCTAATACACCTCCTGGAAGCATTCTTTTAACAGCCAGCTTGAGAGCTTCATCAGGTTTTTTTTCATGCAGTTTTTCAGGTGTGGTCACTTTAATTCCCCCAGGATATCCAGTATGTCGATAGTATTTTTTATCCTGAAACTTTTTTCCAGTAAATCTCGCATGTTCTATATTTTTAACAACTACAAAATCACCATTATCCATATGAGGCGTAAATGTAGTTTTGTTTTTTCCTCTTATAATTTTTGTAATAATAGATGCTAATCGGCCAATTACGGCATTTTTAGCATCAATTTCATACCAATTATTATTAATCTGATTTTTGTTAACAAATTTAGTCATGATTGGCGGGATTAATACTGATAAATGTCATATTGTCAATTTATATTAATGTTGATACTTAACTATTAACATTTAAAAATAAGGATTATTTATGAAAGATAAAAAAAATAAAAGCACTGATGCTAAAACTTACAAATTTGATACACTAAGTCTACATGCTGGATATCAACCACATAAAAATGCTGGATCTAGACAGGTACCAATTTACCAAACAACTTCTTATTTATTTGATGATGTAGATCACGCTGCTGCACTATTTAATCTTGAAAGAGGTGGTCACATATATAGTCGAATATCAAACCCAACAGTTGCAGTTCTCGAAGAAAGAGTTGCCTCACTTGAGGGTGGTACAGCAGCTTTAGCTACTTCCTCTGGGATGAGTGCAATATTTCTAGCCGTGATGACGTTGTGTGAGGCTGGAGATCATTTAGTTGTGTCATCGCAATTATATGGAGGCACAGTAAATCTTTTTAGACTAACCTTACCAAAATTTGGAATAAAAACTACTTTTGTAAAACCAAGAGATACAGAAGGATTTAAAAAAGCAATACAAAAAAATACTAAAGGTATTTTTGGAGAACTCGTTGGTAATCCTGGGAATGAATTGATGGATATGCCAGCAATAGCAAATATTGCTCATGAAGCAGGTATACCTTTAATGGTTGATGCAACATACCAAACACCCTATCTATGTCGGCCAATTGAACACGGTGCTGATATTGTAGTTCACTCATTAACAAAATGGATGGCAGGTCATGGATCTTCAATGGCGGGAATAATTGTTGAAGGTGGAAAATTTGATTGGATGCAAAATGATAAATTTCCAACAATGACACAACCTTACGAAGGTTATCACGGTTTATCTTTTGCTGAAGAGTTTGGACCAACTGCATTTACTATGAAAGCAAGAGCTGAAGGGATGAGAGATTTTGGTCCTTGTTTAAGTCCACAAAATGCTTGGAATGTTTTACAGGGTATTGAAACCTTATCAGTAAGAATGCAAAAACATTGTGCTAATGCCGAAAAAATGGTCGAATATCTACTAGGACATGAAAGTGTCGCTTGGGTTTCGCATCCGAGTGTCCCTGATCATCCTGATCATGAACTAGCAAATAAATTATTACCTAATGGCAAAGGCTCAATGATAGCTTTTGGTATTAAGGGTGGCAAGGAAGCTGGCGAGGCTTTTATTAATAATGTTAAATTAGCTTCTCATTTAGCTAACGTTGGAGATACCAGAACACTTGTTATTCATCCAGCTTCAGCAACTCACTCTCAAATGGATGAGGCTACATTGAAATTTGCTGGATTATCTCATGATATGATTAGACTTTCTGTTGGGATTGAAGACATTGATGATATCAAAAATGATTTTGAGAATGGATTTAGAGCTGCTAGAAAACCTAGGCTCGTATCCAATCAATGAAATTTAAAGTAAATAGTCACGAAGTTTATGCATCAACTGGTGGTAGACCATTCGATAAAAGTAAACCTTTAATAATATTTGTTCACGGTAGTGGTCTTACTCATATGACCTGGGTATTGCAAACAAGATATTTTGCTTTTCATGGTTATAGTGTTTTAGCACTAGATATGCCTGGGCATGGTTTATCTGGGGGGGAAAGTTTAAAATCTATTGAGTCCATGGCTGATTGGATTAATGATGTTATAGAATCTGTGGGATACAAAGAAGCATCATTAGTTGGTCACTCCCAAGGGTGCTTGGTTACAGTTGAATGTACAGCAAGATATCCTGATAAAATAAAAACTTTGAGTCTTATGGGAGGTGCAGGTGCAATTCCAATGAACCCTGAGCTATTATCTTTAGCAGAAAATAATAACCCAAAAGCAGTAGAACTTATGATGGATTGGGCGCATGGACCAGCAGGTCATTTTGGAGGACACCCAGTACCAGGTCTTTATCATATTAACACTGGTTCTATGTTAGCAAAAAGCAGAACAATTAAAAACACGCTAGGAGTTGATTTTAGAGCTTGCGATAATTACAAAAATGGTTTCGAAGCTGCAAAAAAAATAAAAATCCCAACCTTATCAATACTAGCAACCGATGATAAAATGTGCCCAGTTAAAGAAGGAAAAAAACTAGCAGATTTGATTGAAGGTAGTCAAGTGGATATTATTGATAACTGTGGACATATGATGTTATTGGAAGAGGCTGATAGAGTTCTTAAAGTTTTAAAAAAATTTATAACAACAAATTATCCACCAAAAAAATAAGCGCTTATATACTTATGAAGAAGAATTTTAGATTTTTTGACAATAGGCAAAAATATTTACTTTTTGTAACCACTACAAATGAAAAAAATAAAATTGCCGATGCCTTAAAACCAATAATTCAAAAGCTAAAACCTAAATACCCTGCATTAAAAGTTTTTGATGCAGGTATGGGGGATGGATCGTTATTAATGAGTATTATGAGGCAATGTCATCAAAAAATGCCAAACGTTCCCATGTTAATAAGTACTAAAGAGATAAGTTTAGAGGATGTTAGGTTAGGTCTTGAAAAACTTCCTGACAGATTTGTAGAACATAAAAATACAGTATTTGTCATTTCAAATTTGAATTATGTTGAATCGACCTCATTAAGATCAAATAATGAAATTAAACAAAAAAAGATGAATTGGAAAATTGTAAAACTTAAAGGAAATTCATCCCTAGATTTTTCTGATCAACTAAGGAAACTTAACCAAAACTTTTTAAGTAAAAAATGGCAAATAGAAAGAAACCCAATCAATGGTAATCCAACCTATAAAGAACCTTCAGTAATTATAATTTATAGAAAAGATCAAGAATTTTCTTTAAAAAAAATTATTCCAAAGAAAAATAATGGTAAGAATAATTTTGATTTGATCGTAGCTTCACAGCCCTATAGATCAAGAATATCTGTTGAAAAAAAAGTAAGATATGTAATTGATCCAATGATTAAATCATTAAACAAAGAAGGTAAATTAGCAGTTGTTCATGCTTGTGGAAATGATCCTGGCAACCAAATAATTAAGAAAATTTGGCCAAAAGAAAAACCGTTTCCGTCTTTATATAAATCAATTTTGAAATATATCAAAAAAAATACAGATAGAAATTTACTAAAAGATCTTAAATTTAGCAAAAAAACAAATATTAGATATGTACTAAGAGCGTTGCCGAATGAAATTAGTGGGGGTATCGCAACCTCACTCATATTTTCAGCATGGAACGCTGCAATTTATGTAAATCAAATATCTGATAAACAAATACTGAGTGCTGAAAAAAAAAAAGATTATCAAAAAATTGTACAGCAAATTGTTAATAAAAATAAAGGATTATATTTCAATAACGAATTATTTGTTATTGAGAGAAAATAATCAAAAATTATATTTATTTTTATATAAAAAATATAATGAAGAAGTTATTAATAAGATTGAACTAAACTGGTGTAACGAAGAAATAAAGACACCTGCTCCACTTAATAACGTGAATATACCTAATAAAATTTGTAAAAAGATAGTAAATCCTAAAACTATTACAGGTTTAAATAAAGAAACAATCTTTTTTTTATAAATTATAAAGGTAATAATTAAATACAAAATAAATATAAAGTATGCCATGTTCCGATGTAAATATTGAACTAATGATGGATCACTAAATGCTGAAAGCTTTAATAAATTGGTAATTTTATTATCATCTGGAAAATATGAATTCCCCATTAACGGCCATGTATTATAAATTTTTCCTGCATCCATTCCAGAAACAAAAGCTCCAAAAATAATTTGTAAAAAAATTAAAATTATAAAAATTTCAGGTAAAAAGATTTTCATTTTTCTATGTTTTTCTCTAAAATACATTAACCCCAAAAAATTCCAAAAAATTAAGGATAAAATTATGAAAGCAAATAAAAGATGAATTGATAATCTAAAATGACTAACATCAACATTATCTACTAACCCACTTTCAACCATATACCAACCTAAAAACCCTTGAAAACATATTAATATGAAAATCAAATATAAGTTAGTGAGTTTTTTAAATCCAATTTTAACACTAAAAAAAATTAAAGGTATTAAAAAGCACAATCCAATTAACCGACCAAAAAATCTGTGTGCCCATTCCCACCAAAAAATAACTTTGAATTCATCCAAATTCATTGAGAAGTTTTGTAATTTAAATTCAGGAATTTTCTTGTATGAATTAAAATATTCATTCCATGATTCATTATTTAATGGTGGAAAAAAACCTCTAAAAAATTCCCATTCAGTAATTGATAGCCCTGAGTCTGTTAACCTCGTTAAGCCACCAACAACAATCATTGATGACACTAAAAAAAACATTAATAACAACCAATTAGACATATACAGTCTGTATTTGTTATTAATTTCAGTATACATACTTGTTTAAATATAATATTTATTAATAATTCCAATTGAACAAATGTCGCCCGATAAAAAAAAAAGATTAAATATTTTAAGAAAAAAACTCGATAGTCTTGATAATAATCTTATTAAATTGATTAAAAAAAGGACAAATATTGTCAGAGATGTTCTTAAACTCAAAACCCGAAAATATGAAATTGTAGATAAAAAAAGGATATCTATTATTCTTAAAAATATTAAAAATAAATCTATTAAAAATAAAATTGATCCCAAAATAACGAATCGGATTTGGCGAAATATGATTTTAGCTTACATAGATTTTGAAAAAAGAAATTTTAAAAAATAATAGTTATTTGCTATGAGGAGGAAGTTTTTTCTCAACAAAAACTTCATGTTTACGAGATGATGGATTATATTTCTTAGCTTTTAATTTTATTTTTGCTTTTTCTCCACCAGCGGGTTTTTTAACATAGTAAAAAAAAGGACTATCTGGTCTTGCTTCAGGAACAAGTCTAACTTTAATATGTGTTTTTTTAGCCATGAGTATTATTATTTTAAGTTTTTTATTATATTAGAAATTTTTATTAATCTATTTTTAATTTTCATCGCTTTTATAGAGTGATTTAGAGTTTCGTCAAGATTTAAAGAATTCTCCTTATCTAAAAATTTTTTCACACCATTAATAGTCATTCCTTTGTTTTTTAGAAGAAAATGAACTTTTTTAATAATTTCTATAGATTTTTCATCATAGTATCTTCTATTACCGTTAAATATTTTTGGTTTTATTTGCTTAAATTTTGTTTCCCAGAATCTGATTGTGTGGGTTGGTAAAGATTGACCTTTTTTAGATTTAAGACCAATAATTTTAACTACTTCACCAATTGTTTTATATGCATTCGAAGATTTACCCATTGGCCTTTAAATTTATAAAATTTTTGAATTCTTTTGATGGCTTGAACAAAACTACATTCCTTTTTGAAATTTCTTTTTTTTCTTTAGTTTTTGGATTTCTTCCAATCCTAGGATTTTTACCTCTTAAAATAAATGTACCAAAGTTAGATATCTTTACAATTTTTTCTTTTTTTAGGTTTGACAAAATTAAAGAAAAGAATTCATTAATTAGGTTTTCAGAAACAAGTTTCGAAAAACCTATTTGCATATATATTGAGTTTATTAAATCTTTTTTGGTTAAATTGATCCTTGTCATTTGTTATCCCATATAATTTTTTTTTCTGGTTTTAGATTAAAAATTTTGCAAATCATATAATTTGAAACTACTGATGAATTAAAATATCTAAAATATTTTTTTTTTCCCAATCTAGCTATATTTTTTCCAATTTTAGTATCTTTTTTATACTTATTAATTTTTTGACTTAAATCATCTATATCTTTGTAAAATACCATTTCTTTATCTGAAAAAAAATCACTTAAAAAAGTTTTTTTATCAATAAATGTTAATAAGCCATTACCTATTAATTGTGCAATTCTATCGCTACTATAATATTTAATAGGTTTACCCCTACTTAAGTTAATTCCCATATAGCAATTTGAT
>CACBGZ010000004.1 GCA_902538915.1 uncultured Pelagibacteraceae bacterium | reverse complement strand
TGGGAAGAAAAACTTATTAAAGAAAATAATAAAATTAAAATGAATGAGGAGGATCTTAAAATAAGAGAAAAAAAGATAAACTCTTTAGATGAAAAACAAAAAATAGAGGCAGAAAGATTGGTAAAAAAAGATGAGCACTTAATTCAAGTTGCTAAGCAATTAACAATTAGAGAAAAAGAATTGAATATTCGTCAAGAAGAACAAAATAGGAAAGATATAGATCTCAAAGCAAGAGAGGAAGAGCAAAGACAAAAAGAGCTTAAAGAGCAGAGAAAAAAAACAAAAGAGTTAAAAATTTTAAAAATGGAAGAGGACAGAAAAAAAGAGCTTGAATACATAAAAATAAAAGAATGGGAAGAAAAATTTGATAGAGAAAAGAAGTTAAAAGAACAAAAGGAAATTTTGAGAGATCAAAGATTAAGAGAAATTGAATTAGAAAAAATGAGAAAATTTGATGAATTAGAAAATCAAAAGAATTCGATTGATTACGGATTAAAAAATCGATCAATTAATACTGAAAAAATTAAGCAAAAAGAGCTTACTAGAGCGTTAGATAATTTCGATATTGATAAAACGAAAAAAAATTAAGTATATCAATACTTAGAGCTTAAATTGGCCAAATTTATAATAGTTAAAATTTTTAAAAATTATCAAAGTTATTGTTTAGGAAAATAATCTTTAAGCTCTCCTTCTCTAAATACATCTGCGGTGCAACAGTGCAGGCCTCCTCCAAAGGCATAAGCGTCTCTCAGGTCAACAGGAATTACTTCCATTCCTAACTTATCAAGTTGTTCTGCTTGATATTTTTCACTTTTTTCAACACATACCGTTTTAGGATCTAAAACTAAAACATTCATAGAGAGCCAAACAGATGAATAACATAATGGTGGTGGTTCATTATGAGCTGGTTGAGCAGCATCAATGATTTGCCAACCATTATTTTCAAATAACGTTCTTTGTTCTTTGGGTAATCGTCTTTGAGGATTATTAATTATAATTCCCTCTTTAATTGGAGCAAATGTTGCATCAATATGAATTGGATAAGGATCACCAGGAAAGTTTACAGTATGTATTCTGTGATTTGTGAAATGTCTTTTTAACCATTCAATTCCTTTCAAATTCGTAGTAAAGCCATGTTGTACAACTAAGTCTTTACCAAAACGCAAAATGTCAGCTGCATCAAAAAGAGGCTCTTCCTCTGTAGTAACAAAATATTTCTTTTCAGTCCAATCTAACCTTTTTTGAAAGCCTATTTTATCAGACAAATAATCTTTTCTATAGTCAGCATCTGTTAGCCTTGGTTTAGGTGCGCTTTCGTGTTTCATATTGCTATCCTGATTGAAATATCTTTGAATCAAAGGTCTATAATTTAAATATTCAAACCATCTACATCTATAGCTCATGGTGGCCTCCAACATCTCATTTCCTACAGTCAAAATTATATCTCTAGCAGGCATACATCCAAACATACTTTTAACTTCCCAGTCAGGAGTGGATATTTTTTGATTATGATTTATCGGAATTGGTCTATCAACTTTTATATCTCTTTTTTCCAAAATTGATGCAAAGTTATCTAATAATTCATTGGCTTTAGCTACAGTTTCTTTTGTACGAGGTCCATATTCACCCTTCATGTCAGAGTCTTCAGGCACCTTTGCATCTAATGCTGGTTCTGGAGCTGGTATACAGCATCCATCTGCTCTACCAACTATTACATGCTTAAGTGGATCCCATTCATTCCAACTATTGACAATTTTTTTTTCTTTAATCATTAAAACTACTTCTTAGTTCAATGCTATAAATCTTCTATTAGTTCTCATGACCAAACTGTAATAAGTGATAGATATAAAAAGAAAAAATCCACCAATTATTGTATTTGTAGATGGAATTTCATTTATACCAAAAATTGGTAACCACACCCAAAAAATTCCTCCAATAACTTCGGTTAAAGATAATAATGTTAATTCAGCTGCTGGGATAGCTCTAGAGCCAATAGAATATAAAATCAATCCGAAGCAAACTAATACTCCATGTAATGAAAATAAAGTACCGTTGTAGCTTGTGGAAAAAAATAATTGATTTTTACTCAAAATAAATATTGAAGCAATAATAAAGCAGAAAAGTCCAGAGACAGCAACAGTGGTAAATTTTGGTGTCTCTTTTCTCCATCGTAGAGTAATAGAAAAAATTGAAAAACCTATTGATGATGTCATCCCAAATACAAACCCCAATAAAGATGCTTTTCCAGTATTACCTAGGGCAATAATTATGATTCCAACAGTAGCAAGAATTATAGCTATCCAAACATTTAAGCTTATTCTCTCTCTCAGAAAAAGAAAACCCAATAAAGCTGTAAAAAAAGGCATTGCAGCAAGACATAATAGTGTTATGGCAGCAGAGGTATTAGTAATTGAGTAGATAAAACTAATCATTGCAATACCTAACCCTATTCCGCCAATAATGCCCGATACACCAATTTTCAGGTAATTTTTGTAAAACGCTATTCCTTCTTCAAAAAATAAATAAAGATTCAAAATTATAAAGATTGTTAATCCTCTTCCAAAAATATACTGCCAAGGTACTAATTCTGGTTGATCCATGTATCTAACAACTAGTGGGCCAAACGACCAAAGAATTCCTGCAAATAAAACAACTGGTACTGCTAGTTTATCATTTTTTATTTCTATCATATGACAATATTTAATTCTTATTGGTTCCAACTACAACAAAAATTAAATTCTTTGTATAAAATAATTTAGGAAATTTAACTATCTTATTATAAGATCTTATTTAAATTAGATATAATTTATGTCTTAAAAATTAATGGATTTAGAAATATTACAGATTGCTTCAAAAAACAATAATCAAAAATTTCTTGAAAATCATACTCATAACTCAAGATTAAAAAATTCATTATGTGGTGATGAAATGCAAATTAAAGTAATAATAAAAAAAGATAAAATAGTTGATTTTGGTTATCAAGGAAAATGCTGTATTTATTGCCAGGCATCTGCAAGTCTATTATCAAAAATTTCAATAAATAAAAATAAGCTTAAAGTTGACGAAATATGCGATGATGCAAAATCTTACTTTGATGGAGATTTTGAAATAATAAATAGAAAATGGAAAGTTTTAGGTAAATTATTTAAGAAAAAAAATATGTCGCGCAAAGAATGTATCTTATTACCTTTTAAAACTCTCAAGAAAATTGTATCTGATTAAATAATGAATAATATTAAACAATCATTTTTTGCAGGTTTTTTTTCAATCATCACTATAGGTATATTAACGCTTCTAACTTATAAAACAGAGTTTGGTGTTTTCTTGATTGCATCTTTTGGCTCATCAATGGTTTTATTATATGGTTATCCCGAAAGTCCCTTTGCGCAACCAAAAAATATTTTTTTTGGACACCTGCTCACAGCTATAGTCGGTTTATTTTTTTTATACTTAGTTCCGCTACCTTTATACTTAATCATACCTATCGCAGTGGGTTTTGGTGTAGGTTTAATGATATTATTAAATGTAACCCATCCACCTGCTGGGGGCAATCCAATAATAGTCATAATGGGAAGTGTTTCAATTGATTATATTTTGAATCCAATTATAACTGGCTCAATAATAATTCTTATTTTTGGTATAATAATTAATCGATTTATCTTAAAAAAAAAATATCCAAAGTTTAAATAATTTAATTGATAGCAACTTAAAAATGATGTTAGATAAGATTTTAATTAATACATTTTAAGATACAGGAGATTAAATGAAAATATTGTGTATATTATACGACGATCCTAAAGGTGGGATGCCAAAATCCTATGCTTTATCAGAACTACCAAAGATAGAGAAGTATCCGGATGGAATGACACTTCCTTCGCCTAAGGGGAGAGATTACACACCAGGTCAATTACTTGGATGTGTATCGGGTGAACTTGGTTTAAGAAAATTTTTAGAAAGTAATGGACATGAATTCGTTGTTACAAATAGTAAAGATGGAGATGGTTGTGAGGCAGATAAACATATAGTTGACGCAGACATTGTTATTTCTCAGCCATTTTTTCCTTATTATTTAACAAAAGAAAGAATTGCCAAAGCAAAAAATTTAAAAATGGCAATAACAGCAGGTATAGGATCAGATCACGTTGATTTACAAGCCGCAATGGATAACAAAATTGACGTTGTTGAAGTAACTTATTGTAACTCAAGATCTGTTGCAGAACACATTGTTATGATGATTGTGTCAATGGTAAGAGATTACCACAATCAACATAGAATTGTTAATGACGGTGGCTGGAATATTGCTGATGCCGTTCAAAGGTCATATGATGTTGAAGGTATGCACATTGGTACTGTAGCAGCTGGAAGAATCGGATTAGATGCTTTAAGAAAAATGAAACCGTTTGATACACATTTGCACTATTTTGATAGACACAGATTACCTGAAAGTGTTGAGAAAGAACTTAACTTAACATTTCACGAAACTGTAGAGTCTATGGTCAAAGTTTGTGATGTAGTAACAATTAATTGTCCACTTCATCCAGAAACTGAAAACTTATTTGATGATGCTATGATAAGTAAAATGAAAAAAGGTGCTTACATAGTAAACACCGCTAGAGGTAAAATTTGTAATCGTGATGCAATTGCAAAAGCTCTAAAGAGCGGTCAGTTGAGTGGTTATGCAGGAGATGTTTGGTTTCCTCAACCAGCACCAAATGATCACGTATGGAGAAGCATGCCCAATCATGGTATGACACCTCACACGTCTGGTACATCTTTAACAGCGCAATCAAGATATGCAGATGGTGTTAGAGAAATATTAGAATGTTTCTTCGACGGTAAAGAAATCAGAAATCAATATCTTATTGTAAAGGATGGTCAGCTTGCAGGTATGGGAGCTCATTCTTACAGTAAAGGCTCTGCAACTGGTGGATCAGAAGAAGCAGCAAAATATAAGAAAAAATAAATTCTTTTCATATTATTAAAGGTAAGCTACATCACGTAGCTACCTTTAATAACATAGACTTAGCATAAATTTTTTGTATATGATAATTTATGCGATTACTAATATTTCTAGTTATTAACTTCTTTTTTTATTTTTTCTTCTTTAGCTAATGAAAAAGAAAGAGCCTACTTTGCGGGTGGTTGTTTCTGGTGTGTTGAAGAGTCTTTTGAAAAACTTAATGGTGTAGAGGAGGTTTTTTCTGGTTATTCAGGTGGTACAACTGAAAATCCTACTTATAAAGAAGTAACTTACGGTAATACTGGGCATTTTGAGGTTGTTGAAATTATTTACGACAAGAAAATTATTTCATATGAAGAATTGCTGGATAACTTTTGGATAAATATAGATCCTTTTGATGCCTACGGACAATTTTGTGATAAAGGATATAGCTACAGGTCAGTTGCCTTTTATCAAAATAGTAGTGAAAAGAATTTGATTGAGAAAAGTATACTTAAACTCGAAAAAAAATTTAATAAAAAAGTTGTCACTTACGTTAGAAAATTTGATAAGTTTTTTATGGCAGAAACTCGTCATCAAAATTATTATAAAGAATATTTATTAAATTATGTAGCTTATAAAAAGGCATGTAGAAGAGAAGAGATTTTAAAAAGAATTTGGAGTAAATAGTTTTTTATGAAAAATGGTTTAAATTGGAATTTTGATAATTCTTACTCTAGACTACCAGACTCATTTAAAGAAACAATTGATCCAGTAAAAGTAAAAAAACCTGAATTAGTTTTATTTAATAAAGATTTAGCAAAGAACATAGACTTAGATTTTTCAAATATAAAAAATGAGGAATTATCAGCTTTATTTTCTGGAAATTTATTGCCCAAAAACAGCAACTCAATTGCTCAAGCTTATGCTGGACATCAATTTGGTCATTTCACAATGCTTGGCGATGGAAGAGCAGTTTTAATTGGCGAACACCTATCTAAAAATAAAAAAAGGTATGATATTCAATTTAAAGGTTCGGGTAAAACTTCTTTTTCAAGAAACGGTGATGGTAGGGCAGCTTTAGGTCCAATGTTAAGAGAATACATTATTAGTGAATCGATGCATCACTTAAATATACCAACTACAAGGAGTTTAGCAGTTGTAAAGACTGGTGAAAGCGTAATGAGAGACGCTGAATTAATAGGTGCTATCCTCACCAGGGTGGCATCAAGCCATATTAGAGTAGGTACTTTTCAATATATTGCTGCGAGGAAAAATGAGGATGAACTTAAAATGCTTTTAGAGCACGTTATTAAAAGACATTATCCAAATATTGATAAAGCTAAAAATAAGTCAATAGAAATTCTAAAGATCGTTTTAGAAAAGCAAGTTGATTTAGTTGTACACTGGATGAGAGTTGGTTTTATTCATGGGGTGATGAATACTGACAATATGAGTATTTCGGGTGAGACAATAGATTATGGACCATGTGCTTTCATGGATGTTTATGATCCTAAAACTGTTTTTAGTTCAATTGATAGAACTGGTAGATACGCATATTGCAACCAGCCCGTTATCACAAAATGGAACCTAGCAAGGTTTGCCGAATGTCTTATACCTTTAATTGATAAAGATCAGAATAATGCAATTAAAATAGCTACAGAAATTATAAATTCATTTGAAAAAAAATATGAGGAAAAATGGCTTAATATGATGAGAGATAAGCTCGGATTATTTGGAGATGAAAAAAATGACCAATCTTTAATTTTAGATCTACTAACTTGGATGCATGAAGTCAAAGCTGATTACACCAATACTTTTTGTTATTTAATGGGTGAAAAAATTGAATTGAAAAAATATTATGAAGATAAAAGATTTCTAAATTGGATGGAAAGATGGAAAAATAGACTAAAGTTGAATAAGAATTCGTCCGAAAAATACTTACAACTAATGAAAAGTGTCAACCCACTAGTGATACCGCGTAATCATAAAGTTGAGGAGGTACTTGAATCAGCCAACCAGAATAATTTTCAGCCATTAACAAAATTAATAGAGATATTATCTAAACCTTATCTTCAAAACCAAAAAATAATTGAATATCAATTACCTTCTAATCAGAAAGAAAAATATCAAACTTTTTGTGGAACTTAATCAAAGGACATAAGGTTCATGTCTTGCTTTTTTTTCCTAAAACCCTTTCAACTGCCATATTTGAAATATCAATTGATTGATAAGAACCAGTCGTAATTAATTCTGTTAACGCTCTTCCAATTCCGGGTGCTTGCATTAAGCCTCTTCCTGTAAATCCAGTGGCTAAATAAACATTATCAAATTTTGGATGTTTCCCAACTACAGCATTGTTATCCAATCTGTTACAATCATAATATCCAGCCCACCCACCAGTTAATTTAAGTTCTTCAAATGCTGGCACTCTTTTAGCAAGAGCAGGCCATACCAACTCTTCAAAATCATTCCAAGCAGGTTCTAAATCCTTAGCGTCAAATACAGATTTAGGTGATCCTGCTAAATACTCATTACCCTCTGGCCTCCAGTAAACTCCTGTTGTTAAATCTCCTGTCAATGGCATTTCAGGAATATGTTTTGGGCACTTAACCCTAAAGACTGTGTGTTTTTGGGGCTCTACCGGAATATCTTCTAATAATTCTTTAGTCCAACATCCTGCAGCAGAGATAATTGTTTTGGCTTTAATTTCTGAGATGGATTTTACCTCTCCTTTTATAAAATTTGCACCTAACTCGATTGCTTTACTTTTCAAAGCACCATGAAACATAAATGGATCTATCCACCCCTCACTTTGATTATCTGTAAAGGTGGCTGTTTCAATCCCATCGCTATTAATATATGGGAAAAACTTTATTAGTTCTGAACCCTTTATGTTTTTTGTTCCAGCCTCGCAAGCTTTATGATTTTCAAGTGCTTTGTATTGTTCCTCTGCATGCTCTGGTCCAAACATTAATAAATATCCGTTGGTTACCATGCTTGCTGTAGGTTTAGGATTTTTTTTTGTTTTTAATAATTCTGAAATTTGAAAAATAAACTCTCTAGCAAACTTTCCAAGTAAAATATTTTCCGTCTGATAGAACTGTCTTCTAAAACCACCTAAAGATAAAGGGAAAGATGCAGATTTATAAGACGGATCTCTTTCAATTACTTTTACTTTTCTTCCTTCTTTTGACAAAAAATAAGCAGCTGATGTACCTATTATTCCACCACCAATTATAACAACATCATCCATTTTAATTTAATAGAAACAAGTTAAAGTTAAGAAATAAAGCATAGCTGCACCAAAGTAAATATGGAATCATGAGATAATAGCTCACTAAATTGACACGTTTAAACCTCAAAATAAGAACAATTATAAAAAAAATTAAGATCACCAAAACAATCATTGCTAAAAAAATTTGATGGAGACCAAAAAAAACGATACTCCAAGTTGTATTAACAATGATATGAAGAAAATAAATGTAAACAGTATTCGTGTCTTTGTTTTTACAATGCCAGAATATCCATATAGCAAAGGTCATCATTAGATATAAACTTGTCCAAACAGGCGCAAAAACCCAGTCTGGAGGATTATAATTTGATTTAATTATCTGAGAATACCAGGGCTCTTTATAATTAATTGTAATAAACGCCCCTATAAATGATGCCGAAAAAGTAATTATTAGGAAAAATATGAATGATAAAAATTTATTTTTTAACATTTAAGTATTATACATTTTAAATAATGAATAAAAAAACAATTTGGATAACTGGTGGAAGCACAGGTATTGGAAAAGCATTAGCAATAAAATTTGCTAATGAGGGTTGGAATGTTGCTATATCTGCAAGAAGAGAAAGTCTGCTTAAAGAAATTGTAGAGAATCACCAAAATATAAGCTCGTTTCCATTAGATGTCACAGACAAATCAAAATGTCATGAAGTATTTAAAGATATTATCAATAAGTATGAAAATATTGATATTTGTTTTTTTTCAACTGGAACATGGGATCCAAAAAAAGAAAAGGATATTGATGTAGATCAAATCGAAAATGTATTTAAAGTGAATTTTTTTGGAACTTTAAATAGTATTAAAAGTGTAGAAAAATATTTTAAGGATAAAAAAAGTGGTACAATAAGTATAGTTTCGTCCATAGCTGGATATAGAGGTTTACCAAATTCAACAGGCTATGGACCATCAAAATCAGCATTAAACAATCTTGCTGAAAGTTTATATTTTGATTTTGGTAGATCAAATGTACGTATTTGTTTAGTTTCACCAGGATTTATTAAAACACCCATGACAGATAAAAATGATTTTAAAATGCCTTTTTTAAAGACAACCGAATATGCAGCAGAAAAAATCTATGATGGCTTAGTAAATAAAAAAGTTTTTGAAATTCATTTTCCCAAATCTTTAACTATTTTACTTAAAATATTTAGTTTTTTACCAAGTAAAGTTTATTTTGGTTTAATCGGAAGAATGACCAAATATCAAAAGAAAAATTAATCTTTCACAAACACTACTGTCAATTCAGCAACCTTAAAACCAAATTTAGTCATAGTAGCTCTATTTATAGCTACACGATCATCTTGTTTGAAGATCCAATCATCAAAAGTGATTTTAATTTCTTTTCCTTTCACTGGAACTAATAAAACATATTCAAATTTAAATGCAGGCCCGTACGAAAATCCTTTTGCTTTTCCTACAACATCACCTGCGGTACCTTCATAATTATTTTCATCAATTTTTGTTATCTGCCATTGTCTTGTTTGAATTTCTCCATCATCCCAATTAAATTTTTCATCAAGAATTAATTTTTTTCCATCCCATTTTCCATCTAAATCAGCAGAAAATTGTCTTGTTACTTTACCAGATCTATTTTGAAGCACACCCCACGCTTTAACGTTACCAGACAAGTAATTTTCAATAATTAATCTTGGCTCTTTATTTTTAAAATCTTCTGGTTTCATTGCACTATTTTTTGAACAGCTTGTAATTAAGATTAAAGGAATTATCAATAAAATTGATTTGATTAATTTAGAGAATTTCATAAATCACCTCTTATTTATTTGTTTTGTAAAGAAAATTGAATTAAGTCAATATTTTTAGATTTAAATCCTGCTTCACAATAGCATAAGTAAAATTCCCACATTCTTTTGAAAGTTAAGTCGAAACCCTGTTTTTTGATTAAGTCCCATTTATTTATAAATTCATCTCTCCACATAGATAGAGTGTTTGAATAATGGTCTGCATAGGATTCATACGATTTAATTGTTAAATTATTTTGAGATATATATTTATCAATACTATTTTTATTTGGAAGAAATCCACCTGGAAAAATATATTTCTGTATAAAATCCTGCTTATTTTTATATCTTTGAAAAAGCGAGTCATCTATTGTGATAGCTTGAATGGCTGCAGTTCCATTACTTGATAAATTATTTTTTAAAGTTGAAAAATAACCCGCTAAATAATTTTGTCCAACCGCTTCAATCATTTCAATTGAAGCGATCGAATTATATTTGTAATTTATGTCTCTATAATCTTTAATCTCAACGTTGACTTTCTCATTTAAACCACATTTATGAATTCTTTGTTTGGCATATTCATATTGTTTTTTTTGAAATGGTAATACAATCTAATTTCACATCGTATTTCTTACCAAAATATTCAGCAAAACCTCCCCATCCACAACCAATCTCTAAAACTCTATCACCATTTTTAGGCTGAATTAAATCAATTAATTTTTGATATTTGTTGTTTTGTGCATCTGACAAATTTTCTGATTTTTTATCAAAAATTGCACTTGAATAAGTTAATGTTTTATCAAGCCATAAAGAAAAAAATTCATTACCTAGATCATAGTGTTTTGCAATGTTTAGTTTACTTCTATATTTTGTGTTTTTTATAAAAATATTTCTAAAAAAATTGATCAGAGGTAAATCTAATAATCCAGAGAATTTATGAATTTCATTTATATTCCTTGCCGTGATTTCTATAAGGTCTGATAAATTTTCAGTTTCAAATTCATCACGCATATAAGATTCTGCAAATCCGATACTGCCATTTTTTATCAAGTTGAAAGTAAAGTTAGACTTTTTTATTATAATTTTTGATCTTAAAGGTGATTCTGGATCTCCAAATTTAAAATTTTTACCGTCATGATTTTTTAATTCTAAAAAACCATATTTTAAATTTTTTAGTTTATTAAATACAATCTTATCTGATAGATTTGATATATTCATTAGCTTTCAAAAGTAACATTATTTTTTATTTTTAATTTTCTCTTTAGGTATTTAATTCCTTTAGTCCACAATTTAAACGCTTCAAAATGTATCGCAGAAATAATCTTGAACGTCATTAATGGATGTTTAACGTAAGATTTTAGTAACTCTTTTGAGTTGAAGTCTACCCTTCTGCCATCTTGAGATGCATATAGTATTTTACCCTTAGTATCATATTGATTTATAATAATAGAAATATTTTCCTTAGGTTCTAAATTTTTGAAAAAGTAATTACAATTCATTTCTATAAATGGTGACACATGAAATTTTTTAGAACAATTGTGTTGAATAAATTTATCATTTTCTTCAACTTTAAATATGTAAGTGTGTTGCTCATTAAATGTGTTTTTTACCTCGTATAATACAGATATTAATTTCTCATTATTGTCGTAAATATAAAAAACACTTAAAGGATTAAAAACGTATCCTAATATTCTTGGATAGCACAGAAGTCTAATCTTAATATCTTGAAATTGAATATTATTTAAATCTAAATTTTTTTTAACCCATTCAATTAAGGACGAACCGTCTCTATCACCATGATCTTTTTCGAAAAAACTAATGAGATTAAACTTATTATACGAAAAAAAGTTGATTTTTTTATCTAGACTTTCTAATTCAGATAAATCTATTAATAATGAAAATACGCTATATTTAAAGTAATGATTTTTTGGTTTAAATCTCTTATGAATTACTGTGCCGTTATAAATTGAGCTATTCATTTAAGTTTTTGAGCATTTCAATAGAGGACTTTATTCCATCTTCATGAAAACCATAACCAAAATAACTACCACAAAACAATAAATTTTCTTTATTTTGAATATTTTTTAAATTTTTTTGATTATCTAAGGCTTTTTGATCGTAATAAGGATGAGTAAATTCAATTTTTTTATAAATTCTTTCATTTGGAATTTTTTTTAAAGGATTTAGTGTGAGAAAAATATTCTTTTCACAATTAATATTTTGTAAAAGGTTCAACCAATAAGTTAATGAACTTTTGTTTAAATTTTTGGGATCAACATAAGTATTCCATGATGACCAAACTTTTTTATTTTTTGGCATTACACTCTCATCACAATGTAAAACTGCAAGATTTTTTTTTGTAATCAAAATTAGATAAAGTTTTTATTTCTTGGTCAGTGGGATTTTTTAATGAGAGATAGTGCTTGATCTGCGTGAGTAGCTAAAATAACTTTATCATAATCAAAAAATTCATTAGCTCCTCCATAATAAACTTGAACTCCCGATGAAACTCTTTGAATTGAATTTATCTTGTAGTTTTTAAAATACTCACCACTTATTTGAGATAATACTTTATTTACATATGTTTTGCTTCTATGAGCTACTGTATACCATTGGGGTCTATTACGTAGTTTAAATAGCCCATGGTTTTGGAAAAATTTTAAAAAAAAATTCATAGGCATTTTTCCAGCTTCATATGGGGGCATTGACCAGATAGCAGACACCATTGGAATAATATGATAATTGATAAAACTTTTTGACCATTTATTTTTTTTTAAAAATTCGTCTAAGGTTATTACTTGATCAATATTTGAAATTTTATCACATAATTTATAAAATTTTAATATTTCTAAAAACATTCTTATAAATTTAATATTTAAAAAATTTGATTTATTAGCAAAAATTCCTTTAAGACCTTTACCGCAATATTCAAAATTAGTTCCCTCAACAGAGACAGAAAATGACATATCACTTTTTTCTATTTCAATATCAATTTCATTAAAAAAATTTATTAAATTTGGATATGTAAGATGATTAAAAACTATAAAGCCTATATCAACAGGAATTCTTTTTTTATTTTCGATAACATCGATAGTATAAGAATGTCCTCCAAAGCGATCTTCCTTTTCAAAAAGATCAACATGGTGTTTTTTTGATAAAAAATAACTCGCACTTAATCCTGAAATACCAGAACCAATTACAGCGATTTTCATTAATTAAGCTGCGTCTTCTTTAAACTCATCCATACTTGGACATGTACAAAAAATATTTTTGTCACCATAAACATTATCGACTCTTGCTACTGGTGGCCAAAATTTATTTGTTCGTAAAAATTTAGCTGGATAGGCTGCTTCTTCTCGAGAATATTTGTGTTTCCAATCGTTCGATGCAAGTTCAGTGTCAGTATGAGGAGCATTTTTAATTGGGTTATCAATTTTATCAAATTTACCAGATTTAATATGATCTATTTCTTGTTTTATTTTTATCAAGGTATCACAAAATCTATCAAGTTCAGATAGGCTTTCACTTTCAGTAGGTTCTATCATCATTGTTCCAGCTACTGGCCATGACATTGTTGGTGCATGAAAACCAAAGTCAATGAGTCTTTTAGCAATATCCTCTTCAGTTACACCTGTTTCTGATTTAATCTTTCTAATATCAATAATGCATTCATGTGCGACATTACCTTTTGATCCTTTATACAGAATTGGAAAGTGATTTTTAAGTCTATTAGCAATATAATTTGCATTTAAAATAGCAATTTTTGTTGCAAGTTTTAATCCTTCGGAGCCCATCATTTTAATATACATCCAAGAAATTGATAAAATACTTGAGCTACCCCAAGGAGCTGCTGAAACCGCTCCTATTCCAGTTGCAGGTCCACAATCTTTTACGACTGGATGATTTGGTAGATACGCTTGTAAATGTTTTCTACATGCAATAGGTCCCATACCGGGTCCACCTCCACCATGTGGAATACAAAATGTTTTATGTAAGTTTATGTGACAAACATCAGGACCAAAATTTCCTGGTTTTGCAATTCCAACTAAAGCATTTAAGTTTGCTCCATCCATATAAACCTGACCTCCATGTTTATGAATTAAATCACATATATCCTTGATCTTCTCTTCAAAAACTCCATGAGTAGATGGATAAGTTACCATTAATGCTCCAAGATTTTCAGAATGTATCTCTGCTTTTTTCTTTAAATCCTCAAAGTCAACATTTCCCTCTTTATCACAATTAACTACTACAACTTTCATTCCAACCATTTGAGCACTAGCAGGATTGGTTCCGTGGGCTGAGCTAGGTATTAAACATATATTTCTATTTTTATCGCCTCTATCCATATGATATTTTCTAATTACCATTAATCCTGCATATTCACCTTGAGCACCAGCATTTGGCTGAAGTGAAACACCAGAAAAACCTGTGATTGATCTTAGCCAATTTTTAAGATCAGTAAATAAAGTTCTGTAACCCTCCATTTGTTCGACAGGCACAAACGGATGAGGCTCAGCTAATTCTCTCCAAGAGATAGGTATCATTTCTGCAGTTGCATTTAATTTCATAGTGCATGAGCCAAGGGCAATCATAGTTCTGTTAAGAGCTATATCTTTATCCTCTAACTTTTTGAGATATCTAAGCATTTCTGTTTCTGAATGATATGAATTAAAAACAGGATGTTCTAAAAACTTTGAAGTTCTCAATAGATTTTCAGGTAAATTAGGTAAACTTACTGTGGGATCCTCTTTTTTTATTGATTCTGCTGCATTAAAAATTTTCAATAATTGATTCACTCTATAAACATTCTTTTTTTCGTCAAAAGAAACAGCAAGCATTTCTGAATTTACTTTTCTAATATTAACTTTTTGAACCAAAGCATTTTTAAAAATTTGATCAGTTTTCTCTTTAGTAATAATTGTTACAGTGTCAAAAAAATAATCTGAATAAATTTTGTAGCCAGACTGTTTTATTTTATCAGCAAAATTTTTTGCTAACTGAGATACTCTCTCAGAAATATTCTTAATTCCGTCTGGACCATGATAAATACAATATGCTGCTGAAACAATTGCTAATAAAGCTTGAGCAGTGCAAATATTACTTGTGGCTTTGTCTCTTCTAATATGCTGCTCTCTAGTCTGCAGTGACAATCTATAAGCTTTATTTCCATGTCTATCTACAGAAACACCAACTATTCTTCCTGGCATAGATCTTTTATATTCATCTTTTGTTGCAAAAAAGGCTGCATGCGGTCCACCATAACCCATTGGTATACCAAATCTTTGTGAGCTTCCTACTGCAATATCAGCTCCAAGCTCTCTTGGTGTTTTTAGTTTAGCAAGTGCAAGAAGATCACATGCTAAAATTGCTTTACCGTTTTTTTTTATGAATTTTACTTATTGCTTCACTAGGATCTTTAATATCACCCAAGGTCCCAGGGTACTGTAAAATTCCACAAACAATATCCTCTTTTAATTGCTCTAAAACCTTATCCTCGTTTCCAACAAGAACTTTTAGACCCATTGGCTCTGCCCTTGTTTGAATGACATCAATTGTTTGTGGATGACAATTTTCCGAGACAAAGACTAAATTACTATCACTTTTATTTAGTCTATGACTTAAACCCATAGCCTCTGCAGCTGCTGTACCTTCATCAAGTAGGGACGCATTTGCAATATCCATTCCAGTAAAATCAACTATCATTTGTTGAAAATTTAATAGCATTTCCAATCTACCTTGAGCTACTTCTGGCTGGTAAGGTGTGTAGGACGTATACCATCCTGGATTTTCTAATATATTTCTTAAGATTACATATGGCGTATATGTTCCATAATAACCCATACCTAAAAAGTTTGAGTAAATTTGGTTTTTTTTTGAAATTGCCTTTAATTTTCTTAATGCTTCATATTCTGAATTCGACTCACCAATATTTAGTTCACCTTTAAATTGGATTTTTTCAGGAACGGTATTGTCTATTAAATCATCCAGTGATTTATATTCCAATTTTTTAATCATCTTTAATTGTTCTTCTTCCGAAGGACCAATATGTCTTTTTAAAAAATCTTTTTGCGAATTATGTAACATTATTAAGCGCTTTCCTTTGCAAACTTATCGTAATCTTCTTTGTTCATTAAAGAGTCCATTTCTGACACATCTTTAATCTTTAATTTAAAAAACCACGCACTGTTTTCTGGATCTTGATTTATTTTTGAGGGATCGTCTACAATAGCTTGATTAGTATCAACTACTTCGCCACTTACTGGTGTATATACGTCACTAGCAGCCTTTGTCGACTCAACAACGCCTGCTGTTCCATCTTTTTCTACACTAGAGCCTTTTTCTGGAAGCTCTGCAAATACAATATCACCCAGCATTTCTGTTGCATGCTTTGTAATACCGATGGTAGCAACATCACCCTCTAATTTTATCCATTCATGTTCTTTAGAAAATTTAACTTCACTCATTAATTTTCTCCTTTTACATAACTTTTTTTATAAAATGGTAAACTACAAATGCTCGCTGCATATTTTTTACCTCGTACCTCTAAAAATACTTTAGTATTTTTTTTTGAAAATTCATTTTCTACATAGCCCATCGCTACAGGTCCATTAACACTTGGACCGAATGTTCCACTGGTAATTTCACCAATATGAACATCTGACTGATTAAATATTTTTGTTTTTTCTCTAGCAATTATTCTTCCCTCAGGTTTTATTCCAACTCTAATTTTTGTAACACCATTGTTCAATTGTTTAATAATAATGTCTGAACCAATAAAGTCTCCTTTGGATATTCTCTCTTTTGAGATTGCCCATTTTAAATTTGCTTCCACTGGAGTTTTATCTTTATCAAGATCATGACCATACAAACACAAGCCGGCTTCTAACCTTAAAGTGTCTCTTGCTCCTAAACCCACAAGTTTGGAACCTTTGTCAATCAATTCTCTGGTTAATTTATCTGCAAAATTATTCGGGATTGATATCTCAAAACCATCTTCACCTGTATATCCAGATCGAGTAATGTATACTTTCTGATTATCAAATAAGAACCAACTACCAGACATAAAATTTAAATCTTTTACCTTACTAAAAACTTCATTTAAGATTTGTGATGACTTAGGTCCTTGAATTGCTATTAAAGATCTATTTTCATCTAAAACCATTTTGTATTTTTCATTTAACAAGCCTTTTAAAATTTTAAAATCATCATTTTTACATGCCGCATTAAGAATTATCAAAAAACCCTCGCTAATTTTTGTAATTATTAAATCATCTTGTATCCCTGCATCTTTATCCATTAAGAAGCTGTACTTAGAATGATTGAGTTTCAAATTTTTCAAATCTAATGGAAAAATTTTTTCTAAATCACTAATTAGTTCATCACCACCATAAATAAACAATTGGCCCATATGTGAAACATCAAAAATACCAGAGTGATTTCTTGTGAATTTATGCTCCTCTACAATACCTTCAGAATACTGAATTGGCATATGATAACCTGCAAATTCTACGAACTTTGCATTACAATCTTGATGTAATTTATAAAGCGATGTTTTTTTTGTGTTCATACTAACTCATTATACCCATCTGTATATTTGCCTGAGAGTTTTGCTCCTTCGGCGAGAATTAAATCTCTTTCCAGAGTTAATATGTTACGGTCCTTTTTGCCTGAGAGATTCCTGGGTGGTTGCTCCTTCGGCGCTACAATAATCTGTAGTCTCTCCCGTAAAATAATATTCTTATAAATGACTTAAAATGTCAATTGGAAACGATAACCTTTGGTTTTTTTAAAAGCGTATAAAACTGAAGTAATACTGCAAAAAGTATTATTGCCCCTCCTATCAACCCGTATAACGATGGAATTTCGCTTACAAAAAGAAAAGCCCATATAGGACCAAGAACAGATTCGGATAGCATAATTATTCCAACCATTGCCGAAGGGGTTGTTCTTGCTCCAATAGTTATAAATATAAAACCAAAACCTATTTGAAAAAATCCAGCTAAAAATCCTAAAAAAATATCATGAGCTGAAATCATTATAGTAGGTGAAAGTAATAAACCAACAAGACATGAGCTTATACCTGCAACAAATTGTGCTGGTACCATATCAACAGATGGAAATTTCCTAACGATCATTATCAAAACTGCAAATGTAATTGGCATTGTAAAAGCTGCTAAATTCCCAGATAATTCTCCTGGTGATAATGAATTTCCAACCATTAACAGCACTCCAGATATTGCCAGAATAATTGAGATTAACGTAATTAAGTTAATTTTTTCTTTTAAGAAAAAGAAACCAAATATAGCTAAGAATAAAATTTGAAGTGATATAATAAAATTTGTATTGGCAACCGTGGTGTTATACATGGCAAAAACATAACCACAAAAACCGATAGATAATATTAATCCTCCAATAAAACCTGGTAATCCAGAATTATAAAATGATTTTAAAACTTTACTTTTGTAAATGATTATCAAAAAAGTTAAAACTGTAAGAGAAAAAAATAATGATCTCCAAAATAATATCTGCCATAATGTTGCTCCTTCAAAAGATTTTACTATTAGCCCACCAAAGCTTAAACTAAGAGCACCAAAAAATATCAATAATGGACCAGGTAAACTTTTTAGAATATTCATCAAATTTGTGAAATTAAATTTTGAGTCTCTAAGTCATACAATTTAAAAAGCGTTTCTGCACTATTTAAATCAACCTCCTGAAATTTGACACTAGAACCTGGAGTTAATTGAACTAATTTATCATAATCAGCACTTATAACTACACCAATTTTAGGATAACCCCCTATAGTACCATGATCTGAAAGCATGATGATTGGAAAGCCATCAGCTGTCAACTGTATCACGCCTTTAATTAAACCTTCAGATCTAATGTTTGGTTCAACAATATTCTCTATTTTTTTCCCCTCTAATCTCATTCCCATACGATCTGATAATTTAGAAACTTTAAATTTATTTTTAAAAAAAATTTTCTTACCTTCTTCAGAAAAATAATCAAAATTTGTTCCTTTAATTACGCGAATATTTTCTATTTTTGTATTAACATAATTCAATTTTGTTTTCACAAGGCTTTGATTAATTTCTTTGATATTAATTTCTTGGTTATCAGATAATTTTTTTCCGTTGTTAGATCCAATATTTGCTTTAGTATTTATAGAACAACTAGACCATTGAAATTTTAAATCAAACATACCGCTTATTGCTAGATATCCATATACAGATTTATTAGTTGATATAATATCTAGTTCATCATTATTTTCTAAAATAAAAGATTGGTAACATTTTCCATCAATTAAATTATCACTTTTTTTAATTTCAAAACTCACATCACCAGTGATAGCAATATTTATTGGGTTCCCATGATATTTCAAATGAGGGCCTTGGTATGCAAATTCTATAACTGGATGGTTATGATTGTTGCCTGTTAATTTATTCGCTAATAAATAATTTCTATTATCCATAGCTCCACTGAATGGGATACCTATATGATAGAGATGGTTTCTTCCAAGGTCTTGGAACGTTGAATTAATACCAGCTCTTATAATTTCAAAATAATTTTTATTCATGATAATTTTGATAATTTTCTTTAGTAATTCTTTTGAATGTAACTAAATCACCTGGATTGATTAAATTGGGTTCTTTTTCTTTAGAATTATCGAAAATATTTAATGGAGTATTACCAATTATATTCCAACCCCCAGGGCTTTCAAATGTATATATATTTGCAAATTGCTCCGTTAGACCAATTGAACCTTTTGGGACCTTAACTCTAGGAGTATCAAGACGTTTTGCTCTAAGACTCTCATCTAAGTCACCAAGAAAAGGCATTCCTGCAATAAAACCTGTCATATAGCAAAAAAATTCCTTTTCAAAAAAATTTTCATAAATTTTTTCTTTTTTTATATTGAGTATTTCTTCTAATCTTTCTATATCGAGGGAAAATTCTTTTTCACAACAAACAGGAATCTCAAACTTTTTATTTTGAATATTATCGCTTTTGGTAATTTCAATATTATCTATAATCTTTTTAAGTTTATTAAAGTTAATCTTTTTTAGATCAAAAGAAATAATTAATTTGTTATATGACGGGGTAATATTATTAACACCTAAAATATTTTTTTTTTTTATAGTTTTAAAATATTTAATTACTTGAGTATTAGTCTCTTTATTCACCTCTTTACCAAAATCACAATATAAAGCTGCGTCACCAAGATTTGATATATTTTTTATCATGCCATGTTATACTGAAGAATAGTGAGTATTGAAATTAATATAAATTGTGATTTAGGTGAAAAATCTAAACATCATTCTAACAAGTATGATCCTGACTTACTTAAAATAGTTAATTCAGCAAATATAGCATGTGGTTATCATGCGGGTGATAAGGAAACTATGAATAAGGTTGTAGAAATATCAAAAAAAAATGGTGTTAGTATTGGAGCACATCCATCTTTTAATGATCCTGAAAACTTTGGTAGAGAACGAATGAATTTATCTTCTTCCGAGATAGAAAAATTAATAATTGATCAATATGAAATTCTTCAAACAATTTCATCTAACCATGGAGAAAATGTTACTCATATAAAACCTCATGGTGCTTTAAATAATATGGCGTGCGAAGATATCAATTTGGCAACTATATTAGCAAAAGTAATCAAAAGTATAAATCCAGAATTAATTTATTTAGTGCCAACTGGATCTAAAATGGAACAAGCTGCTAGAAAGTTAGATATGAAAATTGCCTGTGAAATATTCGCCGATCGAAATTATGAAGATGATGGAAACTTAGTTTCGAGAAAAAAACCCAACGCTTTAATTACTGATCCCGAATTAGCAAAAAAACATGTATTAAGCATGGTAAAAAATCAGGCACTTAATTGTCACAGTGGGAAACAAATACCTTGTGAAATTGACTCTGTTTGCATACATGGGGATAATATCAGTTCTTTAAATACTGCAAAAGCGGTTAAAGAAAATTTGTTGAATAATGGGCTAAAACTTATAGCTTTAAATAAAATGGAGAAATTTAAAAAATGATTAAAAATATTCTTATTACAGCAATCACATATCTATTTTTAACGGTTAATTTAAACGCAGCAGGTTCAGATGGTGGTGACAGTGGTGGATCTAGTGCAGCTGTAAAAACAAATTATGATAAGGCCGTCTCACACATTAAGATAGCAAAGAAACACGAAAAAAAAGGTAAATTAGACAAAGCAAAAGAGAGATACTTAAAAGCACAAAAGCTTTTAATAAAATCAAATGCAAAAAAACCTAACAAAGCTGATACTTTAAATTATTTAGGATTTACGACAAGAAAACTAGGTGATTTTGAAATGGGTGAAAAGTATTATCTTCAAGGCTTAGCGATTAATCCAAACCATAAAGGGATAAATGAATATCTTGGTGAACTGTATGTTGCCACTAACAGGCATAATCTGGCTGTTGAAAGATTAGAAGTTTTAAAAGGTTGTAATTGTGAAGAGTATGAACAGCTGAAAGCTGTGATTGCTGGGAAAAAATCTAAATATTAATTTATATTTTTAATCATTTGCTCAGGCATCCATAAAGCAATCTCAGGGAAGATCACGACTAAAATTACAGCCAAAACCATTAATAAAAATAATGGGAACGCACTTTTGGCGATATATCCCATATCTTTTTTTGCCATTCCTTGAAGTACAAATAAGTTAAAACCTACTGGTGGAGTAATTTGTGCCATTTCAACTACAATAACCAAAAAAATACCAAACCAAATCATGTCAA
Source organism: uncultured Pelagibacteraceae bacterium (assembly GCA_902538915.1). Lineage (GTDB taxonomy): Bacteria > Pseudomonadota > Alphaproteobacteria > Pelagibacterales > Pelagibacteraceae > Pelagibacter. The sequence goes on along the minus strand of CACBGZ010000004.1, from coordinate 12,529 downwards.
AACCAGCCTGACGGATCATGGGTTCTATTATAGCCATAGTTAATACCACGGCTGAAATCCCATCTAAAAACATGCCTAGGATTATATAAAAAATCATTAAAACAAAAATTAGAACATAAGGTGATAATTCCATATTTTGAATCCAAAGTGCTAGATTTCTGGGTAAACCCGTGAAACCCATTGCTAATGATAAAAATGTTGAGCCTGCTAAAATAAATGCAATCATACAGGATGTTTTCGTTGCACCCAACAAAGAAGATTTAAAAGTTTCAACAGTTAGAGTTTTTTGAAAATAAGATAAAATTAATGCTCCTAAAACGCCTAACGATGCAGCTTCCGTTGCAGTTGCTATACCAGTATATATTGAACCAATAACGGCTACTATCAAAATTATTACAGGCAAAAGTTGTTTAGATCTTTTAATCTTATCAACAAATGAATATTCCTCTAAAATTTTTGGCATAGTCTTCTTATTAATTAAAGACCAAATAATTACATAAGACATGAATATTAATGCAATCATTATCCCTGGAATAATTCCTGCAATAAATAATTTAGCTATAGACTCTTGAACAGCAACACCATAAATAATTAAGATAATTGAAGGAGGAATAAGTAAACCAAGAGTTCCTGAACCTGCTAAACTACCAAGCAAAATTTTTTCGGGATATTTTCTTTTTCTTAATTCTGGGATTGACATTTTTCCGACAGTCGCAACAGTTGCTGCAGAAGAACCTGATATCGCAGCAAATAAAGCACATCCAACTATATTTACATGAATCAAGCCTCCAGGTAATTTTTGCATCCATGGTGAAAGCCCTTTAAATAAATTTTCAGATAGTTTTGTCCTAAATAAAATTTCACCCATCCATACAAATAAAGGCAAAGCTGTAAGTGTCCAAGAGGATGAGGTTCCCCAAATTGTCGTAGCCATAGCATCACCTACAGGTCTTGAGGTAAATAACATCATTCCAATTGCAGAAACACCTATCATACTTAGGGCTACCCAAATGCCAGAACCTAAAAAAAATAATAGAACACTAATAAAGAATATTGTTAAGAGTATTTCAGTCATTTTATTTTTTTGTTTATTAAAATGAAATGATGTAAAACACTTATGAAAAATATTATTGATCCAATTGCAACGCTCGATTGAGGTATCCATATAAGAATTTCATCTGCACCCTCACTTCTCTCTTGAAATTTGTATGAAATAATTAACATTTTAACAAAGTAAAATGCTAAATAGCCAGAGAAAAAACTCGCCACCCCTAAACACCAAATTTCAACAACTTTTTTTTTTAGTCCTGATAATCTTTCTAAAAAAAGGGTAATTCGAATATGGCCATCCTCAACAAATGTATATGCTAAAGCAAAAAAAGATGCTGAGGCCATACAATAGCCAGAGTACTCTGCTAAGCCTCTTATATAAAAGCCAAATATTCTAGAACATATACCAATAAGTATAAAAACTGCTACTAAAATCAAAAAGATTGCAGCAACGTAACCTGAAAATTTATAAAGTTTATTTAAATTCTTATTTATTGATTTTAACATAAAAGTTTAAGGCCACTAAAGAAATATAAGTGGCCTTAATTTTAAATCGAAATTATTTATAGCTTGCTAAAACAGCAGCCCCTCTTGATCCAGCTTTTTGAGACCACTCATTAGCCATAGTCTCACCTACCTTTTCAAAATGAGCTTTCAGAGGTGCATTTACTTTTCCAACTATCATACCTGCATCAGCTAAGGCTTTTTTATCACCAACATTTCCTTGTTTAGATAATTGCCAACCTTTTCTTTCAGCTAAAGCTGCTTGTTTCATAACCAAATCTTTAGTGGCTTGATCTAATTTATTCCAAGCATCTTTGTTTACAATAACCATATTTTTTGGAAACCAAGCTGCAATATCATAAAAATATTTCACACCATTCTCCCAGATCTTAGAATTTTTTCCAGTAGTTGGTGATGTGATCATACTTTCAACTGCTCCTGTTGAGAATGCCTGACTAATTTCAGCGGCCTCAATTTTCGTTGGAGCCATTCCAGTTAATTCAGCTATTCTAATAGTTGCAGAATTGTAAGCTCTAAACTTTAGACCTTTTAGATCAGCTATCGAATTAATCTCTTTTTTACTGTACAAACCTTGTGCGGGCCATGGTACAGCATAAAGGAATACTAAGCCTTTTTTGTCTAGTCCTTTAACTATTTCTGCTTTCGAAGCTTTATATAATTTCATAGCATCAGAGTATGAAGTTGCTAAGAAAGGTTGAGAATCTACTTCTAAAAGTGGATCCTCTTTTCCTAAAGCTGACATAAATCTTTCACCAATCTGTGCCTGACCAGTTCTCACAGCTCTAAAAATTTCTCCACCTTTGAATAATGAACCTCCAGGGTGAGTTACAATTGTTAGTTTGCCTCCACTTTTTTCAGTAACATTTTTTGCAAATTCAGTTGCATTAGCAGAATGAAAATTTCCAGCTCCATAAGCAAGAGCCATGTCCCATTTTTCTGAAAATGCATGGTTTATTGACAAAATTGATGAAACTAAAATAATAGATAAGTATTTTAAAAATTTCATTTAACCTCCATTTTTTTTAATAGCATTTCATTATGTATTAAAATAATTATCAATAAAAAAATTATACTACTTTTGATTGAATAATTAATAATATTTTATACAATGTCGTTACTTTGTTAGAAGAAGCACTCATATTAATTCAGATTATTTTTATCGATATAATCTTAGCAGCAGATAATGCAATCATTATTGGTTTGATCGCAGCAAATTTTGCTCCAAAACACAGAAGGCAAATAATTTTGTGGGGAGTTGCAGGAGCTTTAATATTTAAAATTGTTTTTGCGCTGTTTGCTACTTATTTATTTGAATTTTATTTTATAAAGATTTTAGGAGGTTTGTTGCTTATTTGGATCGTAAATGATCTTAGAAAAGACCTATTTGAAATTAAAAAGATAAAATCGCCAACAAAAAAATCAAAAGAACCCTCTTATATACAAAGTGTTTATAAAGTTTTATTTGCAGATATTACAATTAGTTTTGACAATGTTATTGGTGTTGTAGGAGCTGCAAAAGGTAATTTTGGCTTTATGATTTTTGGATTAGTATTATCTGTAATTCTTACTGGAGCAATGGCCACTTATTTAGCAAACTATATTCAAAGACATTTATGGATTGCATATATTGGTTTAGGATTTATTTTGTTAGTTGCTATACAATTAGTTATAGGAGGACTTGTTGACTTAGAAATACTTTCGATAAATGATCAATTTAAAAAATACTTTTAATAAGAATATTTTTTTGTTGGATATTTTTTTGATCTCACCTCTGAAGCAAATTTTTTTATACCTGCTTTAATATATTTTTTTACATTTACAAATCTTTTAACAAATTTAATTTTTGAGTGATTTAAACCAATTAAATCATCAGTAACTAACACTTGACCATCGCAATAAACTGATGAACCAATACCAATCGTTGGAATTTTCAAGTTTTTTGTCATTTGTTTTGCGATTGATGATTTAATACACTCTAAAACTATTGCAAACACACCAGTCTCTTGAAGTAATATAGCATCGTTCATAAGTTGATTAATTTCTTTAAGTGTTTTTCCCTTAGATTTAAATTTGCCTTTAGCAGATTGAGGTAACAATCCAAGATGACCCATTACTGGTATCTTATTTTTTATTAAAAACTTTACCTGATTGATGATTTTTTTTCCTCCCTCTAATTTAACAGCATCACAATTTGTCTTTCTAATAATTTTTTTTGCGTTCTTTAAGGCTAAATTTTTGTTTGCATAAGTATTAAACGGCATATCAACTACCATTAAACTTTTTTTAACTCCAGGCCTTACACTTTTAGAATGATTTATCATATCTGTCAGAGTAACTTTTCTAGTAGTTGAATAATTATATAATACTGACCCAAGTGAATCTCCGACTAAAACAATATCAACATACTTATCTACCTCCTCAGCTATATTTTTTGAATAAGCTGTCAGACAAACAATTTTAGATTTATTTTTTTTATCAATTATTTTTTTAATCTTGTTCATTCAAGTTCAATAGTGCTCGGTGGTTTTGATGTAACATCATAAACTACTCTATTTATGCCTCTGATGCTATTTACAATTTTATTAGAGATCTTTTGAATAAATGTTTTTTTAAAATCAAAAAAATCAGCTGTCATTCCATCTTCTGATGTAATAGCTCTTAATAAACATAAATATTCGTATGTTCTATTATCTCCCATCACTCCGACTGTTTTTACTGGAAGCAAAGCAGCATAAGCTTGCCAAATTTTATTGTATAAATTGTGATCTTTTAGAGCTTGGATAAAGTAGTTATCAGCTTCTTTTAATATCTTGATTTTTTCTTTAGTAATGATTCCTGGCATTCTGATTGCTAAGCCTGGGCCTGGAAAAGGATGTCTAGAGATAATTTCGTTACTAAGATTTAATTCTAATCCCAATTTTCTTACTTCATCTTTAAATAAGAATTTAAGAGGTTCTATAAGTTTTAATTTCATTTTTTTTGGCAAACCGCCAACATTATGATGAGACTTAATTTTTGATGTTTCGCTACCAGTTACTGATTTGCTCTCGATGAGATCTGGGTAAAGTGTTCCTTGTGCCAAAAACTTTACATTTTTTATTTTTTTTGCATATCTTTCAAAAATCTTAATAAATAAATTTCCAATTATTTTTCTCTTTTTCTCTGGATCTGAGACGTTATGGAGTTTTCTTAAAAATTCTTTTTCTGCGTTAACATAGATAAGGTTTATCTTAAGTTTTTTTTTGAAGGTTTTTACTACTTGTAATTCCTCATTTTTTCTGAGAAGCCCAGTATTAACAAATACACAAAATAATTTCTTACCAATCGCTTTATTTAGCAATTGAGCAACAACACTACTATCAACACCTCCAGATAAAGCACATATAACTTTATTAGTCCCTGCTATTTCTTGAACTTCTTTTATTAATTTAATCTTTTGATCTTTTGGAGACCAATTTTTTTTAATCTTACATATCAGAAATACAAAATTTTTTATTAATTTTTTCCCATTTTCAGTATGTGTAACCTCTGGATGAAATTGAACACCATAAAAATTTTTTTTTCTGTTTTCAATAATTGCAAATTTGGAATTATTGCTTGAAGCTATAACTTTGAAATTTTTAGGTAAATTTGAAACCTGATCAGCATGACTCATCCACACTCTGTTTTTGTTTTGTTTATCAAAAAAATTTCGAGTTAAAATACTATTATTTTTTTTTTTAATATCAACTAAACCAAACTCTCTGTGTTTGGATTTTTTTACTTTACCTCCACTTAACTTTGAAAGTATTTGATGGCCAAAACATATGCCCAAAATTGGTATTTGATTTTCAATAATTTTTTTGTCAAAAGAGTATCTATTGTTTTGATAAACATTTAAAGGGCCGCCTGATAAAATTATTCCTTTAATTGATTCATTAATATCTTTGTTTTTAATTTTTTTATGACTTATTATTTCTGAAAAAACTCCAATCTCTCTTATTCTTCTAGCTATTAATTGAGTAAATTGTGAACCAAAATCTATAATCAAAATCTTGTTTAAATTCTTATCAAGACTCATTATTTTTAGGTTCTATATTTGCAAGTGTCTCTTGAATTTCTTTATTTTCTCCGCATAATTTTTTACAAACTTTAGAAAAAGTTTTAGATAATTCTTTTACCTTTGAATAATTAGATCGTTTTAAGGAAATTTTCATAGACATTAGTAAGGCTTCCTCATTGCCAGGCTCTATAAGCAATGTTGCATCCAAATTTTTTTCTTCTTTATCTTGATCCTCTTGTTGATTATAAATTTTTGCTAAATAAAGGTATGAATTAGAGTCTTTTGGATTAAATACAATTCCCCTTTCAAACATAAATCGAGCATCCTCATATTTTTTATCTTTGTATAACTCCAATCCTTTGTTAAAAAAATTTTCTTCTCCATAGCAAAAACTAAAAGTATTTAATGAAAAATAAAGCAGCAAAATTAATTTAGAAATTTTTTTCATTAGTACTTTCTATCACTTTTAATAACATCAACATTATGGACCATACTTTCATAAAATCCAGCTTTTGTAATTTTTACAAATTGTGGTTTACTTCTTAAATATTTTATTTGTTTAGACCCAAGATAACCCATAGAGGATCTTAAACCACCAACTAATTTAAAAATGATTTTATCAACTTTACCCTTATATTTTGCTAATCCCTCAACTCCCTCAGGTACATACTTAGATTGATCCTTTTGTTTTGATTGAAAATATCTATCGGCTGATCCTTTGTTCATTGCCCCAACAGAACCCATTCCTCTAAAGCTTTTATATAATTTTCCATTTTTTTTTATAAGCTTGCCTGGAGTTTCATCTGTTCCTGCAAATAATGAACCTATCATCACTGCATCTGCCCCAGCTGCAAAAGCTTTAGCAAGATCTCCTGAGTACTTTATTCCTCCATCAGAAATAATTTTTACGTTCTTATTTTTATTACCTCTTCTTACATTTAAAATTGCGCTCAATTGAGGAACTCCTATGCCTGCTACTAATCTTGTTGTACAGATTGAACCTGGACCAATACCAACTTTAATTACATCAACTCCCGCTTTAAGTAGAAATTTTGCCGCCTCTGGTGTAGCAATATTCCCAGCACATAAAGCTGTTTTTTTATTTTTTTTCTTTTTTATAAAACTTATTATTTCAAAAACTTTTTTGGTATGGCCATGAGCTGTATCAACAACAATCATATCTAAATTTTCTTTTAGTAGTGCTTCAGCTCTTTTGGCTTCTCTAGGACCTGCGCCAACGGCAGCACCAACTAATAATCTCAATTTTTTTACTTTTTTAACTTCACTAACTTGTTTCTTTATGTCTAAATTTCTGTGAATTATTCCTAAACCGCCAGCTTTTGCTATTGCAATAGCCATTTTACTTTCTGTTACTGTATCCATTGCAGAAGATAAAAGTGGTATTTTAAGTTTCAAAAACTTAGTTAACTTGATACTAGTATCAACTTCGGATGGTAATACTTCTGAGTACTTAGGAACCAAAGTAACATCATCAAAGGTAAGAGCTTCTTTTATAGGAACCATAATCATTTATATATGATTCCTTTTAAATTAAAAGTATCTATCTAAGATTTTTGCAGATTATAAAACTTTCCTTTGAGTCTTTTCGACTGGACTTAGGTTTAAAAACCTTAACTTCTTTAAAAATCTTTTTACCAAGTGCGACAATTTCATTAAAAGAACTTCCCATAAATATTTTAGAAACAAAAATACCTTTTTTAGAAAGAAAATCTTTTCCAAATATCATTGCTTCTTTGCACAATTCACCAGTTTGAATTGCATCTAAATTTTTTATTCCAGTTGTATTAACTGCCATATCAGACAAAACAACATTAATTTCATCTTTAAAATATTTTTTAATCTTAGATTGAATCTTGAAATCAGTAAAATCACCTTCGATTTGAATAATATTTTGTATATTCTCCATTTTTTTTAGATCAACTGAAATTAAAGTTCCATTTTTTACAACTTTAGAAATATACTGGGACCAGCTTCCTGGAGCTGCGCCAATATCTAAAACCGACATTTCATTTTGAAATATTTTAAACTTTTCATTAATTTCAATTAATTTATAAGCTGATCTTGCTCTATATCCGTCAACTTTAGATTGACGTACATAAATATCTCGTTTTTGTTTATTAATCCAATTTTTTGAAATTTTATTTTTCTTCAATTAATTATATCTTAGGCTTTTTAAGATTTTCTTATTATGTAAATTCTCTATTTCAATTTTTATACTTTTATCTTGTCTCATATCTTTACCGTCTTTCCAAATTCCAGCAGCTAAATGAATTATGCCAATTCTATAGTTAGGTAAATAAGGCTCTACAAACGTTTTTTGTTCCTCATCGTATTTTGGAAGTAAATTGCTTGTAATCCAGTTGCAGTTCAATGGTAAAAATTCAGTTTCTAAATTATCAATGTATACAGACATATTAATAGCTAAACCCTCTGATCCAAAAATATTTCCAGATTTTAATGTCTTGGTTAAATTATTTTGCCAGGAAATCCATACTTTTGAATTTTTTTCAAGAGAGAAAACACCAATATTAATATGAGGTGCAAAAGCTAATTTTCTCGAATCTTTATAATTAATCCCTGATTTAACAGCATGTTTGAAATTTTGTGATTTAATTATAGCTAATTTTCCAAGCAACCAATTCACTCGAGAAGTAACTTTATATCCGGGACCTATCGTTTGAGTAATTCCTAACTTTCCATTCTCACAAGCCTTAAAATATAAATCTATACAGTTCCAGTCATTGACCCAAGCGTCACAATCTATCCAAAGATATTTTTCATAATTTGGAAAATATTTAGGTAAAAACGCCCTTGATACCTGGCTTTTTAACCACTCTTTACCATTAATTTTAGATTTAGGAACTTCTATGTCCCATTCAGCATTTTTAATCTCATCAACTGTTTTATTTAATTTTTCTTTTTGTTCATTAGTTAAACCTGCATCTAAAATACAAATAGCAACATTATCACTACCCTTGAACCTTTTAATTGATGCTATTAATTCTTCTAATAAAGGAAAATAATTAGAATCAGCTAATGAAACAATTACATTTTTTTTCATTAAAGTACGTCTTCAAGGTCATCTTCGTCCTGAATTTTGTCCTTTTCATGTCCTTTTTTAATTTTTTGATAATGAAAATAGCTTACCGGTAACAAAATCAAATAAACTAAAGTGCTAATTGCTATTACGTTAAAAGTATAGATCAGTAACAGCCCAAAAAATAAAACAATCCCGAATAATAGAAATATTGTAGTTCTTCGTGGTATAACTATTTTTTTAAAAGAGTAACTTGGAAATTTACTTATTAGTAAAAAAGATGTTACAACAAAAAATATTGGAACAATTAAATCATAATTTAATTTTATAAAATTGAATCCACTTAAGCTTATAATTAGTGGAGTCAAAACTAAAATTCCACCTGCTGGTGATGGAACTCCTTCAAAAAAATTATCTCTCCAAGAGGGTTCTTGATTTGAATTAACATTAAATCTTGCTAACCTCAATGCTACACAAATTACAAATATTAAGCAAAGTAACCAGCCAAAACGACCTAATGAATTTAATTTCCAAAAATACATTATAAAAGCTGGTGCAACACCAAAACTAATCATATCTGTAAGTGAGTCTAGTTCTTTCCCAACTTTTGATGTACCTTTAATCAACCTAGCAATTCTGCCGTCAAGACCATCAATTAAAGCGGCAAATATAATTGCTATTATAGCGAATTCAAATCTTCCATCTAATGCAAATCTAATTGATGTTAAACCTATGCAAACACCAATCAAGGTAAGCATATTTGGCAAGATCATCCTGGCTTTTTTTTTATCTGCCACTAATTTCAAATTATTTTTTGGTTGTTCCATGTTATTTCTTAGCTAATAACGTTTCTCCTGAAATAGCTCTTTGACCAACTTTTACTAGTGGTTCATAATTTTCATAGTATATGTCAGCTCTACTTCCAAATCTTATCATCCCAACTCTTTCTCCTTGTTTAAGTTCTTGATCCTTACTAGCCTCACAAACAATTCTACGAGCTACTAAACCAGCAATTTGGACTAAAATAATATCATTATTTTGATTGTCTTTAATTTTATAATAATTTCTCTCATTATCTTCGCTAGCTTTGTCAAGAGAAGCATTCAAAAATTTTCCTGGTTTATACAAAATTTCTTCAATCTTTCCAGCACAAGGGATTCTATTTACATGACAATCAAACACATTCATAAAAATACTTATTTTTCTAAATCTTTTGTTTTCTAAGTTAAGTTCCTTTGGTCCATCTACTTCTTCAACTTTAATGACCTCTCCATCAGCTGGGCTAACCAGGTAATTATCATCCTCAATAGTAATTCTCTCAGGATCTCTAAAAAAATAATAAACCCAAATTGTTAATAGAAGACCGAGTAAAGCTAAAAAATCACTAAAAATATAAAAGACTAATGTAATTAGTCCTGAGATAACTAAAAACTTATAGCCTTCTACGTGAATCTTTGGAAATATCTTGCTAAACATATTCTTCTATTTGATAATTTTTCATTAATATGTATATAAAATCGCGAAATTCAATTAATAAGATATATATAAATAAGTGAGTAAAATTAACATTAAAAACCCTGTTGTTGAGCTAGATGGGGATGAGATGACTAGAATTATCTGGGAATTTATTAAAAATAAATTAATTCTTCCGTATCTAGATCTTGGCATAGAATATTATGACCTTGGTATGAAAAGTAGAGATAATACCAACGATCAAATTACAATAGACTCAGCAAACGCAATCAAAAAAATTGGGGTAGGCATAAAATGTGCAACCATAACTCCTGACGAGGCAAGAGTGAAAGAGTTTGATTTAAAAAAAATGTGGAGATCTCCAAATGGTACTATCAGAAATATTATCGGTGGAACTGTTTTTAGAGAACCAATAATTTGTTCAAATATTCCAAAATTAGTTCCGTCATGGACTGACCCTGTTGTCATTGGAAGACATGCTTTTGGTGATCAGTATCGTGCCACTGACTTTAAAGTTCCCGGAAAAGGTAAAATGGAAGTAAAATGGACTTCAGAGGATGGTAAAAATGAAATTAAATATGAAGTATTTAACTTTACTGGGCCTGGAGTTGCGTTATCAATGTATAATTTAGATAAATCAATCGAGGACTTTGCTAGATCTTGTTTTAGTTATGGACTGATAAAAAAATGGCCTGTTTATATGTCTACAAAAAATACTATTTTAAAAAAATATGACGGAAGATTTAAAGATATATTTCAAGAAATTTTTGATAAAGAATATAAAAAAGATTTTGAGAAACACAATTTAACCTACGAGCATAGACTAATAGACGATATGGTTGCGTGTGCAATGAAATGGAGTGGAAAATATATTTGGGCTTGTAAAAATTATGATGGCGATGTTCAATCTGATACTATGGCCCAAGGTTATGGATCTTTAGGATTAATGACAAGTACATTATTGACACCAGATGGAAAAATTATGGAAGCTGAGGCTGCACATGGGACTGTGACTAGACATTATCGTTTACACCAACAAGGAAAGGAAACTTCAACAAATCCGATCGCTTCGATATTTGCTTGGACTAGAGGTTTGGGACATAGGGGTAAATTAGATGGAAATAATGAGTTAATAAAATTTGCAAATACTCTTGAACAAGTTTGTATTAATTGCGTTGAAAGTGGATCAATGACTAAAGACCTTGCAATATTAGTTGGTCCATCAAGTAAATATCTCACAACCAATCAGTTTTTGGATGCAATTGATAATAATCTTAAGAAGAAATTAAATTAGAGACTTAATTTTTTCAAAAGCCTCATCAATTTTGTTTTGGTCTTGCCCCCCTGCTTGAGCAAAATCTTTTCTTCCACCACCACCTTTTCCACCAATGATTTCAGAGCCTAATTTTACAAATTTTACTGCATCATATTTTTCAGTTAATTCATTAGTTATACCAACACCTAAACCAACTTTACCACCGCTACTTGCGAATATAACTACAATACCTTCACCTAACTCTTTTTTACCACTATCAACTAATTTTCTTAAATCTTTTGGTGCCAAATCTTTAACTTTTTGAAATCTAACTTTAATTTTATTGATTTCTTGATCTTTTATAATATTTTTTGTTTTATCTTTAAGAACTGAATTAACATTTAATTGTTCAAGCTGTCTGGTAAGATTCTTTATAAGTTCTTTAAGATCTTCATTTTCAATATTTGGTTTGCCTCCAAGCTTTATTATTTGAGCTGATAATTTTTTTATAGTCTCTTCATCTTTCTGAATTGATAATGATGACATTTTTTCTCTATTTTTAATATATTCTTCTAGTTGACTGTCTCTTAAAGCTTCTACCCTTCTTACTCCCGCAGCTATAGATGATTGGCTTACTGTCTTAAATTTTCCAATATCTCCCGTATTTTTGACATGAGTACCTCCACATAATTCTGTTGAAAAATAAGCCTCTTTTTCTTTACCCATTGAAACTACACGAACTTCCTCACCATACTTTTCACCAAAAAAAGCTAGGGCACCTTTTTCAATAGCAGCTTTTGGTGTCATAATTCTTGTTGTTACCTCAGAATTATTTGAAACATATTCATTAACCAACTTATCGATAGTCTTTAACTCCTCATTGGTAATTGGTTTCATATGACTGAAGTCAAATCTTAGTCTGTCAGGTGCAACTAATGATCCTTTTTGCATAACATGTTTGCCTAAGGTTCTTCTTAAGGACTCATGGAGCAAGTGAGTAGCAGAATGGTAAGCTTTCAAGTTATCTCTTCTCTCTATGTCTATTTTCATTTCCACCACATCATTAATTTTTATTTCTCCAGTTTTTAAAGATCCGTAATGAACAAATAAGTCTCCAAGTTTTTTT
>CACBGZ010000003.1 GCA_902538915.1 uncultured Pelagibacteraceae bacterium | reverse complement strand
AAAAAAAATATCTTTATAATAGATTTATTTAAAACACCTATTGATTTTAAAATAGCTATATCGCGAGTTTTATTTTTAACCAAAATTGTTAAACCAGATATTATATTAAAAGCAGCAACAATTATGATTAAGGTCAAGATAATAAACATTACATTTCTTTCTACTTTAAGAGCAGAAAATAAAGAGCTGTTTGTATCAGCCCAAGTATAAACAAATTCATCTGGAAAAATTTTTTTAACAATAATTTTTTGATTTTCAATATTTTGAGGATTTTTTAAATAAATTTCTAAATTTCTATCATTATCACTAAGATTAAAAAATTCATCTAAAGTATCCAAATTTATAAACGCAATATTATTATCAAAATCTGCTAATCCACTTTCAAAAAGTGAGGTGACAGTAAAAATTTTTTTCTTTGGGAGACTGCCTATAACAGTTTCGACTCCTGAGGATGACATTATTGTAACATCATCTCCTATATCAAGTCCAAGTGTGTAACTTAATTCTTTTCCTATCGATATATAATTTTTTTTTAAATTATTTCTATCTCCCACAAAAGTTTCATCTTTAATCATCTTTAATTTCGAAAAATCTTTTTGAGAATAACCTCTTAAAACTATTCCCTTAGAAACATTTGTTTGAATTATTATGGCCTCACCAGAATTACTTAATATCAAATTTTTACTTATTGTGTCCAATTGTATATTATTAAAACTATCAGGATTGATATATTTTTTTTCATAGGACTTAACAGTTATGTGGGCATTAAAACCAACAATTTTATTAATTAACTCAGTCCTAAAACCATTCATTACTGACATAACAATTATCAAAACTGCTACTCCTAAAGAGATGCCAATAAATGAAAAAATTGAAATTATATTCAAAAAGCCATCTTTTTTTCTGGCTTTAAGAAATCTGAATGTAATTTCTTTTTCTAATGTGGAAATCAATTTTTTTCTTTTTCTTTTTTTATAATCTTAATAATTTCACTTAATTTTAGTTTTTTAGAGACTTCTCCTGTTTTTTTAAATTCAATTTGATCATCTTCGGATTGTTTGCCAATTATGATTTGATATGGAACACCAATCAAATTCATCTTTTTCATTTTAGAAGAAAAATTTTCATCTGTATCATCAATTAAGGCTTCAATGTTATTTTTTGCTAATTCTAAATCAATTATATTAGCTTTTTCTAAAGCTGATTTGTCATTTTTATTTATCATAGGAATTATTGAAATATCAAATGGAGCAACAGATATTGGCCATTTCATGACCTCTTTTTTTTCATCATATTTTGCTTCTATTATAGCACCGACAAGTCTTGAAACTCCGATTCCATAGGAGCCCATTTTTACAAAATCTTTTCTTCCTCCTGGTAAATCAACAGAAGCACCCATCGGTTTGGAATACTTGTCACCAAAATAAAAAATATGACCAACCTCAATACCTTTTGTTATTAAACGATTTTCTTCGACTACCTTTGTCTCAAATTCAGCTTTATCAAATTTTTCATCAGTGACTGAATAAAATTTTTCAAATCTGTTTCTTAAATTTTCAAGAGATTTTTTCTCTAATTTACTTGCTTTACTATCTACCTCAAAAATTCTTTTGTCAGTATAAATTTTACTTTCCCCAGTTTCTGCCAAAATTATAAATTCATGTGAAAGATTTCCACCAATAGGTCCTGTATCAGCAGCCATAGGAATAGCTGTAAGATCTAATCTTTGAAAGGTTTTTAAATAAGACAAAAAGAATTTATTATATGAAAACAAAGCTTCATCATCATTTATATCAAATGAGTAAGCATCTTTCATGAAAAATTCTCTGCATCTCATTATTCCAAATCTAGGTCTAATTTCATCTCTAAACTTCCACTGTATATGATATAGAAGTTGTGGAAGAGACTTATAAGATTTTACTGAGCTTCTAAATATGTCTGTCACAAGCTCTTCATTAGTTGGTCCGTATAGCATTTCTCTGTTTTGACGATCTTTAATTCTTAGCATTTCTTCACCATAATCCTCATAACGCCCGCTTTCTTTCCATATTTCACTTGATTGTATAGTTGGCATTAAAATTTCCTGAGCACCAATTTTATTTTGTTCTTCTCTGACTATTTGTTCAATTTTTTTCATTACTCTTAATCCCAATGGTAACCAAGAATAAATACCTGCGGAAGACTGCTTTATCATTCCAACTCGCAGCATTAATTGATGCGATTTAATTTTTGCTTCAGAAGGATTGTTTTTAAGTATAGGTATAAAAAATTTTGAAATATACATGTTAGATGAGTATATTTCTTAAATTTAAATATTCAAATTTCATTAATAGATATATAATTGTGAACAAAACTGTTGTTATTACAGTACAATAAATGAATTTTTTTATCATTTTTGGATTCTCTGGCGATCCAGGATCTTCTCCGTCAATTTTTATTGATTTCTGTCTATCAACATCAATTGGCAAAATCGCAAAAAAAACAATCCACCATATAATAATATAGATTATAGCTAATCCTGTAATGCTCATTAGATATTTACTAAATTAATATTTGTATACGGTTTTTTTCCTATCTTCTCTTTAGTAAATTTTCTACATGAAATTTTGAGAGCATCAATGAGGTTATGCTCTTGTTTTCTACTACCAATTTTAAATGATTTTGTTATTTTTTCTATTTCACCTTCTAATTCGTAAGTAAATTCTTCCTCTTCATTAATAGGTAAACCTCGAAAAGATACAATTGGATTATCATGGATGTTACCTTTTGAATTTATTAAAAGTGTTACCTCAAGATAACCATTCGAACTCAGATTTTTTCTATCTTTTATAGATTGAGATTGTTCATGCACACTTATATTACCATCAAGATAAAGTCTACCTGTTGGTGCTTTGTCATAAACTTCAGGTTTGTCTCCAGGAAAAATTTTTACAATATCCCCATTCTCTACTAGAACAGGATGCGGTACTTGCATCTCTTTTGCAAAATTTATATGCTCTATAAGATGCCTATGCTCGCCATGTACAGGTATAACACATTTAGGTTTTATCCAAGTATACATATCTTTCATTTCATCTCGATTAGGATGACCTGAAACATGAACAAACTCATTTTCCTCTGATATTACCTCCATCCCATCTTTCACTAATTGATTATGTAATTTGTAAAGTTTTTTCTCGTTACCTGGTATTATTTTTGATGAAAAAATAACTGCATCACCTCTTTCTATAAATACATCAGGGTGTGTATAATTAGAAATTCTCATCATCGCACCCATCGGTTCACCTTGGCTCCCAGTACAAAGATAGACAATTTTTTCTCTAGATATATTTTTTGCCTCTCTAGGATCAATTGGATCAATAATGTTCTTTAAATATCCACATTGTCTAGCTGCTTTAAAGATTCTGTGCATTGATCTTCCTACTAATGATATTTGTCTTCCTGTTTTTTCTGCACAATAAAAAATTGTCTCCATTCTTGCCACATTAGAAGCAAAAGATGTTAAAACTACTCTTTTTTTAAGTCTTTCCATTATTTTTAAAAGACTTTTCCTTACTGTTTCTTCTGAACCTGATCTTCCAACTGTAAAAATATTAGTTGAGTCACAAACCATTGCAAGAACACCTTCTTTGCCTATTTGTTTCAATCTATCAACATCTATATTTTTACCTACCATTGGGTTTTCGTCTATTTTCCAATCTCCTGTATGCAAAACTACTCCAGCAGGAGTTTTAATTCTTAATCCATTTGGCTCAAGAATTGAATGAGTCATTGCTACATATTCTATTGAAAAAGGATCGAGATCTATAATTCCGTTTAACTCAACAATCTTTAAATAATTAGTTATATCAACATGTTTTTCTCTAAATTTTTCTTGTATCAATACTGCAGTAAATGGTGTTGCGTAGATATTACATTTTAACATTGGCCAAATATGAGCGATAGCTCCAATATGATCCTCGTGAGCATGGGTTACCACAATACCTAATAAGCTATCTTTTTTATCAACTATAAAACCAGGATCAGGATAAATTAGATCAATTCCTGGAAGAGTGTCGTCTGCAAATGTAACACCTATGTCAACCATAACCCACTTATGTTCACCTGGATTTCCATATCCGTATAAGTTCATATTTGCACCTATTTCACCAGCACCACCTAACGGACAAAATAATAATTCTTGTTTCATTTATTTTATTAACCTAGCAATCTTAATTAACCCTTTAATTGTGATATCTCTATTATGTATTAATTTAATTTTTAAAGATTTTCTAAACAAGTCTGAATAACCACCTGTGATCACAAGTTTAAAAGAATTTTTAGTTTCTTTCTTAATTAAATCAATAATATTGTTAATTAAACCTATATAACCCCAAAAAAAACCAGATTGAACTGCAGATTTGGTGTTGTTAGCTATGATATTATTTATCTTTTTTAAATTAATTCTAGGTATCAAAGAAGCTTTATCTGATAATGTATCAAGTGAGATCTTAATACCAGGGGCTATTATTCCACCTCTAAAATCTCTCTTTATAACTACGTCGAATGTAGTAGCAGTACCAAAGTCTAATATTATAAAATTTTCTCTATTATTTTGTAAACTAATTGCATTAGCTAAGCGATCAGAGCCAACTTGTCTAAAATTTACCCTGATTTTTATTAGTGATTTTAAATTAAGATCTTTTATTTCATGGCAACGAACTTTCGTCCTTTTAGAAAAGTATTTTTTAATTAAACTAAAAATTTTTGGAACCACACTACAAAATAAAATTTTTTCGATATCATTGATATTTTTAATCAAAAATTTAATTTTTTTATCTAAATTTTGATTATTAATATAATTAGTTGGCAAATTTATTCTTTTTAGAATTTTTTCTTTTTTATTCACCAAAAATAACTTAGTTTCAGAATTGCCTATATCACCAAAAATATACATTTAACTAATTGCCAACTCCTATATTTACAAACTGTTTCAAGTTTTTTTCAAAAACATTCTTTAATTCAATTTCTATTTTTTTTTTTGAGACTTCTTTATTTATTAAATCATTTAAATTTGTAGTTGGATAGTTACTAATTTTTGGGTTTTTTACTAAATTTAAGCCAATTCCAACTATAAGAGATTTTTTGTTATTTTTATTAATGGTTTCTTGTAAAATTCCACTTATTTTTTTTCCTTTTATTAATAAATCGTTGGGCTTCTTATACGTAATTCTTTTTTTATAATACTTTGAAATTATTTTTTTAACTAACATGCAATTTAGTTTAGTAATTTGAGATAAAGTTAAATTTAAATTCTCTAGGCTATAAAAAAAACTTACAAATAAATTTCCTTTAAAACACATCCATTTTCTTCCGTATTGTCCACGTCCATGAGTTTGATTTTCAGCAATTATCATTCCATACTTTAAATTTGAGTTTCGAATTATTCTTACAGCTGTATCATTCGTACTTCTTAATCTTTTGAATCTTAAAATTTTAAATTTCATTAAATGATGTTAATTCTAGAAACAACTTCTATTAGTTGACTTGGAAATATGAAGTATATCAGAATTAACAATGTGGATGCGGTTAGAGAAAATTTTAACCAAAAACCATGGTCTGTATCATATTTTTCTTTTTCCTTATCAAAATACATAATTTTAATTAATCTTAGATAATAAAAGGCTGCGACAACTGTTGATAATAAACCTACAATCGCAAGAAAATACATTGATTGTTCAATGACTGCTTTAAAAACATAAAATTTTGCAAAAAAACCTGCGAGAGGAGGAATTCCAGCCAGTGAAAATAAAATTATTAGTAATGATAAAGCCAACATTGGATGATTTTTAGATAAACCTGATAAATCATCTATTTTTTCATAATACTGATTATCTCTCTTCAGCATCAACAAACATGAAAACAATCCTAAGTTCATAAACACATATATAGTTATATAAATGATTGAGCTTTGTATTCCATCATTAGTGCCTACAGTTACACCAGCTAGAGCATAACCAACATGTCCAATAGAACTATAAGCAACAAGTCTTTTCAAATTTGTTTGTCCTATAGCTGCAATAGCACCGAATAGCATCGATGCAATTGATAAAAAAATTAAAATCGTTTGCCACTGATCAATTAAATTTAGAAACGGTACATATAAAAATCTTATAAATACTGTTAGTGCTGCTATTTTAGGAACCATTGTAAAAAATAATGTTACAGATGTTGGTGAACCCTCATAAACATCCGGTGCCCACATATGAAACGGAACAGCAGAAATTTTAAACGCTAACCCCACTAAAACAAACACAATACCAAATGTCATTGCATAAACATCTGAGTTTAATTGAGTGGCTATTACATCAAAATTAGTAGAGCCAGTAAAACCATAAATTAAAGAACAACCATACAGCAATAAACCAGAAGATAAGGCACTTAAAACAAAATATTTTAATCCAGCTTCAGAGGATTTAATTTGATCTCTATTAAATGTTGCTAATACATATAAAGCTAATGACTGAAGTTCTAGCCCCATGTAAAATACAATTAAATCATTAGAATTAATCATAACCATCATTCCTAATACAGAACTTAAAATTAAAATTGGATATTCAATTTTAAAAATTTGAAAAGTTTTAAGATAGTTTGAAGATATGATTAAAACCAAAAAGGCAGCCAACAAAGTAATTATCTTCATTAATGAAGATAAATAATCAATGATAATACTATTGTTAAACAATTTTGTTTCATTAATTCCAATAGTTTCATTGAATGTAATAACAGCAGTTACAATCAAAACTGCTAAAGAAAGACTCTGGACTAATCTTGAGCTATTCTTTTTAAAAACTCCAAATATTAGCAAAAACATTATAGATAATGAAAGAAATATTTCAGGTAACACTAATTGTAAATTTTCCATTATATTTGACTTGCTAATTTAAAGTTGTATTGATTAATTAAATCTGAGATAGATACTTCAATTGTATTAATTAGGGGATCTGGGTAAAATCCAAAAAATAATGTTGGTACAGCCAAACAAGATAAAATAAATAGCTCAGATCTATTTAAATCAAACATCTGTTTCAAATCAGCATTTATTAGTTTACCAAAAACAACTCTTTTATATAACCAGAGCATATATGCGGCACCTATAATTACTCCTATGCTCGCAATTACAGCTACCAAAAAATTATCCTTAAATGCACCCATTAAAATTAAGAATTCCCCAACAAAACCACTTGTTCCTGGTAAACCTAGAGCTGCTAGAGTAAATAACATAAATAAAATAGAATATTTTGGAATAATGCTCACAATTCCACCGTACGTATTTATGAGTCTCGAATGCATTCTGTCATAAACAACGCCAACACACAAAAAGAGTGCTGCAGAAACTAATCCATGACTAATCATTTGAATAATACTTCCCTCAATTCCTTGCTGCTGAATTGTAAAAATTCCTAAAGTAACATAACCCATATGTGCAACTGATGAATAAGCAATTAACTTTTTCATATCTTCCTGCATTAATGCAATTAAAGATGTAAAAATAATTGCAATTACACTTAAAGTATAAATCAACGGAGTAAAAATTTCCGATGCAGCAGGAAATAATCCAAGAGAAAATCTGATAAAACCATACCCAGCCATTTTTAATAATATAGCAGCTAATAAGACAGAACCAGCAGTAGGTGCTTCAACATGAGCATCTGGTAACCAGGTATGGACGGGCCACATAGGAGTTTTAACTGCAAAAGAACTAAAGAAAGCTAACCATAAAAGATTTTGATATTTAATATCAATTCCAGAATTATAAAGTTCGACTACATCTGTGGTCCCGTTCAACCAATATATTGTAATTATGGCTACCAACATTAATACTGAACCAAGCAAAGTATACAAAAAAAATTTAAACGCAGAATAGACTCGTCTAGCACCACCCCATATTCCAATTATTAAAAACATTGGAATTAAACCTGCTTCAAAAAACAAGTAAAAAATAACAAGGTCTAATGAGCAGAATACGCCTATCATGAATGACTCCATAATAAGAACGGCTATTAAAAATTCACTTAGTCTTTCATTAATCGAGTTATTCACAGATATGATACAAAGAGGTGTGATGAATGTTGTTAATAAAATAAACAAAATCGAAATCCCATCAACGCCTACTTTATAGTTTATAAAATCTTTAATCCAAATTCTCTCCTCAACAAATTGAAAATTAGAAGTTGATGGATCAAATAATATCCATAAATAAATTGATAAAAAGAAATTTACAGCTGAAGTAAATAAAGCAACATACTTGATTGTAAAATTATTTTTTTTATTACCTCTAGTAAAAAATAAAAATAAAGCTCCGATTGATGGTAATAAAATCAAAGAAGAAAGAATAGGAAAGTTCATTATTTTACGATTAGAAAAGTTAATAAAGCAGAAAAACCAAGTAACATCACAAAAGCATATTGATATATATAACCGCTTTGAAATTTGTTAGCTCTTACTGAAAATTTTTTAATTATTGAGGAAATACCATCTGGACCAAAACCATCAATAATTTTCAGATCAAAAAATTTCCATAAAAATAAACCAAGCTTTTTTGATGATTTTACAAATAAAACATCATAAAGTTCATCAAAGTACCATTTATTTAATAAAAAATGATAGAGCGGTTTATTAATATTGGCAATTTGTACGGGTAAATTTTTGTTTTTTAAAAATAAATAATACGCTAATGGAATAGATAAAACGACTAAAATTGGAGTAAGTAATAAAAACCATAATGGGGGATGATCAGTGCTTAATGGTTTTAAAAAAAATATTGAGTCACGCCAAAAATTATTCAACCCCTCATAACCAATAAACAAGTCTTTAAATAAAAAACCAGCAAATAAAGCACCAAATGATAGTAAAACCAAAGGTATCAACATTATAATTGGTGACTCGTGTGTCTCATCTATCTTTATATCTTTATTATTATACTCACCATGAAATGTTTTAAAAATTAATCTCCAAGAATAAATTGATGTAAGAAAAGCTGTAAAAATTCCAATCCCAGCAGCATAATAACCAGCTGTATTTCCTCTTAAATATGCAAATTCTATTATTGCATCTTTAGAATAAAAACCTGACAAAAATGGAAAGCCTGTTAAAGCTAAAGTTCCTATCAACATCAGTAAATAAGTGTATGGAAGTTTTTTCCAAACTCCACCCATATAATTAATGTTTTGTTCGTCTTTGAAAGCATGAATGACTGAACCAGATCCTAAAAATAATAGAGCTTTAAAGAATGCGTGAGTAAATAAATGAAACATAGCAACATTATATGCACCCACACCTGTGGCAAAAAACATGTAACCTAATTGACTACAAGTAGAATACGCAATAATCTTTTTTATATCATTTTGTACCAAGGCCACTGTTGCAGCGAAGAATGCGGTACTCATTCCAACAACAGTTATAATGTTTAACGCTAGTTCAGAGTATTCATAAATTGGTGAACACCTTACAACTAGAAAAACTCCAGCTGTAACCATCGTAGCTGCATGAATTAAAGCAGAAACAGGTGTTGGGCCCTCCATAGCGTCTGGCAACCAGGTATGAAGAAAAATTTGTGCTGATTTACCCATAGCACCAATAAATAAAAGTAAGCATATCAAATCTATTGCATTGAATGTAATACCTAAAAATAATAAGTTTTTATCTTCAATGTTTGAAATTTGGCTAAAAACTTCAGAATAATTTACTGTACCAAATAGATAAAAAATTAGAAAAATTCCAAGTGCAAACCCAAAATCACCTACCCTATTAACTACAAATGCTTTGATTGCAGCTTTATTCGCTGACTCTTTTTTAAACCAGAAACCTATTAAAAAATATGAGCAAAGACCAACACCCTCCCAACCAAAAAATAATTGAATAAAATTATCTGATGTAACTAACATCAACATTGCAAAAGTAAATAAAGATAAGTAGGCCATAAATCTTGGTTTATGCGGATCATGGGACATATATCCAATTGAATAGACGTGAACTAATGCAGAGACTGATGTAACCACAACCAACATAACGGAGGATAACGGGTCTATCTTCATAGACCAATTTACTTCAAGAGATCCAGAACTTATCCAAGTTGCAATAATTATATTTTCTTGATATTGATTGATAATGACTTCATAGAAGACTAGGGATGAAAAAATAGCGGATATTGATACCAGTAAGCTTGTGATAATTTCTGAATTTCTATCTCCAATAAATTTTCCAAAGAATCCAGAAATAATTGAGGCTATCAATGGTAATGCTATTATTAAAATTTCCATTTTATCCTTTTAATTTATCTATCTCCTCTACTCGAATAGTTCCAGAATTTCTAAAATAAACTACTATAATTGCCAAACCAATGGCCGCCTCGGCTGCGGCAACAGTTAATATAAATAATGTGAATACTTGACCAGATAAATCTCCTAAATATATAGAGAAAGAAACTAAATTTATATTAACTGCTAATAATATAAGTTCTATACTCATCAATATTACAATAATATTTTTTCTATTTAAAAAAATTCCAATTACTCCGATACTAAAAATAACAGCCCCTAGAGTTAAATAGTGTCCTAAACCTATTTCAATCATCAATTTTAACTCCTTTATTTGAAGCAACTTCAATAACTTCAACACCTTCCGCTCTCTCTCTTGAAATTTGTTTTAAATAGCTTTGTTTCTTTACGCCTTCTCTTTGCCGAAACGTAAGAACTATAGCGCCAATCATGGCTATTAGAAGAGTCATTCCACTTATTTGAAAAACATGAATATAGTCAGTGTAAAGTATTTGTCCTAAAGAATGGGTATTACTTATCTCTTTTGTGATTGATAAATTTGTTGGATTAAATAATTCAGGTTTATACTTCCATCCCCCAATAACAATTATTAATTCAAAAAATATGATTACACTTATTATTAACCCTATGGGTATATGACCAGAGCTCTCTTTTGAGATAAACCATTGATTTTTTTGCTGTGCAACATTTAACATCATAACTACAAATAAGAATAATACTGCTACTGCACCAACATAAACTATTAGCATTATCATTCCTAAAAATTCTGCACCTATCATTATAAAAAGACAAGAAATACTTATAAAATCAAGAATTAAAAAAAAAACTGAGTGCACAGTATTTTTTGAAACCGTTACCATTATGGCTGAAATAACTGCTATTATAGAAAAAATATAAAAAAATATTGCATGTGCAATCATAAATTATCTGTATGGGTTATCTGATTTAATATTTGCAGCTAAAATATTTTCCCATCTATCTCCATTATCAAGGAGTTTTTCTTTTGTATAATAAAGCTCTTCACGAGTTTCAGTAGAAAATTCAAAGTTTGGTCCTTGAACTATTGCATCTACTGGACAAGATTCTTCGCATAAACCACAATATATACATTTCATCATATCAATATCATAACGAGTAGTTTTTCTACTTCCGTCAGACCTTTGTGAAGACTCAATTGTTATTGCTTGAGCAGGACAAACAGCCTCACATAATTTGCAAGCTATACATCTCTCCTCACCATTAGGATACCTTCTTAATGCGTGTTCACCTCTATATCTTGGGCTAATCTTTCCTTTTTCAAAAGGGTAATTAATTGTTTTTTTTGATTTGAAAAGTTCTCTTATTGCAATTAATAATCCACTGATAAAATCAATCATTAATATTGTTTTTAAAAATCTAGATATTTTCATTTAAGTTGTTGGTAAAAGATTAAAATAAAAAAGATAACTTGCTGTTAAAATAACATAAGTAAGAGATAATGGTAAAAATATTTTCCAACCTAATCTCATGAGTTGGTCATATCTATATCTTGGCACAATAGCTTTTACTAGTGCGAAAAGTATAAATAAAAATAATATCTTAAAAATTAACCAAATAGCACCAGGTATCATATTAAATGGAAAAAGATCAATTGGTGATAACCATCCTCCTAAAAATAAAATTGATCCTAAAGCACACATCAATAAAATATTTGCATACTCTCCTAACCAAAACATTGCATACATCATACCAGAGTATTCTGTTTGATAACCAGCAACTAATTCAGCTTCTGCTTCAGGTAAATCAAAAGGAGGTCGATTTGTTTCTGCTAATGCTGATATAAAAAAAATAACAAACATTGGGAATAATGGAATGACGAACCACATATTTTTTTGAGCTATAACAATATCATTCAAATTTAATGAACCAACACATAGCAAAACATTAATTATTATGATGCCAATAGAAACTTCGTAAGATACCATTTGTGCTGCAGATCTTATTGCCCCTAAAAAAGGATATTTCGAATTCGATGCCCAGCCTCCCATTATAATTCCATATACACCTAGAGATGAAACTGCGAAAATATAAAGAATACCAACATTAATATTTGATAAAACATTGCTCTCACTGAATGGAATAACAGCCCAAGCCGTTAAAGCTAGGGTCATTGTTATAATTGGCGCAAGAATAAATATAACTTTATTTGAACTTGCTGGAATGATTATTTCTTTAAATATATATTTAAGAGCATCAGCTAGTGATTGAAGTAAACCAAAGGGACCAACGACATTTGGGCCTTGTCTTTTTTGAACAAAAGCCCATACTCTTCTATCTAACCATACGATCATAGCAACAGAAACTAAAACAGGTACCAATAAAAATAATATTTTATAAGTTTCTTGAAAAATTATATTTAAATATTCCATTAATTAACCTTCAGTACCAGTTTTTTTAAAATCTAATTTAGAGTTGTAACACTCAAGCATTGTTTTTGATGATCGCGCGATTACATTTGAAAAATAATAATCTTTAAAATCGATGTTTAAAATTTCATTAACAAAACTATCCTCATTTTTTTTATAATTAGAGTCAGAGGTTAGTTGCTCTTGTTTTATTTTAAGATAATTAAACATACTACTCTCAAGTTCATCTTTATCATTAAAAAGTTTCCTTTTATTCATGATTTCTGCAAGATCATTGATGATTTGCCAATCTTCCTTTGCATCACCTGGTGGATATGAAGCTTTATATGCTTTTTGAATTTTGCCCTCTAAATTAGTATAATGACCCGATTGTTCTGTAAAAGCTGCACCTGGTAAAATTAGGTCTGCAATTTCAGCCCCTTTATCACCGTGACTACCCAGATAAATTATAAACTCATCTTTCTTTTTAAAATCTAGATTATCTTGACCAACTAAGAAAATAATTTCAAACTTATTCTTATTAAGATCGTCTAAAATTGTATTACTATTATCAATTAAATCTAAATCTAAATTACCAACTGTTGATGCATCTACTGATAACAAGTTTAAAGGATTCCAATCTTGTGTAAATTTATTATTTTTAGACAAAAAATTTTTTAAAGAGTTAAATAAATAATCTGCTGATTTTAACTTTTGAAAAGATTCACCTAAAATAATCATTGGATTTTTTGAATTAACAATCTCTCTAGATATTTCGTTATTATTATCAACAATATCTTTGATAGTTTTAGTATTTCCATCTAAACTTTGATATTCGTAAGTCAATTCACCAATATTGTTTAACGAGACAATTTTTGTGTTATTATTCACAAATGCTTTTCTTATTCTGGCATTAAGCATTGTTGCTTCAAATCGTGGGTTTGTGCCAATTAATAAAATTAGATCTGCTTTTTCGATACCATTTATTGTAGAATTAAATAAATAATTCTCTCTTTTTGAATTATCTATTAATCTTTTCTTTGGTCTAAAATCATATTTTTTAGTGTTAATTGTTCTTTCTAAAAATTCTTTAAAAATAAAACTTGTCTCCATATTTGTAAGATCTCCTACAAAACCGCAAATTTTTTCTGCGTCAGTATTCTCTACTTTAGATTTGATAATATTGTAAACTTCTTTCCAAGAAGCTTTTTCAAATTTGTTATTATATTTTATATAAGGTGTATCTAATCTTTGGTTAAGCAATCCATCACATGCGTATCTTGTTTTATCTGAAATCCATTCTTCATTAATATCTTCATTAATAATTGGCAAAACTCTTTTAACTTCCCAATCATATGTATCAACTCTGATATTTGATCCAACGGCATCCATTACGTCGATTGTTTCAGTTTTTTTTAATTCCCATGGTCTAGCCTCAAATACGTAAGGTTTAGATGTAAGAGCTCCAACTGGGCAAAGATCAATTACATTTCCAGATAATTCAGATTGAACTGATTGCTCTAAATATGTGGTTATTTGCATATCTTCACCTCGTCCAATTGCTCCTAATTCAGGAACTCCGGCTACTTCAGTTGCAAATCTTACACAACGTGTACAATGAATACATCTAGTCATTTGAGTTTTAATCAATGGGCCCATATTCTTATCAGGTACTGCTCTCTTATTTTCTTTAAATCTAGATTTATCTATCCCATAAAACATTGACTGATCTTGAAGATCACATTCTCCTCCTTGATCACAAACAGGACAATCGAGTGGATGGTTCGCTAGTAAAAACTCCATAACACCTTTTCTTGATTTCTCGATTTTGGGAGTATTTGTTTTTATTACCATTCCATCTGCTGCCGGCATTGCACAAGATGCTATTGGCTTTGGAGATTTTTCCATTTCAACTAAACACATTCTACAATTACCTGCAATTGATAATTTCTCATGATAGCAAAATCTTGGTATCTCTGCTCCAGCTTTCTCACAAGCTTGAAGAACAGTCAGTCCCTCTTCAACCTCTACTTCAATATCGTTTACTTTTAACTTAAGCATTTTTATCTAATAAGTGTTGATCTACTAAATAAGGAATATTCTTATTCTCTTTTACGATTGGATCAAATTTATTCCTCTTTTTAATCTCATCCTTAAAATGTCGTAATAAACCTTGAACAGGCCATGATGATCCTTCACCAAAAGCACAAATAGTATGACCTTCAATTTGCTTTGTTACATCACCCAGCATTTCAATTTCATCTTTTGATGCTTCACCTTTTGCCATTCTCTCGAGCATTCTCCACATCCAACCAGAACCCTCTCTGCAAGGTGTGCACTGTCCACAACTTTCATGTTTATAAAATCTAGCAATTCTAGCCATGCACTTTATTATGTCTTGATCTTTATTTATAACAACTACACCTGCTGTCCCTAATCCACTTTTTTCTGCTACTAGAGAGTCAAAATCCATTGTCAGTGTTTCACATTTCTCTTTTGGTATTAATGGCATTGATGACCCGCCTGGAATAACAGCTTGTAAGTTGTCCCAACCACCAATCACACCGCCAGCATGAACCTCGATTAACTCTCTTAAGGGAATACTCATTTCTTCCTCAACATTACAGGGATTGTTGACATTTCCAGAAATACAAAAAATTTTTGTACCTGTATTTTTTTCTCTTCCTAAAGATGCAAACCATTTTCCACCTCGTCTAAGTATTGTGGGAACTACTGCTATTGTCTCAACATTATTAATTATTGTTGGACAACCATAAAGGCCAATTAATGCTGGGAAAGGCGGTTTTAATCTTGGTTGACCCTTTTTTCCCTCTATACTTTCTAGTAATGCAGTTTCCTCACCACAAATGTAAGCACCAGCACCATAATGAATATAAATATCTAAATCCCATCCAGTGCCAGCTGCATTTTTACCCAATAATTTTTTTTTGTAAGCTTCATCAATTGCTGCTTGAAGTTTTTGTCCGTCTACAAAGTATTCACCTCTTATATAAATATAACATACGTGTGCCTGAATTGCATAAGAAGCTATCAAACAACCTTCTATTAACTTATGTGGTTCGAACCTCAAAATATCTCTATCTTTACAAGTTCCTGGCTCTGATTCATCACCATTTATCACTAAGTAATGAGGTCTAGACCCAACTTCTTTAGGTGCAAATGACCATTTAAGACCTGTTGGAAAACCAGCCCCACCTCTTCCTCTTAGTTGAGACTCTTTAATTTCATTTATTATCCAATCCCTACCTCTATCAGTTATTTCTTTAGTATTGATCCAATCACCCCTTTTTTGTGATGAGTCTAAGTCAGGACCTAAATCATTATACAAATTTTGAAAAATTCTATCTTTATCTTTAAGCATTTTTTAAATCCATTAATGTTTTTCTATTGTTTTCAGGTTCATTATTTACCCTACCTCTATATGAGCCAGGCACCGGTTTTTCTCCACTAAGTATTTTATCTAAAATTTTTAAAGTTTTTTCCTTATCAAGATCTTCAAAATAATCATCATTAATTTGCATCATAGGAGCATTAACACATGCTCCTAAACACTCAACTTCCATCCATGAACAACTTTTATCTTTCGAAAGTTCACACTCATCCTCAGAAATTTTTTCTTTACATGCCTCAACAATTTTATTTGCTCCTCTTATCATACATGGTGTGGTGGTACACACCTGAACAAAATATTTACCTACTGGTGATAAATTATACATACTATAGAAAGTAGCAACCTCATAAACTTTTATATACGGCATCTCTAAAAATTTTGCGATATACTTCATAGCTGCTAAAGGTATCCAATTATCATTTTGTTTTTGAGCTATGTATAATAATGCCATTACTGCACTTTGTTGTTTTCCTGATGGATATTTAGCAATAATATCTTTTGCTGCCTCTAATGATGAAGAATTAAACTCAAAATTGTCAGGTTGATTTTTTGCTGGTTTTCTTAAACTCATCTATCAACCTCGCCAAAAACTATATCAAGAGAACCAAGTACAGCAGGAACATCTGCTAGCATATGACCTTTGATCAGATAGTCCATTGATTGTAAATGAGAAAACCCTGGGGCTCTAATCTTACATTTATAAGGTTTGCTTGACCCATCAGAAATTAAATATACACCAAATTCACCCTTTGGTGCTTCAACAGCAGTATAAATTTCATCTTTAGGCACTCGATACCCCTCTGTAAATAATTTAAAGTGATGTATTAAAGCCTCCATTGATTTTTTTATTTCTGCTTTTGATGGAGGAGATATTTTTCCATCAAAAGTTTTGATAGGACCTTTTTCCATTTTTGCTAGACATTGTTTAATGATTGAAACACTTTCTTTCATTTCCTCAATTCTACATAAATATCTGTCATAACAATCACCATTTTTACCGACAGGAATTTTGAATTCTAATTGATCGTAACAATCATATGGTTGTGATTTTCTAAGATCCCATGGAACACCTGAGCCTCTAATCATCACACCACTGAAAGAATAATCAAGTGCATCTTCTTTTGAAACTATTCCAATATCAACATTTCTTTGTTTAAATATTCTATTATCAGTTAAAAGATTTTCTAAATCATTAATTATTTTTGGGAAAGTCTCACAAAATTTTGCAATATCTTTCTCTAAACCTGCTGGTAAATCTTGATGGACACCACCAGCCCTAAAATAATTTGCATGTAATCTTGATCCAGATGCACGTTCATAAAAAGTCATTAATGTCTCTCTTTCTTCAAATCCCCACAATGATGGAGTTAAAGCACCTACATCTAAAGCTTGAGTGGTAACATTCAATATATGGCTTAATATTCTTCCAATTTCACAAAACATTACTCTTATATATTGGGCTCTTATTGGCACATCGATTTCTAAAATCTTTTCAATAGCTAAAGCAAAAGCATGTTCTTGGTTCATTGGCGCGACATAGTCAAGTCGATCAAAGTAAGGGACGGCTTGCATATAGGTTTTGTTCTCTATTAATTTTTCTGTTCCACGATGCAATAAACCAATATGTGGATCAGCTTTTTCAACGACTTCACCATCTAACTCTAATATCAGTCTAAGCACACCATGAGCTGCTGGATGTTGTGGGCCAAAATTTAAATTTAAATTTTTAATTTTTTTTGTCATTAGAGTCAGTTATTTCTTTAATATATTTAGTACCTTCCCAGGGACTTTCGTAATCAAAATTTCTATAATTTTGTTCCAATTTTACTTGTTCATTAACAACTTTTTTTTTCTCTTCGCTGTATCTTACTTCTGTATGACCAGTTAGAGGAAAATCTTTTCTAAGTGGATGTCCCTCGAAACCATAATCTGTAAGTATTCTTCTTAAATCTGGATGGTCCTTAAAATTTACACCATACATATCAAATACCTCTCTTTCCATCCAATTGGCTGATGGAAAAACAGAGGTTATAGAAGATATAACTTCGTTCTCATTAATAAAATAACTCAAAATCATTCTCTGATTATATTCATGACTTAAAAACAAATATACAATTTTAAATCTTCTAGTTTGTTCTGGATAATCAACAACCGTAATATCAATAAGTTGTCTAAACTTTATATCTTGAGTTGTTTTCATAAATAAAATGACATCAACTAAATCCTCTTTGTCAATTTCAACATAAATTTGATTATGCTTAATTGAAGTTTTATTTATTTTAGTCGTTAGCTCAGAGTTTATTTTTTTTTCTAAATCAATTAAATTATTCATTTTTATCTATTGAAAGAACCCTTGTTTCTTATTTTTTTTTGTAACTGTAATATGCCATATAATAAAGCTTCAGCAGAAGGTGGACATCCTGGTACATAAACATCAACGGGCACAATACGATCACATCCTCTTACTACAGAGTAAGAATAATGATAGTAGCCTCCGCCATTAGCACAACTCCCCATTGATATTACATATCTTGGTTCAGGCATTTGATCATAAACCTTTCTTAACGCAGGTGCCATTTTATTAGTTAAAGTGCCTGCAACTATCATAACATCAGACTGTCTAGGTGAACCCCTTGGGGCAGCACCAAATCTTTCGAGATCATATCTTGGCATAGCAGTTTGCATCATTTCAACTGCACAACAAGCAAGTCCGAAAGTCATCCAATGTAAAGAGCCAGATCTTGACCAATTAACTAAGTTCTCTAAAGAAGTAGTGATGAAACCATTCTTGCCGAAATCTTCTGCAAGTTTTTTAAACTCCTCAGGAACTTTATCTAACTTACTATTCATTTTAAAAATTTTATTCCCAGTCTAATGCACCTTTTTTCCATTCATAAATAAACCCAACCGTTAGTATGAATAAGAAAATCATCATTGAGGTAAAACCTAAAATACCAATATTTCCCAAAGATATTGCCCATGGAAATAAAAATGCGATTTCAAGGTCGAATATAATAAAGAGTATCGCAACAAGATAAAATCTCACATCAAATTCCATTCTTGAGTCTTGAAATGGTTCAAACCCACACTCATAAGCTGATAACTTTTCAGGATCTGGGTTTTTTGGAGATAAAATAAAATTAATGACTATAAAAGCACAACTTAAACCTAATGCGATAATTAGAAATAATATTATGGGCAAATAATCTTTTAAAAATTCCGCTGTCATGGACGAATATATATCATTTTTTATAGCCAGATGAAGTGGTGTTAGGTCACATTATTCAAAATATACAGCCAAATTCATGAGTATTATCAGCTGTTAACAATAAAGTGGCGGGAGTGAAGGGACTCGAACCCTCGACCTATCGCGTGACAGGCGATCGCTCTAACCAACTGAGCTACACCCCCCCTTTTTGATTCTTTTGGTGGGCAGTAAAGGACTCGAACCTTTGACCCCCTCGGTGTAAACGAGATGCTCTACCAACTGAGCTAACCGCCCATTACCAAAAATATTGTTTTATATCTTTTAGCACAACAACGTCAAGTTCAATTAATAATGAAAAATGGCTTAAAAAATTATTTTTTAACAATAAAATTAAAACCACTACATTGTTTAAGATTTTTTTCATTATTTGACAACTTATCTAAAAGAATATTTATATTAGTTTTTTCAATATATTTTTTCCATCTACCTGCAAACATAATGTTAAATGAAGATGATATTCTTCCTCTAACAGGATATAATTCAACATCTCCAAAATCTTTAAATAAATAAGCTAAGGCATCTTTAGAAAACCTAAAATAATCCTGAAATTTTAAATTTTTTGGAGCATGATAATAAAAAAGATATGGAACGTAACCATAGATTTTTCCGTTATCTTTGAGCATTTTTTTTAAATTGCTTACTGCTTTAAATGGATCATAAACATGTTCAAGTATAGCTATACAAATAATTTTGTCATACTTGTTTTCTAATCCTGTTACTTCAGAGCATATATCACAAACTATATCTGGAAAAGCACCAAAATCGTTAACATCTAAAGTTTCTTTACTCATACAATCAATCTTATCAAATTTATCTCTCATCGCTTTTCCAATATCTAATATTTCATCTTTATAATTAATATCTTTAAGAATTTGATCTCTAAAATCTTTATTATTTTCTAAATAAAAATTATTGATTTTTAATTTTTCAATTAACTTAATAAGTTTATTATTTGTTTCACTTGGTTTTCCAATTATTTTTTTCATAGTTAAAAACAATAACACGAATAATTGATAAAACTTTATAAAAAACTATAGTTTGTTAAATATTAATTATTGGATACTTGCTTGAGATTTATCGTCCTTTTTAGCTAAATCAACTTCGACCCACTCGGTTTTCTTAAGTTCTTTTGTTAAAGCTATTTTTAATACTTCATCTGCATATTCAATCGGCGTAATTTTAATTTCTTCAATAATTTTTTTTGGCATATCTATTAAATCTTTTTCATTCTCCTTAGGAATTAAAACCTCTTTAACGCCAGCTCTATGAGCTGCTAGTAATTTCTCTTTTAATCCACCGATCTGTAAAACTTGACCAGTAATTGTAACTTCTCCAGTCATGGCGATATCTTTTTTTACAGGTATATTTGTTAAAGACGATACTATAGAGGTCACCATACCGATACCTGCAGATGGCCCATCTTTGGGTGTGGCTCCTTCTGGTACATGAATATGAAAATCTTTTTTTTCAAATAAAGGAGGGATAATTCCATATTCTAAACATTTAGATCTAACAAAAGACTTTGCTGCTTTTACTGACTCTTGCATTACATCACCAAGTTTTCCTGTAATTTGCATTCTGCCTTTACCTGGCATTGTTACGGTTTCAATTTTTAAAATTTCACCTCCATACTCCGTCCACGCTAAACCTGTTACTACCCCTATTCTATTTTCATTTTCTAGTTCACCTGACTTATATTTTGCTACCCCAAGAAAATCTTGAAGATTATTTTTTTCAACTACCACTTCTTTTTTTTCTCCAGAAACAACCTTTTTTACGACTTTACGGGCAACTTTTGAAATCTCTCTTTCTAAATTTCTTACTCCTGACTCTTTTGTATAGTTTCTTATTATTTCTTTAATTATATCATCTTTAAGCTTCATTTCTTGTTCTTTTACGCCGTTATCTTTTATCTGCTTAGGTAGCAAATATTTATTTGCAATATTAAGTTTTTCATCCTCAGTATATCCAGCTAATCTAATAACCTCCATTCTGTCTAATAATGGTGGCAAGATATTCAAAGTATTGGCAGTGGTAACAAACATCACATCTGATAAATCGTAATCAACTTCTAAATAATGATCGTTAAAATTTGTATTTTGCTCAGGATCCAAAGCTTCAAGTAAAGCTGAGGAGGGATCTCCTCTATAATCGTTTCCTATTTTATCTATTTCGTCTAAAAGGATAAGTGGATTTTTAGTTCCTGCTTTTTTCATCAACTGAATTATCTTACCTGGTAATGAACCTATATAAGTTCTTCTATGTCCTCTAATCTCAGCTTCGTCTCTCATGCCACCAACTGACATTCTCACAAATTCTCTATTTGTTGCTTTAGCAATTGATTTTCCTAACGAAGTTTTGCCTACGCCAGGAGGACCAACCAAACATAGAATGGGTCCTTTAATTTTACCCATTCTTTTTTGCACAGCTAAAAATTCTATTATCCTTTCTTTAATTTTTTCTAGTCCAAAATGATCTTTATCCAGAATATTCAAAGCTTTATTCAAATCAATATCGACTTCGCTTTTTTTGTGCCATGGTAAATCAATCATCCAATCTAGATAATTTCTTACAACTGTGGCCTCAGCTGACATAGGGCTCATATTCTTCAATTTTTTCAATTCTTGAAGACATTTTTTTTCAACATCTTTTGGCATTTTAGCCTTCAAAATAGATTTATTTAAATTTGCACTTTCATCTTTACCATCTTCAATTTCACCTAATTCTTTTTGAATTGCTTTAAGTTGTTCATTTAAATAATATTCTCTCTGGGTCTTTTCCATTTGAGTTTTAACTCTACCTCTAATTCTTTTTTCAACACCAATAATACTTGTTTCATTTTCCATAATCTTAATTATTGAGTTTAACCTTTTCTTTACATCTAAGGTCTCAAATATCTGTTGTTTTTCTGAAATAGAAGCTGACAGATGCGAGGCAATATTGTCTCCAATCTGTGAGGGATCTTTCAATTGCTTTATGCTATTTATAGTTTCAGTAGAAATTTTTTTGTTTATAGATGTTAATTTTTCCAATCTTCTTAATGCTGTAACAGCTAATGGATAAAGGTCCTCATTTTTTTCGTTTTCATCTTTAGAATGTGAGTAATCACAAGTTATAAATTTTTGGTTGTCAATAAATTCAAGAATTTTTACTCTTCTTATTCCCTCAACTAAAACTTTAACTGTTCCATCTGGAAGTTTTAAAAGTTGTAAAATATTTCCTTCACAACCTTGCAAAAAAATATCAGTTTTTTTAGGATCGTCAATTTCTGAGTTTTTTTGTGTTACCAAGATAATCTTTTTCTCCTTTTTCATCACCTCGTTAAGCGCTGAAATAGATTTATCCCTTCCAACAAATAAAGGAATTACCATACTTGGAAATACTACAATATCTCTTAAAGGTAAGAGTGGTAATGTAAATTTAACATCCATATGAAGAATATGGATATTAAATAAAATATTGCAATAGATTTTTATGACTTATTAAGGATATTAAGCCGCTGTTGTTTTATTGGATTTAGCTGAGCTCGAATCGCCTTTGGAGTGGATTAATATTGGTTCAGAAAGTCCTTTTGCTGAATTTGCATCAACAATTACTTCTTGAATATTTTCCATTCCAGGTAAATCATACATAGTTTTTAATAAAATATTCTCCATTATCGCTCTTAAGCCTCTTGCTCCAGTTTTTTTCTTTATTGCTTTAAGGGCAATTTCTTTCAAAGCATTTTCTTTAAAAGTTAATTTTGCTCCATCTAATTTAAATAATTCTTGATATTGTTTTGTTAGTGAATTTTTAGGTTCTTCAATTATTCTAATCAAAGATTTAACATCTAAATCTTCTAAGGTTGCAATCATAGGGAGTCTACCAATAAACTCAGGTATAAGTCCGTATTTTAATAAATCTTCAGGTTCTAAAGCTTTCATCCACTCACCAGTTTTCTTGTCTTGAGTATTTTTAACATCAGCCCCAAACCCAATTGATGTACCTTTATCTCTTTGTGAAATAATTTTCTCTAAACCAGCAAAAGCTCCACCACAAATAAATAAGATATTTGTTGTATCCACCTGTAAAAATTCTTGCTGAGGATGTTTTCTTCCACCTTGAGGAGGAACACTTGCAATTGTACCTTCCATAATTTTAAGCAACGCTTGTTGAACACCTTCACCCGAAACATCTCTTGTTATAGATGGGTTTTCTGACTTTCTACTAATCTTGTCTACTTCATCAATGTAAACTATTCCTCTTTGAGCTTTTTCTACATTATAATCTGCTGCCTGTAAAAGTTTTAATATGATGTTTTCAACGTCTTCGCCAACATAACCTGCTTCAGTCAAAGTTGTTGCATCAGCCATTGTAAAAGGTACGTCAAGTATTCTTGCTAAAGTCTGAGCTAGTAAAGTTTTTCCACAGCCTGTTGGTCCTACAAGAAGAATATTTGATTTTGAGAGTTCGACATTTTTACTTGTTTTATTCTCGTAATTTAGTCTTTTGTAATGATTATGAACTGCAACAGAAAGAACTTTTTTTGCATGTCCTTGACCAATTACATAATCATCTAAAACTGTACAAATTTCTTTTGGTGATGGTAATCCGTCCTGGTGTTTTACAAATGTATCTTTGTTCTCCTCTTTAATAATATCCATACAAAGCTCAACACACTCATCACATATGAATACAGTAGGTCCAGCAATAAGTTTCCTAACCTCATGTTGGCTCTTACCACAAAAAGAACAATAAAGAATATTTTTATTATTTGTGCTCATAATTTAAAAACGAATCAATAAGATTACTTTATTATAAAGGAGTTTATGTTATCAAGTTCTATTATTAGTTGTTACAATATGTTGTGTTTTAAGATCTTTTTTCAACAACTTCATCCACTAATCCGAAGTCTTTAGCAATCTCAGCTGTCATAAAATTATCTCTTTCAAGGGCAGATTTTATTTCCTCAACTGATTTACCTGTGTGTTTTGAGTAAATTTCATTTAATCTATTTTTTAAATCTAAAACTTCTTTCGCATGAATTTCAATATCTGTAGCCTGTCCTTGAAAACCAGCTGAAGGCTGATGAACCATAATTCTAGAATTTGGTAATGAAAATCTTTTACCTTTACTGCCTGCAGCCAATAAAAAAGAGCCCATTGATGCAGCTTGACCAATGCATAAAGTTGAAATTTCTGGTTTGATATATTGCATTGTGTCATAAATACCTAAACCTGCTGTTACTAACCCACCTGGACTATTGATATAAAAATAAATCTCTTTTTTAGGATCCTCAGCTTCCAAAAACAAAAGTTGTGCAGTTACTAATGAAGCAACGGTATCATTAATTTGACCAGTTAAAAAAATTATTCTTTCCTTTAAAAGTCTA
This sequence comes from uncultured Pelagibacteraceae bacterium, assembly GCA_902538915.1. Taxonomy (GTDB): domain Bacteria; phylum Pseudomonadota; class Alphaproteobacteria; order Pelagibacterales; family Pelagibacteraceae; genus Pelagibacter. Next base: position 51,002 of record CACBGZ010000003.1, on the reverse strand, counting down.
GAATAAATATCATAGGCTCTTTCACCTTTGTTAGATTGTTCAACAACCATAGGGACAAGAGTATTCATGTGTTCAGCAATTTTTGTTGTCATAAGTTGATTCGTTTTATTTATACAACTTGTGCTTACTTTTTGCTAACTTTTTTTGTTTTAGGTTTTGATTTAGCTGATTTTACTGAAGTTTTTTTGGTAGAAGATTTTTTTGCTTCTACTTTTTTATTATTTGAATCTTTTTTCTCATTTGAGGCATCATTCTCTGTTTTTTGTGACTCCTTCAAAATTTTTTCAGCATCATCTTTTGTGACTTCTTTTAGACTACCTTTTGCTTTTTCTTTGATAGCAGATATGATTTTTTCCTCATAAACAGTGCCCCTTAAACTTGCTAAAGCTGATTTATTTTTTTGATAAAAGTCCATTACCATTTTTTCTTGTCCGGGCATCATTCTTATTTGTTTTTGGACCTCTGCTTGTAATTCTTGTTCTGTAACACTAATTTTATTTTGTTCGCCGAACTCATTGAGTATTAAACCGACTTTAATTCTTTTTTTCGCAACGTCTTCAAAATTCTTTTTACTTTTTTTTGCATCTTCTTCTTTCATGCCTTGCGAAAGTATCTTTACTTCTTCCTCGATTAAATTTTCTGGTATCTCATTTACTTTAAATTTCTCTATTTCTCTCAAAATTTGATTTTTTGAAAGTCTATCTAATGAATTTTTGTACTCATCATTTATTTGTTTAGATATCAGCGACTTTAGATCTTTTAAGTCTTTTGCTCCTAGATTTTTTGCAAATTCATCATCTATAACTACTTTTTCAGGATGTTTAATTGAAGTAATTTTGCAACTAAACTTTGCTTTTTTATTTACTAAATCTTTTTCTGGAAAGTTTTCTGGTAAAATAGCTTCAACTAATTTTTCGTCACCTTTTTTTACACCAATTAATTGTTTATCAAAATCTTTTAAAAATAAATCTTTGCCTAATGTTAATTGTGTATTCTTGCCTTCATCTCCTTTAAATGGCTTGTCATCAACTGTTGCTTTGTAGTCAAATACTACTAAATCTCCCTCTTTGGCTTTACTATCTTGGGGAGACTCTTTGAAATTAGGTTGGTTTTTTGCAATTTCATTTATTCTTTTATCAGTTTCTTTTTCATCAATTTTAACTTTGTATTCATTAAATTTGATGTTCTCTATAGATTTAATTTCAACTTTAGGAAGTTCTGTTACAGAAATTATATATTCAAGTTCTTTGTCTTCCCCGTAGGTTTTAAGATCTAATTTTGGTTGGCCGGCAGGTTTAATTTTATTTTCCTCTAATGCCTTTGTTGAAGTTTCTTTAATAACCTTATCTAAAACTTCACCAAAAACAGCCTTACCAAATTGTCTTTTTAGAATTTCTTTAGGAACTTTACCTGGTCTAAAACCTTTTAAATTAACTGTTCCTTTTATTTCATCATACTTCTCGTCCATATAAGTATTCATGGTTTTTTTATCCACAAATACTTTAAGATCTTTGTTTAAACCTTTTTTATTTTCTACTGTTACTTTCATAAATATTTACTTCATGGTAGGGCGAAAAGGACTCGAACCTTCACCGATTGCTCGACTGGTTCCTAAGACCAGCGCGTCTACCAATTCCGCCATCGCCCCAGTTATAATATTGAGCTTTATATATTATTGATTTTATTTGTCCAATTTAAATTAATAAGAGTATTCACTTGTGATAGCCTCAACGTATTTTGAGCACTTGGTGAGCTTTAATGGTAAATTTAAAAAATTATTAAATAAAACTTTTCTAAAGTAATAGTCTTTATCCACATCATATTTAAACTCTAATACTTCAAAATCTAAAGACTTTTTAATACTTGATCCTGGAAGACTGTAGGTTAAGTTTTTATCTAAAGTTAGTCTTATTCCAGATGGATGCTTTAAATAAGACCGGTTATATCTGATTGTGATTGCCTCTTTTAGACTCATGTCAAAAATTTCTTTAAGAAAAGATCTAGTTTTTTTTAATATAATTTTTTTATCATTTTCAAAGTCATAAATATCATTTGAAATGATTTTATATCCGTTAAATCCTTTTTTAATTTTAAACTCATATTTAATTTTTGATAAATCATCATTATACCATCTGATTCTAGGTTTGATTCTGTAAAATTCTCCGTCAATGTTAGATTTTGCAAAACTCAAATTATGATCATCAAAGTAAATAGATTCCACTATTTGGTCTGAAAATTGCTTATAAAACGAACATCTTTTCAAAAAATTTTTATAAAAAACTTGGCTGTGTTTACTAATTTTTACCTTTCTTTCTAATCTGGGTTTAATAATTCTGTGTTTTTTTTCAATTTTTTTTATTAATTCAAACATTTTTAAGTATTAGGGTATATCGAATTAATTATAACTTTGTTTGGCGACTTAATTTTATGCTCTTTTTTGTTAATAACTAATTTATTGCCGTCAGAAACTAGAAAATTATTTGAAATCGCTTCTTTTAGATTAATTTTTTGAATTTCAATTTTGGAGTCTTTAAAAAAAAATTTCTTATAATAACTAGCTAATGGTATGTTGTAATTTGTCAAATTTAATTCTTTAATTTGAACACTGCTCCCATCCTTAGAAGCAATTCCAATATTAACATCATTACCATTTATTTTTTTAATTGATACATTCGAATTTTCTCCAAAGCTACCAAGTTTATCAACAACATTAGATCCTGATAAAATATTCCCACTTACAGTGGATCCAGAAGTATCAAAACAATCATTGCCAGAACCATTACAATTAATTGTATTAAAAGTAATTTTTCCAAAATCAATATCAACTGAGTCACTTTCAGAATTTAAAACAGTTAGGTCTTCTATATAAGATTTACAACCAACCAAGTTTATTGAGTCCTCTCCTAGAGTATTTTCTATAGAAACGTTTTTAATATTTGTAATTGAGTCAATTATATTGAGTGCTCCAGACCAATTTAAACCATCTAATCTAATATTTTTTAACTGCCTGAATTTTATATTTTCAAGATCAATTTTGCCATTTAATTGAACCAACATTCCATCACCAGAAATATTAACTTCTTTATTTTGGCCGATGATTTGATTATTTCCGGTAAGAATTAATATAGAGTCATCTTTAAAAGTTATATCTCGATCAATTAGTCTGACATCTTTCAAAACCCATAAACCGCTTTTAACCTCAATATTTCTATTTTCACTAATTTCTAAGTTTCTTATATTTTTATAAAAAAAGTTCCTTGCAAACTCAATCTGTTCTAAAGAAGAGTTTAAGTTTTTTTTCAATATTTTATTTTTTAAAATGGAACTTCTTTTTTTTATGACTGAATTATCATAATAATATGGTAATATTCCATTAAAAAAAACTCGATCAGAGCTTTGGTATTCACTATAAAAAAAATTGTTAATCTTTTTTAGTTGATTTTCAGAATAATTAATTAATTTATTTTGGTAATCATCAGAAGTGTATCTATTTATATGATAAAAATATTTTTTTAAAAAATTAATATTTTTTTTATCAAAAAATAAACTGTACCACACTCTGTTTGTACAAGCGTAACCACATTCTATTTTTGGGTTATCAATAAAATCAATGAAAGAAAAATCGTTATAACCCGACTGATAATGTCCATCAAATGCAATCGGTTCGATTAAACCTGAGCTAGGATTGTAGTATAGCTTTACTGATTTAGTTACAGTGCCATGAAACATTTTTAAAACATCTGAGAGTGCAAAGAATTTTGCCCATTTATCTATGTCAAAATAATTCTCAATTTGAAATTCATCATTTCTAAAATTAGTTTTTATAAATTCTAAATTATTTTTAAAATAATTTATAATATCTGGTGATTTTTTAACCCAATAATTTTCAGAGTAGTACTCGTATGTTAAATTTGGAAAAGATTGATCTAAATTTTCATCTATACTAACAATTGGACCATTCTTTCTTGCTTGTTTCTCTAGTAGTTCTTTTCCAAAACCTTCTTCTAAAACAAATACTCCTAAATATTCTCCATTTCTATAAAATTTAACTGGGGTAATTTGTAAAGATAAAATACTCTCATCTCTCAACATTTGATGATAAAGAATTTCCCAGGCAAAATTTCTTGCAATTGGTTTTTGTAATGACATTTCCTCCATTCCAAAAATGTAGTTATCTTCACCTCTTACATCCAGTTTATATGACATTGAGTCCAAATTTAGGAAATGAATTGCCCTATCTCCTTTGGGCCTTAATTTTACTTTGACTATTTTATTAACATTGTTTTTTTTATCCTCTATTCTAAGTTGGGCTCTTGCCCATTCACTTTTATTATTAACATTTCTATATTTATCATCTCTCATCTTTTCCAATAATTTCAAATTTTTAAGATTTATCTCTAAATTAATTGAACTAAAATCATGATTGATAAATTTATTTGTTAAAGTCAAATACATATAATCAAAATACTTGTAGGGTGTATTAGCGATAAATCCATCATATTTAAAACCAATTCCAACAAATGATTTGACTGTCTCAAAGAAAATATTTCTTCTTTGCTTAGAGGTTTCACCAAAAAAAAGAAATAAAATGATTGATACAAAAACTAATATACCAAAAATTGAAAATAAATTTCTGATTATATTTAACCAAATTTTGATCATCTATTAGAGTGGTACATGAATATCTTTAGAAATTGAAAATATAAAATCTTTAAAATCTAAATCATTTAATTTCTTAATAACAAGATTTGCAGTGTCTGAGTCAATTTGTTTTTTAATTATGTAGATAATCTCAAATTTTGAGTTTTGTTTTATTATAGATTTTAGGTCTAATTCTATTTTGGTATTCTTTGTAATTTGTTCTAATTCCTTTTTAAGTTTTTCATAATCTTCACAATTAATTTCCACATTCAATATTTCTGCGCTTGAAAAAATTCTATTTTTACGAAACTTATTATCAAAAAAAATTATAATAAAAGCTGCGGAGGTTAAGATAAAACTGATATGATATTGACCTGATCCTGACGCTAAACCAACTCCGATAATTAAAAAAAGATAAATTAGCTCTTCAGGTTCTTTGATGGCAGCCCTAAATCTTACAATAGATAAAGCTCCCACAAGTCCTAGTGATAGAGCTAAAGAAAACTTTACAACAGTTATAACAACAGTTGTGGTTATTGCTAGTAAGACAAAAGTGTCAGAGAAATTCTCCTTGTTGTTTATTGATTTAGCAAATTTTATATAAATAAATTTAATTAAATAAGCACATATCGCGCTTGTTAATATAGAAATAATGAGACTAAAAAAATCAATGTTGATCTCGAAATTTTTTAAATCATTAATTGATAAAGTATCCATTAAATATATATACTTAATATCTAAAATAAATAAATGATTATTTCACCTTGTATAAGCATTTGTAAAACAGATCCAAAATCAGGATATTGTTATGGTTGTGGAAGAACTAATGAGGAAAAAAAAATTTGGAAACTTGAAGAAACATCAGATCAATGGAAAAAAGATAATTTAGATACTCTTAAAAAAAGACTATCTGGATGGCAATTAAAAAGTTTCGAAGAGTCCTATACATATAAAATTGAAAATGGTATTTCTTTATTCAAAAAAAATTTAAAAAATGAGTAAAACTTCAATAGTAATAATCATATACATTGTAGGACTTATCTTTGGAGCATTATTTCTTAAGATTTGGAGTGCAGACACAAATGTTTTTAAAGGACTTTTAGGTCTCGGTTGGACGGCTTTACTTTTAATAGGCTTATTTTTTGCTGAGAAACATGAAAAAAATTAATTTTTTAATATTTTTTTTCTTCATTTCTCTCCCAATACAACACCTAAAATCAGAAATAATTATTATGAGTAAGTGTGATGATAAACAAGATGAATTTTTAAAAAATGAGTATGTAATTAATCTTGATGAATTAACAATGACAAGAAATTACGTTTACAAAGAACAAACCTTTAAAAAACACAAAAGAACAGATTTAAGCGTAAAAAAAGCTAATACCTACATTACTAATATATATGAAGAAGATGGAAAAATATTAACTCTCAAACATGGTTACCCTCAATTTTACACTCAAATTTTAATTGAAAAAGGTAAATCAGAAATTTTTATGAAGTCAGTTTTAAACAATGAGGAAGGCTTATCAAAAATTTCTACGTGTAAAAAAGTAGAAAAATTTGAAAAAGAAAGCTAATTTTTTTTTTTATTCTTATTAATGTTTCTTTTTCTCGAATTAAATCGATTATTTGTAATATTGCTTCTATGTTTAGCATAGGCCTGCTTTTGGGCTTGTTTCATTGCTCTTTTAGATGACATAATATTTTAATAATTTGTCTTAACATTACCTATTATATTAAATTTTTTATCCGAAATAACAATTTCTCCAGATGATGGTGCAAAATTCAAAGCCTCAGAAATTACAACATAATGAGTAACTAACACTAAATTTTTTTTGCTTTTAAAGTTTTTGATATACTTTCTCAAATCTAACATTTGCGAGTTTTTGTTTTTGACAAACTTTGAACTATAAAATGAATTCAAGAAATTTTTGGTCTCAAAACTTCCAAAAGCTAAACTAGAAGTGTCTTTGCACCTACACCATTCACTTGAGATTACTTTTTCTATTTTGATTTTATTCTTTCTAAAAAATTCACCAATATTTTTAGCTTGATTTTTACCTTCGTTACTTAAATTTCTTTGAGTTGAACAATCGTTTAGATTGAAATTATCTGGATCACCACTTCCAGGTGCATATGCATGTCTGATAAATATTAATTTTCCACCATCATCAAGTTGATCAATCAATTTTTTATTGAAATCTGCTTTAACTGTTGAGGTTAAAGTTATAAATATTATTAAAGAGAATCTTAAAAATTTCATTTATGGATATTAGATTGAATAATTTAAACAAAACAATAGTTAATTGTAAGAAATGTCCAAGATTAGTTAAATTTGTCCATAAGGTAAGTACACAAAAAAGAAAACAAAACATTAACGAGGTATACTGGGGAAAACCAGTTCCAGGTTTTGGAAATTTAAATGCAAAATTAGCTATCATAGGTTTAGCACCAGCAGCTCATGGCGGTACAAGAACTGGCAGAGCTTTTACAGGAGATAAATCTGGTGATTTTTTATTTAAATGTTTATATCAAGCAGGAATTTCCAATTTACCGTTCTCAAAACATTTAAATGATAACTTAAATCTAAAATCTACTTATATTACCAACGTACTAAAATGTGTTCCTCCTGAAGATAAACCATTGAGCAATGAAATTTCTAACTGTTCTAATTTTATTGATCAAGAAATTTTATCTTTAAAAAAACTTAAAGTGATAGTTACCTTAGGTAAAGTAGCTTTTGATAATTATACAAAATTATATAAACAAAAATTTAATATTAAAGAAAAATTTATTTTTAAACATGGCAAAAAACAATTATTGCCAAATGGATTGATAATATTATCGAGTTACCACCCTAGCCCAAGAAATGTTAACACAAAATTAATTTCAACCAGAATGATGATAAATTTATTCAAAAAGGCAAAAAAACTTGCTAACTTTTAATTGTATCACAAAAATATGGTTTAAATTTTGAATAAATTTCCTCTGGTATTTTTTTTGGTTTGCCTTTTGTATCTACAAATACCAGCTGAATATGCGCATCTACAATTTTGTCATCACCTCTTGTAATAATTTGACTCATTGAAAAAGATATTTTGCTAATAGATTTTACAAAAGATCTAATTGTCAACTCATCTTCCAGATAAGCAGACTTTTTGTATTCTATGTTACAAGATTTAACAATAATTAATGACTCAAAATCATCTTTTACTTTTTTATTACTATAACCAATTGAATACAAAGCCTCTGTCCTTGCTCGCTCAAGAAACTTTAAATAATTTGCGTAATAAACTACTCCTCCTGAGTCTGTATCTTCATAGTATACTTTTAATTTGTGAAAGAAATTGTCGTGCATTATTGGATTATATCAAAAAATTTTATATTTCATACATTCTAAGGTATAAGATTTAAAATGAATATTTTTGTGATTTGGTTGGTAATGGTGGTAGCGTGGAATTTTGGCTACCCACAAGCAAGTCCTTTGGAAGATGTTATCGTTGCAGTTATTCTTTCTTTATTTAATCTCTGGTTAAAAAAGTACCTAAAATTTTAATTATTTTTCAGAAAAATAAATATTTTGAAAGTATGCAATTGATTTCATTTTTGAGTTATCGGTATCAGACATTATAGCAACTCCATCCAATTCTTTTACATCTAAGTTGTGAAATCTTTTAAAATCCTCTTTTACATTGGCCTTTACAGTTACCCATTCATTCATATTTTTTTTTGTACTAGCCAATACATTATCTATTGATTTTTTTGTGTAGGGACTTGGCCAATTTAACCCGACATCATTATTACTAGAAAAAACGTAATTTATAGCTCTATTAGAAAGAGGGGTAGCGCCTGTTTTTTTAATGACAAAAACTCTAGCTGCATAATCATGTCCTTTTTTTGAATTTTCTTTAATTCCATTTAAATCTTGTTCAATTTTCCAAGTAATGTTGATAAAGGGAGTTTTATTGAGATCGATAATTATCTCTTTACCAAGACCAGAAGCAGCGTTATTAGCCTCTGATTTCAAAAAATTTCCATTTTCATTTTTTCCAACAGAATAAATTGTTTTATTATCAGCACCTCTTACTTTTCTAACTTGTAATTGTGAGAGTTCGGTTTCTGTAAAACTAAAAACTTTTATTTCAGATGCAAAAGAAAAATTAATTGCAAGAATTGAAATGACAAAAGTTTGTGTAAAAAATTTCATAAAAAAATTGTTAATACATTATTTTGACAAAATTTAAACAATCAAAATTCAACATTTAGTTCTACATTTATAATATGAAGACAATTTCGATATTTTTATTACTTATTTACTGGTCAATAATGATTTTTGCGCCAGTTATGTCGAAAGATCTCAAATTTAGTAGAGCAAAGTTAAGTAATGTAAAGGTAGTTGACCTTTAATACCAAAGTTAATACGTTGAACGGCCACCACTGATATCAAACACTGCAGCAGTTGAAAAGGTATTTTCCTCTGATGAAAGCCAACAAATTAACGATGTAAATTCTTCAACTTCTAAAAATCTTCCCCTTGGAACCTTAGAAAGCATCCTCTGCACATGCTCTTTACTCATTTGGTTTAAAATGCGAGTTTTTGCTCCAGCTGGCGTTACAGCATTTACTGCAATATTTTTATCAGCAAGTTCCTTTCCTAACGATTTTGTAAGTCCAATAGCTCCAGCTTTTCCAGCGCTATATGCGCTCGCATTAGCATTTCCATCTTTTCCAGCAACAGATGCTACATTGACAATCCTTCCATAATTATTTTCAATCATATTAGGCACTACCGCTCTGCAACAATTAAATGTGCCAAATAAATTAATTTCTATGATCTTATTCCACGTTTCTACGTCATATTTCCACAACGGAGCCGTTGGTCCAGTGATGCCAGCATTATTAATTAGTATATCTATTTTTGAATTACTTAAAATTTTTGAGGCGGCCTTTTCAACATCTTTATAAACTGAAACATCAACAATATCTGAGGTCAAATTAACATTGTTAACATCTTTTTTTGTTTTATCTAATACTTTGTCATCAATATCCCATATAACAACTTTAGCACCCGAGTCTAAGAATCTTTTGGCAATATCAAGACCAAAACCTTGTGCTCCTCCAGTAATAAGAGCAGTTCTGTTTTCAAAGTTATATTGATTTTTTTTCATTGAGTTAAATTAATCTTTTGCTAGCAAATAATACACAATAGCCGCAATAAATGCCCCCATAATCCATGAATATGATTGTAAAAACATTAAATTAGAATTCCAAATTGTAGATGCTGCAAAAATAAAACCCAAAATTAACGAATAAACTGCCTTTAAATGCCATCCACCTGAATAGTAATAAATACCATTTTTATCTAATGAATAAATATCTTTATTATTAAGTTTATTTTTTTTGATAAAATAATAATCACAAATCATCAGTCCAAATAATGGACCAAAAAAAGCTCCTAAGGTATCTATCATTGATAAAATTCCAATTTGACTTAAAAAAGTTAACCAGAAAACTCCAAGGAAAAAACCAAAAAATCCAATTGTATAGCTTGCACCTTTTAACGATATTGATGAAGGAATAAAATTTATTAATGTATATTGCGATGGTATAAAATTTGCGATCAAATTTGTCGATGCAGATGCAATAATAATAAAAATCAGCACTAAAATTGTAACTAAGAGATTGTTCATTTTACCTATTATGTCAGTTGGGTTAGTAAGAATTCTTGATAAATTTTGTGCATCTTGTTTTATTAAAGCATCAGCACCACTAACAATAAATAAAGCCATAAAAGAAAAAACAACCAAATTAAGTATTAAACTTAGATTTCCCTTTTTTAACTCACCTTTATTTTTTACATGACGGGAAAAATCTCCATAACTCAAAATAATTATTGAAAAATAAGCAAACACAGTACCCGCAACAGTAAGTAGAGGTATAAAGTTTTTTTGATCAAAAAAATTATAATAATTTACTGACTGTAAAAATGCTTGAGAAGTAATTTTTACATCATTTAATAAAACAATTAAAAAAAACATAAAAATTCCTACATAAACAGCTATTGCTGAAAATTTCATGATTTTTCTATTAAACACCATACCAACACTAAATAAAGATACTTGTATAAGAATTGACAGTGTAATTGAAATCCAATCAATTATATTTAGACCTAAAAAAAATAATAAAAAGATGTCTTGATCAAGCAAAGATGAGTCGATTGAAAAAAATAATATTCGTACCAAATAAACAAATGCTTTTGACAAAAAGTATGTTTGTATTCCAAACATAAAAACGCCAACTAGAGTTCTTATCAAACCAAAGTATTTTGCACCTTTTACACCTAAAGAGGATCTCAATAAAACTACAAAAGGTAATCCAAATTTTTGTGAGGGCTCCCCAATTAAGTTTGAAAAAAAATAAACTAACAATGAACCTATTAATGTACCAAAAAAAACAACAAAAGTGTTTAAATCATAGATAACATATAACGAGGCAATTAAGGAAAAACCAATCACACTTTGTATATTGACACCCCAAAAATAGAATAAATCTTTCCAATCCCAGTTTTTATTATTAGGATTGACAGTGACTAAATCCCAATTGATGAGTGATTTATTTGAATTTTTAAATTGACTCACTTAAACAATATAAAACTTTATTATTCTACTGTCCATATAGGAGAGTTGGCAACCAAAGTGCAATTTTTGGAAAAATGATAATTAATATTAAACCAAATACTTGTAGAACCATAAATTGCATCATTCCATAATAAATATCTTTAAGATCCCATTCTGGAACAACCCCCTTTAAAAAATAAGCTGAAAGAGCAACTGGAGGAGATAACCAGGCGGTTTGTAAGTTGACAGCCACTAATATTGCAAACCAAGTTAAATTAAAACCTAAAGCCTCAATTAGTGGTAATATTATTGGTACAATAATCATTACAATAGGCACCCATTCTAAAGGCCATCCTAATAAAAATATCATTACCATAACCATCGCTAAAATTAGATACTTGTTCATTTCAAGACCTAATAAAAATTCAGTTAATAAAGTTGGTGTTCCAAGTCTTGCAAAAACAGCACCAAAAAAATTTGAAGCTGCAACCAAAACCATTATCAATGCAGTTATCTCAAGTGTTTTGACTAGTGCTTCCTGTAACTTTGGAAAAGTCAACTTTTTATAGGCTAGTGAAAGAAGTAACGCACCCATAGCTCCACATCCTGCAGCTTCAGTTGGAGTAGCAAAACCAAATAGAATACTTCCTAATGCTGCAAATACTAAAGCCGCGGGTGGAACTAAACCTAAAAAAAATTCAATCCACACATCTTTCATACTCGCAGCTCTCATGTCTTCAGGTATGATTGGTCCCAATTTAGGATTAATCATGCATCTAATTGTTGTGTAACCTGCGTATAAACTTGCGAGAAGAATTCCGGGTAGGATTGCAGCAGCAAATAAATCAATTACTGGAATTTCCATTATAGGCCCCATAACAACTAACATAATGCTGGGTGGAATTAATATTCCTAAGGTTCCTCCAGCTGTAATTGTACCAGCTGCAAGTCTAACATCATAACCAGATCTGTTCATAGATTTTGCCGCCATGATTCCAAGAATTGTTACAGAGGCACCAACAATTCCTGTTGCTGCAGCAAATATTACAGAAACAAATAAAACTGCGTAATATAAAGACCCCTTAACTTTTGCTAGCATCATTTGAAATGCTGAAAACAACCTTTCCATCAATCCAGCTTGTTCCATCATAATACCCATAAAAACGAAGAGTGGGACGGCGGCGAGAGTTTGTTCAGTCATGACCATTGAAAATTGAAGGGTCATTAAATAAAAAACTAATTTTCCAAACCCAAGATAGCCAAATACAAAACCTAGAAATATTAAAGTGAATGAAATGGGAAACCCTATAAATATTGCAAATAACATTACTCCAACTAGGATAAAGCCCAAGATTGCTGGATCTATAAACTCAGCTATCATTTAGTTTCTCCAGGCCACTCACCTTTTTTAGCGGCCCAATAACTTTTTAGTAATTCTGAAAAACCTTGAATTAATAAAAAAATAATTCCAATTAACAAACATGTTTTGATGGGCCACATATAAGGCATCCAAGTAGTGTCCATTCCTCTTTCGCCTCTTCTAATTGACTCTTCAACAAATCCTATAGTCATATAAAGAAAAACAATTAGTCCTGGAAAATAAAATAAAAGATATAACCAGAAATCAATAAGACCTTGTGTTTTAGTTTTAAAGTTTCTGTATATAAAATCTGCTCTAATATGGACTCCTCTAGAAAGAGCATATCCTGCACCTAGCATAAATAATGCACCATAAAGAAAACGACTTATGTCGTAAGCCCAAATTGTTGGTGCTAAAAATAATTTTCTTGCAAGAACTTCATAAGTCATTGCAAAAATTAGTGGCATCAATATCCAACAAACAATACTACCGATCCACTTACTGAATTTATCAATATTAACGATAGATTTAGCCATCCATGATGGCATATCAGCTGGCATTTTACCTGACCCACCTCGCCTTTCGGCAATCATTTCATCAGAGATGTCTAGTTTATCAGGTTCGTCCACCATAAAATTTTAGTTAAAAAAATTAGAGCGGACTTTAAAAGTCCGCTCTAAAAAATCAAGATTAATTACTGATTACTTTAATGTCGCCGCGTGAGCCATTCCTAGCTTAGCATTAGACATTTGAGCACCACTCCAGAAAGGAACAGCAACATCAGCGAAATTTTTCATTGAAGTGTAAACTTCGTTAAAAAATTTATTATCTTTAGCATTCTTATTTAAAGATGCTTTTGCTGCAGCCATATATTCTGTGAAATAATCTGAAGGTGTATCTTCTAGAATTACTCCATGTTTAGTAGTTAGCTCTCTTAAAGCTTTACCATTCTCATAAATTCTGTAACTTAGAGATTTCGCTAATGAAGCATTAGCAGCTACCTCAAGTGACTTTTTCTCATGAGCGCTCATAGCATTGTATGTTTTTCCAGTAATATAAAAGTCAGCATTTACGACTACTTGGTGTAGACCTTGTAAGTAATAGTGCTTTAATACTTTTTGAAAACCAAACGTTAAGTCGGGTTTTGGACAACACCATTCAGCAGCATCGATAGTACCTGCCTCAAGAGCTGGAAGAATATCTCCACCACCCATAGCAACTGAGGCTATACCAATATCTTTATAAGTTTGTCCTGGTATTCCTGGAGGAGTTCTGAATTTATATTTTCTAAAATCAGCCATATCTTTAATTGGTTTTGGAAACCAGCCTAAAGCTTCTGGACCAACCGGTTGAATCATAAATCCTTTAATGTCTCTTCCCATTTCTTTCCAAAGTTGATCGTATAATTCTTTACCACCACCATATTGGAACCATGAAAGAAACGCTATATTATCAATACCTACTCCACCACCAGCTACTGGCGAACCAAATAACATAGCAGCAGGATGGTCACCTGACCAATAGTGAGTCCAAGCGAATCCACAATCTATTAATCCTTTATCAACAGCATCTAGAGTTTCTTTAACTCCAACAACTGCGCCTGCAGGCAATATTTCAAATTTCAATGATCCGCTAGTTAATTCAGTTACAGTGTCAGTAAAGTCCTTTAACATTTTAACCTCGTCGGCCTTAGTGTTAAGAACAGTTTGACACTTTAATGTTTTTGCAGCATTAGCACTTGATGTAAAACCAAGAACTAAAATTGTTGCAAATAACATTGAAATGATTTTTTTCATTATTATTCCTCTTGTTAGTTAAATTTAACAAGTTGATGTAATCAGAAAAACAAACCTGACACAAGTGACAATTAATTGATATAGTTGTAAACATCATAAAATAAGTTTAATTAAAAAAACTATTCAACTTGAGATGGAAAATTTTGATTTTATAATTATTGGTGCTGGGTCTGCGGGATGTGTTCTTGCAAATCGTCTTTCTGAAAATTCTCAAAATAAAGTTTTATTAATTGAGGCTGGTGGCAAAGATAACTATCCATGGATACATATACCCGTTGGATATTTTAAAACAATGCACAACCCATCTGTAGATTGGTGTTATAAAACAGAGCCTGATGAAACAATGAATAACCGTTCAATTCGTTATCCTAGAGGAAAAACTTTAGGGGGCAGTTCAGCCATAAATGGTCTTTTATATATTAGAGGACAAAGTAGAGATTATGATGTTTGGCGTCAATTAGGTAACACTGGTTGGGGATGGGATGATGTCCTTCCCTATTTTATAAAAGCAGAAAATCAAGAGCGTGGAAAAGATGATTTTCACGGTGTTGGTGGACCCCTGTCTGTATCTGATCAAAGAATTCAACTTCCATTATTAAATGAGTTTCAAAATGCAGCTGAAGAATTTGGAATCCCGAAAACAAAAGATTTTAATACTGGTGATAATCATGGATGTGGTTACTTTCAAGTCACTGAAAAAGATGGCTTCAGATGTAGTACAGCTGTTGGATATTTAAATCCTATTAAAAATAGAAATAATCTTAATATAATTACCAATGCACATGTAAAAAAAATAAACTTTGAAAACAAGATAGCTAAAAGTGTCGAATACTGGCAAGGAAATGAACTTAAAAAAATATTAGCAAATAAAGAAATTATTCTTTCATCAGGATCAATTGGATCGCCACAAATTTTACAAGTATCTGGAATTGGTAACTCTGATAAATTAAAAAATTTAGGTATAGATATGATTCATGATCTAAAAGGAGTTGGAGAAAATCTTCAGGATCATCTCATGTTTAGGCCGATTTATAAAATTCATGGATTAAAATCTTTAAATAAAAAAGTTAATAGTTTATTAGGTAAATTAATGATTGGTCTTGAGTATGTTTTTAATCGAAGTGGACCAATGACGATGGGTGCTAGTCAAATGTGTATGTTTGCTAAAAGTGATCCATCTATAGAACTACCAGATTTGCAATGGCATGTTCAGCCTATGAGTATGGATACTTTAGGTGCAACTAAAAATCATGACTTTCATGCATTTACTCCTACAGTATCTAATATTAGACCTACTAGTAGAGGTTTTGTAAATATTACAAATAAAGACTCAAGAATTTACGCAAAAGTAAAACTCAATTATCTTTCAACTAAACATGATAGGATGATTGCTGCAAAAGGATTAAAACTTACTAGAAAAATTGTTATGGAGTCTGAAACTTTTAAAAAATATAGACCTGAGGAATATAGACCCGGCTTAAATATTAATGATGATGAAGAATTAGTTAAAGCTGGCTCAGATTATGCTCAAACTATTTTTCATCCTGTTGGTACTTGTAAAATGGGTCAAGACGACATGGCAGTGGTCGATGAAACACTTAAAGTAAAAGGTTTAAAAAATTTAAGAGTGATTGATGCATCAATAATGCCTAATATAACTTCAGGTAATACAAATGCACCAACAATAATGATTGCAGAAAAAGGTGCTGATATGATACTTAGAGGTTAATGCTATCTGATTTTGTTACGCCAGAGCAAATTACTAT
Source organism: uncultured Pelagibacteraceae bacterium (assembly GCA_902538915.1). Classification (GTDB taxonomy): domain Bacteria; phylum Pseudomonadota; class Alphaproteobacteria; order Pelagibacterales; family Pelagibacteraceae; genus Pelagibacter. The sequence goes on along the minus strand of CACBGZ010000003.1, from coordinate 34,822 downwards.
TTTAACGCAAATTATCTTAATAGATCTTGTGCTTGCTGGTGATAATGCAATCATTATTGGTATGGTTGCCTCCAAATTTCCACCAGAACAGAGAAAAAAAATTATTTTTTGGGGCATAGGTGGTGCTGTTGTTTTAAGAATTATATTAACTTTATTGACTGCTTACTTGTTACAAATTACAGGGTTAAGATTAATTGGTGGTCTTCTTCTTCTTTATATAGTTTATAAACTTTATGTTGATGTTGTGAAAGGTTCAAGTCATCAAGATGATATTAAAGTAGATAACTCTAGCTTCATGAAAGCAATTTGGACTATTCTACTTGCTGATTTTACAATGAGTTTGGATAATGTTTTGGGTGTTGCTGGGGCAGCTGGAGATCACTATTATTTGCTAGTTTTTGGACTGGTTTTATCAATTGTTTTAATGGCAACTGCTGCAACGTTAATATCCAATTGGATTAAAAAGTATAAATGGATAGCTTGGGCTGGTTTATTAGCAATTCTTATTGTTGCTATTGAGTTGATTTACACTGATATTAAAATATTATTTTTATAATGTTCCTTAAAAATTATAATTTTAGAAATAAAACTGCAGTTGTGACAGGTGCCGGTAAAGGTATTGGTAGAGCGTGTGCTATCGCTCTAGCTGAGGCTGGTGCAAATTTGATCATAATCAGCAGAACCAATAAAGATTTAAACGAAGTTTCTAAGAAAATAAAAAAATTTAAATCAAAGTGTAAATCTTATGTTTGTGATATCACAGACTATAATGAAATAAAAAAAATCATTAATAAGCAGTCAAGAATAGACATCTTAATTAATAATGCTGGAAATAATAGACCAGCACATTTTACCAAAGTTAAAAAGGAAGATATGGAATATATGGTCAAAATAAATACTATAGCAAGTTTTAACCTGGCTCATCTTTGTGCATTAAAAATGATTAAATCTAAAAATAGAAAAAAAATAGGTGGATCTATAGTAAACATGTCCTCTCAGATGGGTCATGTTGGTGGCCCTATAAGAAGTGTCTACAATATGAATAAATTTGGTTTAGAGGGTCTAACAAAAGGAATGTCAATTGATCTTGCAAAATATAATATTAGAGTAAATACGGTTTGCCCAACATTTGTTGTGACACCGATGACAAAAAAATTTTTAAAAGATAAGAAATTTAAACAAGATATGTTAAATAATATTCCTTTAGGAAGATTTGCAGAGTTATCTGAAGTAGCATCAGCTGTAGTTTTTTTGGCCTCAGATGCTGCATCCATGATTACTGGCACTTCATTATTGGTTGATGGTGGATGGACGGCAAAATAAAATTTAGATTATTTTTTTTGATAATTTTTTTAATATCAGCTCATTCAAATGCTATAGAATTTGAAGGTAAATTCCTTCAAGGTCATTATATTGTTGGAATTACTAATCCCTCAGCGAAAATTATAATAGATAAAAAAGAAGTAAAAGTTTCAAATGATGGTTACTTTGTGTTTGGAATTGATCGAGATAGAAAATTTGATTTAACAATTACAAAGATTCAAAATGGAAAAAAAGAAAAAATAATCAAAAAGGTTTTAAAACGAAAATACAATATTCAAAGAATTGATGGACTTGAAGAGAGTAAAGTAACACCGCCAGAATCTGTTTATAAGAGAATTAAGGAAGAAAATAATAAAATTGGAGAAGCAAGATCAATTGATTCTGACTTACCTTTTTTTAAAAACCAATTTATTATGCCAGTTGAGGGAATTATTAGTGGGGTTTATGGAAGCCAAAGAATTTTAAATGGTAAACCGAAATGGCCTCATTATGGTATTGATATTGCTGCTAAACAAGGAACAATGATTAAATCCTCCGGATCTGGCACAGTTACAATGGCTGAGGATGATCTTTATTATACTGGGGGTACAATTATTATGGATCACGGACATGGAATATCAACAATCTATTCTCATCTTGAAAATGTAATGGTTTCTGTTGGAGATAAAATAAATCAAGGTGATATAATTGGTACCGTTGGTTCAACTGGTAGATCTACGGGGCCTCATTTAGATTTTAGAATTAATTGGTTTCAGACTAGACTCGACCCGATGTCAGTATTAAACTAGAATTATGAAATCTTTAATTGAAAAAACATCTGATAAATTAGTCAATGCTTTTTTAAAAAACAAGATCATTGCTCCAATACCATCAAAATTTTGTAAAAAAATAAATGAAGCTCAAAAATTACGAAAATTATGTGAAAGTAAGATTAAACTTTCTGTTATTGGTTTTAAAGCAGCTGGAACTGGTATTCCTCTTATAAAAAAATTAAAAGAAAAAGAACCTTTTTATGCCTCGGTTTATAGCAGAAATGTTCTAAAAAATGGCAAAAGTGTTAAAATAAATAAGTCGACATTAGGTATAGAGCTTGAAGTTTGTTATAAAATTAAAAGATCCTTTTTCTCATCTAAAGGCATTATCACAATGAAAAATATATCTAAATATATTTCTCATATGGCCCCGTGTATTGAGGTTGTAGGCTATAGGCAACGAAAAAAAGGTATTACTTCATTTGGTGATTTGTGTAGTGACTTTGGCGCTAATGTAAAATTTTTTTTAGGTCCTTCAAAAAAGTTTAAAAAATTAAATATAGGCAATTTAAAGACCAATATTTCTAACAAAAAAATAAATCAAAGTGTTAATGGTAATACTAATAGCGTTTATATTAATCCACTAAATGCATTAAGATTTGTTCTAAATAAAGTGAGAAAAGATAAAATTAATTTAAATATGGATTTTTGGGTTTTTACAGGATCAACAGTAGGCGTTGTTCCAATTAAAGGAAAGGGTCTTTATTCAGGCAAAATCGACAAGTTAGGATCCGTAAAAACACTAATAAAGTAACTTAAAGTTTTTTTTTAACAAAATCATTTATCTAATTTTCTTAAAGCTGATAGGGTAACTCCGTTTCTTGAAACTCTAACAACATCCTTCCCAATATATTGTTCATGACAAGTAGTTTTTACACCAGGAGTTCTTACAACTTTTTCCATATCGCTTACTAACATATCACCTTTATCATTAACTAAATTCTCTACTGCTGGATTGTTGATAACATATAAAGTAGCTCTATTAATTAAAACAGTGTAATCAGCTTCATGTTCTCTTTTATTCCTATAAATAAATTTTTTTCCTAAATGTCTATATAAGTAATAAAGAAGTGTATCATCGCCAGAACAATTAGTAATTTTCATTTTTTGAATTTCTTCTCTTGAGTATCTATCTTTGATTTTTAAAACAAGTTCTTTATAGCTTGCCCCCCAATAATCATGTTCCCACTTATATTCAGCATTTTTAAATTTTAATGCAGAGTAATTTACATAATCGTATTGATAAGGAGTGAGTAAAATAAATCTGTAAAAAGAAAGTGAAAATAATATTAAAATAATTGAAAAAAATGTTTTTGTTTTCCAATTTATTCTAAAAGATTTAATTAAATATTCTAGTGACAAAGATGCAATGATACAAAAAAAAGGAATTATAAACAAAAACAATCTTAAATTATCGTAAATATTCACAGTTAAAAATAAAGCAAGTAGAATTGGAAAAAAAGCAATTAAATTTATTACTATAAATTTAATCTTAAAGTTACTTATATTGTTTTCAATAAATAAATTTTTAGTAAAAATTAGTAGATAAGTCGAGATAACAAGTATTGTAAAATAAAAAGGTAATCTATAAATAATGATATCTAAAAAATAAGATTTTGGAGTGTTAAATACTTCATAATACTCTCCATTTATTATGCCAGTTTTAGGACCATCTATCCAATTTATAGTGTTGTTTATAATAGTTTTAAAGAAACTTAAAAAATTTCCATTTTGAATTTCCAAAATCATATGAGGCCAACAAAGTACGATCAAAAACGATGAAATAAAAAGTGCCGTTAATGAGTGTAATAAAATTCTTTTTGATAAATAAATGTATTCATTTTTATATTTGATAAACAAAAAAATTAATCCACAAATTACAACAGGAAAAATTACAACTAAAAAGGTCAATCTAACTCCACAACCAAAGCCAATAAAAAATGATGCCAAAATTAAATTTTTAATATTTTTTTTATCTTCCAAACAATAAAGGTAAAAATAATAGCAAAACCATATTAAAGAAAAAAAGATTATTAAATCTTTCGAATTCATACCCATATGTCCAAAAAAAAAAGGATTTAATAATGTTAAAAATGAAGTTAAAATCGCAATATTGCTGTTAAAAATTTTCTTTGTAAATAAGTAAAGGCCTAAAATACTTAATGTAGAAAAAGTAATATTTACGAGATGCATTACAAAATCTATATTATTAGCGTAAAACTTTTTGTTTATAATTAAAATTATTTGACCAACTGCGTAAGACAAAGTGTCATAAAGACCAGGGTAAAATTCATTATTTCTGAATTGAAATTTAGTATCTTCTCCTAAACTTATTAAAAAATTATATCTTTTTAAACCATTTATATGATGAAAATATTCATCTGTTGATAGGCCAATGGTAAGAGCGGACCACCAAGCTAAAAATAAAAGAAAGGTAATAAAACAAATTAATATAGTCTTAATCTTTTGAGACATAATTTAAATGTTAGCTTTTTCGGACATTATAATAATTATAAGTTATTTTAAAAGTATTAAGAGTTTAAAGATGGCTGCTTTTTCATATCATCTTTTTTAATACCAGCAACTCTTACTGGTTTTTTCATTGCATCTCTTCTGAAAGGCTCACCTAGTTCTTGGTTTAAGATAACTTCAATAAATGTTGTAATGCCTTTTTTTTGATCTTCACATGATTGCTTGATTGCTGCAGTTGTTTCATCCATAGTTTTAACAGTAACCCCTTTTAAGCCACACGCATCAGCTACTTTAGCGTAACTTAATTCAGGATCTAATTCTGTACCAACAAAATTATTATCAAACCAAAGAGTGGTATTTCTTTTTTCTGCGCCCCATTGATAATTTCTAAATATAACCATAGTAATTGCTGGCCATTCTTCTCTTGCGCAAGAACTCATTTCATTCATACTAATTCCAAAAGCTCCATCTCCAGCAAAACCAATTACAGGTGTATCAGGACATCCAATTTTTGCACCTAAGATTGAGGGGAAGCCATATCCACATGGACCAAAAAGACCAGGAGCTAAATATTTTCTTGGTTTTTCAAAAGTTGGATAAGCATTACCAATGGCACAATTATTTCCAATATCACTAGAAATAATTACATCTTCTGGCATACCTGCTTGAATTGCCCTCCATGCTTGTCTTGGTGACATTCTATCAGCATCTCTTTCTCTTGCCTCTTTATTCCACACTGTTCCTTCATCATCATCTTCATGGTCTAAACTTGATAATTTTTGTAACCATGCTGATTTAGTTTGGTGAATTATATCTCTTCTTTTTTGTCTATCTGTATCTCCAGCCTTTGAGGATAGTTTTTCTAAAATTTGCTTAGCCACTAATTTTGCATCTCCACTTATTCCAACTGTAACTTTTTTTGTTAATCCAATCCTATCTGGATTCATATCTACCTGAATTATACTTGCATTCTTTGGCCAATAGTCAATTCCATAACCTGGTAAAGTTGAAAAAGGGTTCAATCTTGTTCCAAGGGCTAAAACAACATCCGCTTTTGAAATTAATTCCATTGCAGCTTTTGATCCATTATAACCTAACGGTCCAACTGCTAAAGGATGACTGCCAGGAAAACTATCGTTGTGCTGATAACCAGAACAAACTGGTGAATCCAGTTTTTCAGCTAACTTTTTAGTTTCTTCGATAGCACCTCCGATTACAACTCCTGCCCCAGATAAAATAACTGGAAATTTTGCTTTTGATAATAGCTCTGCTGCTTTTGAAATTGCATCTTCTCCTCCACCCTGTCTCTCTAATCTTACGATTGGAGGAAGCTCGATATCAATTACTTGACACCAATAGTCTCTTGGAACATTTATTTGTGCTGGTGCAGAGCCTCGTATTGCTTTTTCAATAACTCTGTTTAATACCTCTGCCATTCTTGAAGGATCTCTAACCTCTTCTTGATAACAAACCATATCCTTAAATAAATTCATTTGCTCTACTTCTTGAAAACCACCTTGGCCCATTGTTTTATTTGCAGCTTGAGGAGTCACTAATAGCAAAGGTGTATGGTTCCAGTAAGCTGTTTTAATTGGTGTTACTAATCCTGTTATACCTGGTCCATTTTGTGCAATGACCATAGACATTTTTCCAGTGGCTCTTGTGTAACCGTCAGCAATCAAACCACCATTTGTTTCGTGAGCTACGTCCCAAAATGTTATTCCAGCATCAGGAAAAATGTCAGAAATAGGCATGAATGCTGAACCGATTATTCCAAACGCATGCTCAATACCATGCATTTGTAAAACTTTTACAAAAGCTTCTTCTGTAGTCATTTTAGTCATCAATAGAACCTTTCTAAACTAGTAAATGTTATAATCTTTTATAAAACTATTTGTTAATTGATGCGATTAATATATAAGATTTTTTGAAATTCAAACAAACAAATCGACACTATAAAAATGGCTACAGATATCATAATTCACGATAAAAAAGATAACGTTGGTGTTGTTGTCATTGAAAAAATAACCCCCAAACAAGACTGTAATTGCTGGATAATGGAAGATGATGGCTCTACTAATATTCAATCAATGGATGAAATACCTCTAGGACATAAAATTGCGATGATTGATTTAAAAGAGGGAGATACAATCTTAAAATATGGTCATGATATTGGTAAAGTTGTGAAATCAATAAAAAAAGGCGAACATGTTCATGTTCATAATGTAAAAACAAAAAAGTGGTAAGAGATGGAGATCCCAAAAAGTTTTTTAGGCTATAAAAGAGAAAACGGTAGAGCTGGAACAAGAAATCACGTTATAATTTTACCAGTGGATGACATTTCGAATGCATGTGCTGAAGCTGTAGCAAATAATATTAAAGGTACAATTGCTTTACCTCATTCATATGGAAGACTTCAGTTTGGAGCAGATTTAGAATTACATTTTAGAACTATGATTGGTACCGGCAGTAACCCAAATGTAGCTGCTGTAATAGTAATTGGCATAGAGCCTAAATGGACTAAAAGAATTGTAGATGGCATAGCCAAAACGGGAAAACCTGTTGAGGGTTTTCATATTGAGCGTACAGGTGACATTGGAACAGTAATGAAAGCATCAAAAAAGGCTCAAGAATTTGTGATGTGGGCATCAGAAAAACAGAGAGAAGAATGTCCAATTAGTGATTTGTGGATATCAGTAAAATGTGGAGAGTCAGATACGACATCTGGCTTAGCTTCAAATCCTACAGTTGGAAATCTAATGGATAAACTAGAGCCTTTAGGTGTTCATTTATGTTTTGGTGAAACATCTGAGCTGACTGGAGCTGAAAAGGTCTGTGCAACTAGAGGAGCAACAAAAGAGGCCTCAGATAAGTTTATGAAAACGTGGAGTGCCTATAATGATTTTATTTTAAAAGAAGCAACTAACGATCTTTCCGAAAGCCAACCTACCGCTGGAAATATTGCCGGTGGATTAACTACAATAGAAGAAAAAGCCTTTGGAAATTTTCAAAAGATTGGAAATTGTAAATTCATAGATGTTTTAGAGCCAGCCGAAGAACCAAAAAAAGGTAAAGGTCTATATTTTATGGATACATCCTCAGCTGCAGCAGAATGTGTAACACTTCAAGCTGCCGCTGGATTTAACATTCATTTATTTCCAACAGGGCAAGGAAATATTGTTGGAAACCCAATCGAACCAGTTCTTAAATTAACTGCAAACCCTCTTACTGTAAAAAGTATGGGTGAACATATTGATTGTGATGTGTCAAAAATTCTTTCTAGAGAAATGAACTTATCTGAGGCAGGAGATAAACTCATCGAAACAACTTTAAGAGTTGCAAATGGAAGATTAACCTGCGCAGAAGCTTTAGGTCATAAAGAATTCGTCATGACTAAACTTTATAGAAGTGCTTAATTAATCAATAACTCATGCTATATAAAAATTATTTGGTAGTATTACCAGGTATAATTTTAGCATTTGTTCTTTATACGCTTTCTCAAGGTTTTAATAATATCATCGGAATTGAACTCTTAGGACATACCAAAAGCCCTATCTCGACTGCAATGATAGCGATACTTCTTGGGATATTTTTTGGTAATTATTTTAAGATTAGAGAAAGTTTTCAAAAAGGTCTAGATTTTTCAAGAGAATATATTTTAAAATTAGGAATTATATGTCTTGGAATCCAGCTAAAACCATTTGAATTTTTAGAGTTTGGTAAAATCGCAATACCTTTAATAGTCATATGTATTATAAGCGTTCTTATTGTTATTAAAATCACAATAAAGAAATTTAAGATCTCAACCAGAATGTCTTATCTAATATCAATTGGTAGTACTGTTTGTGGAACTACTGCTATCATGGCTACAGCACCAGTTATTAAAGCTAGTAAGAATGAAGTGTCTTACGCAATAGCAAATATTACTCTATTTGGAATATTATCTATGCTACTATATCCCTACTTCGCTAATTTTTATTTTGAGGGAAATTCTCTTTTTGCAGGTCTTTTTTTAGGAACCTCTATTCATGAAACATCACAAGTAGCAGCCGCAGGTCTTATTTATGATCAACAATTTAATAGTCCAGAAACACTAAATACAGCAACAGTCACGAAACTAATAAGGAATACTTTTTTAATAATAATGATTCCTCTTTTTGCTTTTCTTTACAATAGAGGGCAAATAAACGGAAAAAATTACTCTATCAAAAATATTTTTCCTTATTTTGTTTTGGGCTTTGTTGGAATGATTATTTTTAGAAATATTGGTGATAAAGTATTTATTGTCGATAGTAATTGGATAAATATGATAGATTTCATCGCAGTATCTTCAAAGATATTTTTGACAATGGCTATGGGCGCTATAGGCTTATCAACTAATCTAAAAGATATAAAAGGAATGGGATATAAGCCTTTTATTGTCGGTTTTATTGCAATGTTAACTGTTGGTATAATTTCACTATCAACTATAGAAATCTATTTAAAATTTTTTATTTAGACTGCTTAATACTTTTGTTAAAATATTTTTTTCTAAAATTTGAGACTGATCTCCTAATAAAAGCTGCAGCAATCCCCAAGATGACAGCAAACAAGATCGAAAATAAACCATAGAAAAACGGCATATCATTTGAAAACTCTTTTATAAATTTTGAAAAAAAGTTTAGATCCTGGGAGCTAATAGAGCTTATTTCTTTTTGTATTTCCTCAGCAAAAAAAGTATCATAAGCAATAACTATCCCAACAATTAATAATAAAATTGCTAATAAAGCTTTTAACCCAGAGCTATCAATTTGTTCACCAATTTTCTGACCAACCTGAACTCCTACTATTGATCCCACAACCAACAACAATACAAGCATTAAATCTATTGAACCATAATTTATTGAGTGAAGAAATGTAACTATTACACTAACAAAAATAGTTACAAATAGAGAAGTTCCAGGCACCAATTTTGTTGGCATCTTAATGATATAAATCATCGCTGGAACTAAAATAAATGCACCTCCTATTCCCATTATTGCTGCTATAAAGCCAACTAATAATCCAATTATTATAGGTGTAAATATACTTTCATATAATTTTGATTTTGGAAATCTCATCCTAAATGGAAGCCCATGTATCCAGTAATGCACATGTAATTTTTTCTTCTCAACAATATTCTTCTTGGCTTTATCTATCTCTCCAAGACTTTCCACCAACATTAAAGTTCCAATTATTGCTAAGATGTACATGTATGCCAAAGAAATGACTGTATCTATTTTTCCAATGTCCTTGAAATAGGTGAAAGTAAAAATACCCAATATAGTGCCAATGGTTCCACCGATTACAATTATAAAACCCATTTTATAATCCAAAGTATTTTTTAGATAGTGCGTAGTTGATCCGGACACAGAAGTTGCCAATATATTATTTGCCTCATTAGCTACAGCATAAGCTGGGGGGACACCCATAAAGATTAAAAAAGGTGTCATTAAAAAACCACCTCCGACACCAAAAAGACCAGAAAGAACACCAACGATTGCACTTAACAAAAGAATTTCAACTGGATTAATAAAGACTTGTGCTATTGGTAAAAAAACTTCCATCTAAAAAAAATAAAAACTTTTATATGTTCTATTTAAAAGTTATAAAAGTTCCTATTAAGATAACACTCCAACAAGCAGCTATAGCTGAAAAAATTCCAGTTTTAATAAAAGTTGATTTATTTTCTGTGATTTTTTGAGGAATTTTTATTTTTGGAAAGTTCATCTGTATTTCTAATTACACCCAGAGTAAAAATTGTCAAACTATAATTGAGTTTAAATAAAATTTTTTAATAGATTGTTGCTCCAAAGACCTTGACCTGACCATCCTCAACACCTAGAACCATTCTTCCTAAAAATTCACCAGGGATCTTCTTATTGGTTTGTTTAATAAGAACTGTAATGTGATCTCCCCTTCTTAAAGTGCCGAAAGGCTCATAAGTTTCATTTAAGTTGGTGATTAGTTCATTATTTGCCCATTGCTTGCCCAATTCTACCTCATTAGCACCAAATAACATTTGTGTTGAAAAATCTCTTGTAAAGCTTCCATAATCCTTAAGATTTGAGGATTTAACTAAGTTCTCCCAAAATGGTTTACCAATTGCAAAAATTTCTTCATCAGATTTAGCTAATAAGTCCATGAATTTTAATTAAAAAGTTTAATTAAGAGGCCTTCTTTTTCTCTTTTTCATCGACAATGTGATAAACAGGAACCTTTTCTAAAGTAAATTTACCAGTCTTAGGATCTCTCCTTGAAACAGTTAAACAATGCCAGTTTTCATCATCTAATTTCATATGATCACCCCTATAATAATAGCCTGGCCAACGTGTTTCTTCTCTAAACAAGGTATGTTCTGTTACACATTGAGAGGTTAGGGCTCTATGTTTTAACTCCCAAGCTCTCATTAATTGATGATAATCTTCTGCACCTACTTTTTCTAAGTCCTCTTGAAGCCAATCTAAAAGTTCTAATGCTTTTTTTAGTAAATTACCATTGGTCATGTAATTTGATGTAATTCCACCTACATATTCATCCATGATTTTTTGCAGTCTTTGTAGACCTTGAATTGGCGATATGTAACTTGGAGATACTGTACCACCTGTAATCTCATTTTGAGCAACGGTAAAAGTTTCCAAGGGTTTGTATACTGCAGTCTTAAAATTTTCACATTGATTATCAGACACTTTGATTCCCTCAGCTTTTTTATCCTCTATATATTTGACTGCTGCTTTAGCCGCTAATCTTCCTTCAGTAAATGATCCTGATGAAAATTTATGAGCACTACCACCAACTGTATCTCCCGCACCAAAAAGTCCATCAATAGTTAACATTCTATTATAACCCCAAAAATATTCTGGAGGAGAAAGATCTTCAGGTCCACTTACCCATGCTCCAGAACATGTGGCATGAGAACCCATTACGTAAGGTTCAGACGTAGTCAGCTCTGGATTTGTATATTTTGGATCAATATTTTGTGATGCCCAAACAACAGCTTGACCAACTGTCATTCCTAAAAAGTTCTCCCATCCAACTGTTTCTAAATGTGGGTCCTGAAAAGCTTCTTTAGTAACCATGTGGATCGGTCCACCACCTGCAGCTACCTCTTGGATAAATGCGTGGTTTCTTAAACAAGTTGGAGTTGGATGATGATCAATATACTCCCCTACTAATTCTTTAGTTTGATCATACCATTTTTTCTCGTAGTTTTCTCCATTAGCATTTTGTGTATATGTTTTTAAATGTAAAAAATATGCTCCAACGGGTCCATACCCGTCTTTAAATCTGCACAACACAATCCTATTTTCCATTTGAGTCATCTTAGCACCTGCAGCAATAGGTAGGGCATATGCAGATCCATTACTCCATGGTGCATACCAAGTTCTTCCCATCCCTTCACCTACAGCTCTTGGCTTGAAAATATGTGATGCACCACCTGCAGCAACGATAACTGCTTTTGCTCTAAACACATGGAAATCACCTGTTCTCATATTAAAACCAACTGCACCACCAATTCTATTTTCTTTAGACTCGTCCATTAACAAATGTGTAACCATTATTCTGTTATAAATTTTATCAGCAGATTTTTTTGCTGCCTCAGCAACAATTGGTTTATAACTTTCACCATGAATCATTATTTGCCATTTACCTTCTCTAAGATATCTGCCAGTTTTTTCATTTTTCATCATTGGTAGACCCCACTCGTCAAACATGTGAACAGTTGAGTCTACATGACGAGCCATGTCATAACCTAAATCCTCCCTTACCATTCCCATTAAATCATTTCTAGCATATCTGACATGGTCCTCAGGTTGATTTTCATCCCATTGCATTCCCATGTAACAATTAATTGCATATAAACCTTGTGCGACAGCACCACTTCGATCAATGTTTGCTTTTTCAACACAAACAATTTTTAAATCTCTTCCCCAATGCCTGGCTTCAAATGTTGCTCCTGTACCAGCCATTCCACCACCAACAACTAATACATCACATTCCTCGTAGTGTGTTTTATGCTTAGCCATTAATAGTAGACACCTTTTTTGAAAGATTCTTTTGGAACTGACGGTAATTCTTTATTGGTATTTAAACCCTCTGGCTCACTATATAGTCTCTGTGAGTTAATTTCTCCCTGATTAGGCGTATCACCTTCAGCAAGCTTAGGTATAAATTTTCCCCATGGCTTAGTTGTTATTGGTGAAACAAAATTTTTCTCTGTTCCATTTCTAAATTTAATTTTCCAAGAGATGGTTCCTTTTTCCTCTTCTCTTCTAACTCTAACGCTGTGACCCATTGGGGCGAAATCAGCATACCCTCTTACATCGATAGCATGATTTGGACATGCCTTGACACAAGAGTAACATTCCCAACAAAAATTTGGTTCAATGTTTTTCGCTCTTCGAATATTTTCATCAATATGCATGATGTCTGACGGACATATATCTACGCAATGTCCACAGCCATCGCATCTTGTCATGTATACAAAAGTTGACATAATTTATATTTTTCTCCTTATTCTAATATCATATTAATAATGTTTTGGCTCTTCTCTTTTTATACCCAGGCCAAATTGTTCAGGAGCATCAGCTGGTGGAGGTAGATTGTCCCTAGAACCATCTGCCTCTGCTAAGTTTTTTTGAATAGCAGCTCCAGGTTTATAAAACATGTGCGCAAATTTTGACCAATAAACACCACCAAATAAAATTAAGTTTGATGCCACAAATAAAGTTAAAAATAAATAAGATAAACCTATTTGCCCATTAAATTGAGTGAATGACCATGCTAACCCAAAAGTTGAACATGCAAGTAATGCTAAAACAAATAAATCAGCTTTAATAATTCTGTACCAAGGATGAGCTTCTGCCGATACATCAACTCTTAAAAAAAACCAAAACCAATATCCACCTAAACATGTTAATATGGCTCCAGCATGCCAAATCATTGACCAAGTTTGAGAACTTGGTTTATCAGCACCTGTGTAACAAAAAACTAAAATGGCAGAAGAAACCCAAAATAAAATTGTTCCATACATTCCTAAAACATGCGCAAGTCTTCTTTTGCCAAAACCTAATTCAGAAGTTGTACCAATATCAACTAATGTTGTTTTTGTAATAACAGATACTTTTTCTCCAACACCTAATTTTTTTGTTGCAGAAAGTTTTGCTTTTTTTGCGTTATTAAAAAAATAAGTCAAATTTTTATGATGTATCATTTGAATAATAGTTCCAATTGCAATCAACAAAACCATTGCAATAATAAAAGATTGCATTGCAAATGGTGAGATAGTTTCTGATAAAATTGAAAATGGATTATTACTTAACATTTCCGCCTTTTGTTAAATTTTGAATTAGTTTTAAAGTTTTTATATCTAGTTGAATTTATAGTTCAACCTCAAACTGAGGTCAATTTGTCTTTTATAACAGCCTAATTATTTCTTTTATAATGTTGTTTGTTTGGAAAAACAGATCTTACTCCACCCTGAGGATTGTCAACATCTCCTTCTCTTCGGGGAATCAAATGAAAATGACAATGTAAAATAGATTGACCAGATACAATTCCTATATTTGTGCCTAGATTAAATCCTTTAACTAATGGATCTTTATTGGTTATTTCTTTTTTAACAATTTTTATAAGTTCATTGCACGCAACCAATTCATCATTAGATAATTCAAAATAATCCTTTATGTGTCTTTTGGGTATAATCAAACAATGGTGTTCTGAAACTGGATATGAATCATAACTTGCGTATGCCAACTTATTTTCATAAACAATTCCAGTTTTTTTTACATCACAAAATAAACAGGGATTGTTTGGATCTTTCATATATTAAAATCTATAATAATTGCATTTATTTATAACTGCATCATATTGCTTTGATAGAAGCTTAAATTTTTTCAGGTTTTTTCTTTTCCATCTAAGCTCATTTATAGTTCTAACTGAAGCAACACCTTTTCCAGAACCTATCAATAATATTTCATCATAATTTTTTAACTCTTTAAGCAAAATATCTTTCTTAAAAATCTTTTTTATTTTTGTTTTGAAAAATTTATAAGTATTTCCCTCATAATAATCCTTTTTGGGAGTAAAAAAATTTTGATCTTTAACAAATAATAAATTTGAGGTTCCAGTTTCTAATAATTTCTTATTAAATACTAATGCAATATCTGATTGAGAGTTATCCATTTTAGAGAGATAAGATAATATTTTTTTGTATTTAAGGTTTTTAAATTCTGGTTTTTCTCTTTTTAATTTTACTAACTTCAAATTAAAATTTAATTTTGGTTTAACTCTTTTCCTTAAAGAAATTGAAATAATTTTCTTATTTACAGCAATTCTCAATAGATGATTGTATTTCTTTTTTTTAGATAAATTTCTATTAATTATTTCTAAAATATCTGACTCTAATGATTTCTTTTTTATTTGATATTTTTTCAATGATAAAATTAAATTTTTTAAATGATTATCAAAAAATAAAATTTTTGCTGGTTTGCCAAAAATCCACATCGTTGTGAAGATTCCATGATCCCCCCAAAGATCTTGAAATTCTATTTGTTTTAAGTCTTTAAGCTGATAAGATTTTTTTAATAAGTAAGTTACCATTTATAGTTAAAAAAGATTCTGGATGAAACTGAAATCCATATATTTTTTCCTTTTTATTTTCAAATGCCATTGCAACTTTTGAATTTAAACATCTCATAGTTATCTCAAAATTATTGGATTTGAAAGGTTCTTTTAATTTTAAAGAATGATACCTGCCAACTTTAAATATTTTTCCTTTGTTGAATAAAGAATTATTAGTGATTACTTTTATATTTGATTGAAATCCATGATAAATTTTTTTTTGTTCGATAATTTTTGCACCCTCACAAAATAGAATATGTTGAAATCCTAAACAAATCCCTATGATTTTCTTTTTACCTTTATATTTTTTATAAATTTGTGAAGTGATTGGATAATTTTTAGGATTACCTGGTCCGGGTGAAAAAATTATTGTAGATGCTTGCTTAATTTTATTTTCGTTAATTTTATCATAGTTATCATATTCAACTTTATCAAACAAAGCAAATTGATGAACTACATTATGAGTAAAGGAGTCGTTATGATCAATTACGTAAATCATTTAAATAAATCTATTAAGGCTTTAGCTTTAAGAAAATTCTCATTAAACTCATGATTGACATTACTATCGACGACAACACCTGAAGCAACTGAAATTTCAGATATATTTTTAAAATTTAGAATTGAACGTATAATTATATTAAATCTCATATCACCATTGAATTTTATATAGCCAAAACTACCTGTATAAATATTCCTATTTTCTTTTTCCTGATTATTTAAAAGATTAAGCGTATTTATCTTTGGACACCCTATAACTGAACCACCTGGCATCATTGCTTTAATTATATCAAAGTTGTTGATATTTTTTTTTAGTTTTCCTTTAATCAAACTAACATAATGAAAGAGATCTTTGTATTCTTCGACAATTTTTTGTTTAGATAATTTTACAGAGCCTACTTTACAGATTCTCGATAAATCATTTCTTTCCATATCAACTATCATATTGTGTTCCTTGGTCTCTTTTAGATTTTTTCTAAAATATTTTAACGCTTTTAATTTATTTAAATTTTTTGTTTTTTTCACAGTCCCAGCTATTGGTTTTGTTGATATATCGACACCTTTTTTTGTAATTAAATTCTCAGGAGAACAGCTAATTATTGAGTAATTGTTATCTTTAATCATGAAAGCCTCTGGTGCTAAATTGCTATTAGATAATCTTGAAAAAAAATCTAAGGGATTGATTTTTGATTTGGTCTTATATTTGGTGCAAATCTTAATTTGATAGGTTTCACCTCTTTTAATTTTTTTTTTAAATTTACTGAATATTCTCGTATAATTTTTTTTATTCATATTAATTTGAAAATTTCCAGCAACAAAGTTTTTTTTTGGATATTTAAAATTATTACTTAATTTAATTTTTTTTTCTGGTTTATAAAAAATTCCTTTTGGAAAATTTAAATTTTTTTGTTTTGGGACCTTGATGTTAATCAGATTATTCAACAACTCATATCCAAAAAAACCAATAAATAGATCGGTATTTTTTAATTTTTTTTTATTTTTTTTACTTAAAAAACTCTTAATATTTTTGTTATTCAAAATAATTTTTTTTGAAAAATCAGTATAAAGATCAAATCCTTTTTGGGATTTGTAAATAATATAAGGTACTCCCGATTGATGTATCTCTGATAATTGCTTTGTTATATTCAATTTATTCTGTTTTCAATCTTAAGACTGGTTGTTCTTTAATAGGTAGATGAATTATTGCTGCAAAAATAGATAAAGCAATTGCTAAATACCACGCGTAATCATATGACCCATAAAGATCATGAAACAGACCCCCTAAGAAAGCACCAAAAAATGATCCAATTTGATGGCTTAAAAAAACAAATCCATATAAGAGACCTAAATATTTCGTACCAAACATATGGGCAACTATTCCACTTGTTGCTGGAACAGTTGAAAGCCATAAGAACCCAAAACTTGCTCCAAATATGAATGAATTAATATTGCTAGCTGGTAAAAATATAAAAAATATAATTGTAAGACCTCTTAAAGCATAAATTGTGCTTAGTATTATTTTTTTACTCATGATTGTTGAAAGATAACCGCTGGTTAAAGATCCAAATATATTAAATAAACCTATTAGAGATAAAATCGCTGCTGCTGTCCAGCTTTCTAATCCTCTGTCTATTACGTATGTTGGAACGTGAGTTCCAACTAAAGTTATATGAAAACCACATACAAAAAAACCTGAAACTAAAAGCAAATAACTTTTAGTGCCTAAGGCCTCTTTGATTGCCTCAAGAGTGGTTTGAGTATTAGGTTGTTCAATTGTTTCGGTTAATGATGGAGATCTAACAAAAAATGATATAGCAAAACCTATAGCTAGAGTAATCATAAATGCAACTAAAGTATTTTGCCAACCATTCTCGGTTAAAGAGTACTCCGTTAATATAGGAGATAAAAAATATCCAAATGATCCAACAGCAGTGACGATACTCATTGCAATAGTTCTGTTAGACAGAGGAAAATGCTTACCTACAACCGACATTGGAATGCTTATGGCAGTACCTCCAAGACCTATGCCAACTAAAATGCCAAGATCAATTTGAAAAAAAATTCCTGTATTTGGCCCAGCATACAAAAAATAAACTCCAGCAATAAAAAAGATGAATGCTAGAGAAATTGCTTTATGACCACCATACTTATCTGCGATTACACCAAAAATAGGTCCTGTCATTCCCCACATTAACATTTGAAGGCCAATTGATAATCCAGATTGGGTTAAAGAGATTCCTAAATCATCTCTAAAGTCCATAAAAAACATTCCAAATGTTTGTCTTACACCTAAAGAAATGAGCACAACTAGACTAGCTGCAATTAAAGTAATCAATGCTGTTTTATTTCTTATAAATTTTTCAGAGGACATAAAATAATTACTTTAAATGTTTAAGAGCTTGCTTTAAATCGGCAATAAGGTCACTAGGATCCTCAAGGCCTATATGAAGTCTTACTAAATGCTCATTCTTTTCTAGTTTCATAAATTTTCTATTTCCTGTTTCTTTGGATTCTTGATGTAAAGCTAAACTTTCAAATCCACCCCAACTGTATCCATAACCAAACAATTTTAAAGAGTTTACGAATTTTGTTACTGAACTTGAATTTTTAGTTTTAATTTTTAATCCCATAAGACCTGAAGCACCTGAATAATACTTTCTCCACATTTTATAATTCAATGAATTTTTTTTATGGGGATAAAGCAATTCTATTTTTTTATTTTTACTCAAAAAAGCAGCAATCTTTTTCGCATTCTCACTATGTCTATCAAGTCTTATATCTAAAGTTCTAAGTCCTCTGGTAATTAAATATGCATCATCCGGTCCTAATCTTAAACCTGTTATTTTTTCTGCTATTTTTACTTTATTAAAAACTTTTTTGTTAACTGCCAAACTACCACCCATAACATCAGAGTGTCCTGAATAATATTTGGTTGCTGAAACTATCGACATATCAAAGCCGATTTTGATAGGTTTAAAATAATATGGTGTTGCCCAAGTATTATCTATTGCTGTTAGGATTTTTTTTCTTTTTGCTATAGAAATTATTTTCCTTAGATCTTGAAAGTCAAAGGTGTTACTTCCAGGATTTTCAACAAAAATCAATTTAGTTTTTTTTGTTATAGATTTTTCTAAAGTCTTTAAATTACAAGGATCATAAAAGGTTGTTCGAATTTTAAATTCTTTTAGATAATCTTCAGTTAAAATTCTTGTTGGGCTATAAACAGGATCAGCAACTAATATCTCATCCCCAGGTCTTACAACACTAAAAATTGCTAAAAAAACTGAGCCAAAACCAGTTGGCGTAGTAAAGACATGATAAGACTCTTCTAATTTAGTTAAAATTTTTTGTAAAATGTAAGTTGTTGATGTGCCTTGTCTCCCATAATCATAATATCCACCAATAGGATTTTTTTGTGCTTTAGCTTGGGTTTTTCTTAAATGTTGCATAGACTTAAATATAATTGTAGATGCTCTAACTACTGGTGGATTGACAGATTGATTATGAAAATCTTTAGCTGTGTGCTTTAAAAAAGTCTTGAAAGATTTAGACATAAAAAAAATTGATAACTATAAAAGACAATGCTATATCCCTGACATAATTTCAATTAAATTATAACTAAGGGAAATAATGGGATATCCAAAAAAGCATAGAGGCCGAAGAAAAATGGGCTCTAAAAAAAGACGAGCTAGAAAGAAAAACAAAAAAAAATAGTTTTTCCAATGGAACAGATAAAAAAAGTTAAATCCATGAGTATTTGGATATTTATAGTTCCTTTTGTAGCAGTAAACACTTGCTTAATATTAATAACCCAATTTCACGGTTTATTTCCTAATCGAGCAGATATAATTCATAACACTTTTCCATATATTGATGGTGGTGCTTCTATAAGTAGGACAGCTAGAGTATTTCCTACTTATCTTATTTTTAAACCTGCTATGTTTTTAACCTCGTATTTATTAATCCGATATTGGTATCTAAACAGAGAGATTTTACTTAAAGTTGGTGGGGAACATAAACATATTAAAAAAATAATTTTTTTTGGTGTAGCATCAGCGATTGCTCTAACAGTTCACTCAATCTTTTTAGGGGTAAAATTTGAGTACGACCTATATAAATTATTTAGAAGGGTAATTATGTTATCGTTTATAATTTTTGAAATAGTTGCACAGACATATTTAGTTATAATTTTGTACTCTTTTAAAAATAAAATAATAGATCTTATTAACCCAAATTTTTTAAAAGCTAAGTTAGTTTTAGTATCAATTTTGATAGTTGTAGCAGCAATAAGTATCCCAATCATAAGCTTGCCAGGAAATGACTTTATGGGTTTTAATTTAAAATTTTTTAAACATGCATTAGAATGGGATTATTTTATTGGTGTTATAACCTTTTATTTATTTACTTTTTTTATGTGGAAAAAAATTAATTTGTAATCCAGCCACCACCCAAAACTTTATATCCAAAGTTATCTTTTTTATAAAAAACGCAAGCTTGACCAGGAGAAATACCATCCTCAGAAATTTTAAGATTTACTTCAGCTTTTTCTAAATCTTTAAAAGAAATTTTAGCATTAAGAAGCTTTCCAGTTGATCTTACTTTTACTAAAATTTCATCTTTAAATTCATTTTTGTTAGCTAATAAATTTAAATTATTTAAGTAAATTATTTTCTTTCCTAATTTGTCTTTAGGCCCAACTATAATTTCATTTTTATCTGCGTTAATTTTAAGAACGTATAAAGGGTCTTTATCAGAGACCTTTATTCCTTTTCTTTGCCCAATGGTAAAATTAACTATACCGTCATGCACACCGATCACTTTTCCACATAGATCCTTAATATTTCCTTTTTTATAAGCCTCTGGATTAAATTTTTGGATAACTGATGCATAATCTCCATTAGGCACAAAGCAGATATCTTGACTATCAGGTTTATCCGAAACGTTTAAATCTAATTGTTTTGCTATTTTTCTAGTTTCATCTTTCAGCATACCACCAAGAGGGAATCTAAGATAGTTTAACTGATCTTTGGTAGTATTAAATAAAAAATAACTTTGGTCTCTATTCTCATCTACAGCTCTATACATATTAGTTTCATTTCCTGATGTAACACTTTTAACATAATGACCTGTGATCATTGCATCAGCTTTTAAATCCTTAGATACCTCAAATAAATCTTTGAATTTTACTGTTTGATTGCATTGAACACATGGAATAGGTGTTTCACCTTTTAAATAACTGTCAACAAAATTATCTATAACTCCTTGTTTAAATTTATTTTGATAGTAAAGAATTTTATGTTCGATACCTAATTTGTTGGCAACTCTTTTTGCATCCATGATATCTTGGCCTGAACAACATTGCTTTGAAGACGCAACGTCTTTTCCATCGTCATAAAGTTTTAAAGTAATCCCAATTACTTTATATCCTTCATTTTTCATCATACCTGCGACTGTAGATGAATCTACTCCACCCGACATAGCGACAACCACTGTTGTATCTGAAGGTTTTTTATCTAATCCTATAGAATTTAATTCATTACTCATTTGGTGGTATTTATACTCATTTCTAATATAAATTAAATTAAATGATTTATGATTTTGAACCAGGTGACAAAGTTTTCAATCCACGCAATAAAGACTGGGGTATCGGTCAGGTTCAATCAATTATTAAGGATAAAATAACAGTCAATTTTGAGAATGTTGGAAAAAAAGTTATTAATGCTGAAAATATAGAATTAAAAAAAATAAATGACAAAAATTAATATCAAAGATGTTGTGGAGAATTTAGTTGATACATTCTTGAACGCAGGGAAGATCTCCTTAGATCTAAGGGATAAGGGATTATCCAAAGAAACAAAATCAGATAATACTCCTGTCAGTAATGGCGACTTAGAAGTAAATAAAATTATATCTCAAAAAATATCAAAACTTACTCCAGATATTCCTATAATTTCTGAAGAAACATCAGATAATAAATCAATAAAAAACCTTAAAAATTTTTGGTTAATAGATCCAATAGATGGAACTTATGATTATATCAATAATAAAGATGAATTTACTATTAACGCTGGTTTAATAATTGATAAAAGGCCAGTGGCGGGATTAATTTATGCGCCTGCAAAAAATAGAATGTTTTACTCATATGGGATGAATTATGCATTTGAATTAATTAACGGAAAACCTGTTAAACTAGATGGAAAAAAAAATTTTAATAAAAATGAAATAAAATTTGTTTCTTATTCCCATATAATAAAACCAGAAATTGAGAAAATTCATAAAGAATTAAACGTTAAAAAATATGTAAGAATGAAGAGTTCGTTGAAATTTTGTGTGATAGCTGCTGGTGAGTTTGATGGTTATGTTGCAGAGCCTAGAGCTTGTGAGTGGGATATAGCAGCAGGTCACGCAATACTAAAGCATACAGGGGGAAACGTTACTGATTTTAATGGTAATGAGATTTTGTATGGTAAAGAAAATTTTAAAAATCCAAGTTTAATTTTAAAAAGTAAAGGAATTTTATAATGGATGATCAATTAAGAATTATACTTATTATTATAGTATCAGTCTCAATTTTTGGATTATTAGTATTTGTTTTTGTCAAAAATTACATTAAAAATAAAATTGAATACTTGGTAAAAATTGAAAAAGATAAAAAGTCAAAGTAATTTTGTAATTTTTAAATAATCTTCTTTTTTTAAGTCCATCACTTTTTTTGAAGTTTCAAAATCAAAGCCATTCCTTGCTAATAAAGAGATATCTTTTTTATAAAATAAAGATCTATTATCATCTATTCTAGCTGGTCCTATTCTTTTTTTTTTACAAACTTTGATTGCTGAAAAGAAATCTTGGTCTGAATTCTCATCTTGAATTTTATTAACTGTTTCTTTGATAAAATTATCTTCTATACCTTTACCTATTAAATAACTTCTTATTTTATTTATTGAATTTCCTCTTCGAATCATACTTTTAGCTTTAGTTTCAGAATAAAATTTGTCATTAATAAATCTGTTCTTTTCTAAATCTGACAAAACTATATCGATTAAATTATTAACATCTTGTTTTTTTACATTTGGTACAGAAATCTTTAAATATTTCTTTAATAAGTATGTTTTAAGCTGTTGTTTTGATGGCGCATATTTTTCAACATAAGTGAATGCAAAATTTCTCATTTCTTCAACAGTTACCTGAAGATTTTTTTTTTTATTTCTTATGGGAATCATCAAAAGATTTAATATAATATATTTGTAAATGATCGAACAAATTTATACTTATTTTACAGTTGAAATGCTCTATTATTGGGTAAATTTAGGAGTTTTGCCCTTTTGGTTAGTATTAATTTTTTTTCCTCAATCTTATTTTTGTAGGTATTTTGTAACCTCAATTTTTCCAATTTTTATTTTAAGTGGGGTTTATATTTTTATTCTGTATAAAGCTTATTTAAATACTTACCCTTTTAATAATAATTTTACTCTTTATCTGAGTATAGATAATGTTTCTGACTTATTTTCTAATAAAACTTTTCTCATGATGTTTTGGACACATTTTATTTGTATCAATCTCTTTACAGGTGGTTGGATTGTGAAAGATTCACAGAAATTTTCTATTAATAAAATATTAATGTTTTTTCCTTTATCAATTACATATTTAATAGGTCCATTAGGTTTATTTATTTATTGGTTAATTAGAATATTTCACGCAAAAAGCGTCAGTTTATATGACTAAAAATTTGGATTTTTATTTTGATTTTATAAGTCCATATTCTTATTTAGCTTACAAGAGATTATGTTCATTAAATAAAGATAATATAATTAATATTAATTATAAGCCTATATTACTTGGAGGTCTACATAACCTTGGAAAAATAACTCCACCTGCTTTTAATCAACGAAAATTAAAAAATATGAAAAATGATTGTGAATTAATTGCTGCTAAAAATAATATTGAATTTAAATGGAATGTAAAATTTCCAATAAATTCTTTATATCTAATGAGAGGATATCTTGTTGTTGATAAAAACCTTAAAAAAAAATTCTTTGAAAATTGTTTTGATGCTTATTGGAAAGATAATTTAGATATTTCTGACGAGGAAACTGTTGACAATATAATTAAAAAATCAGACTTAAACAAAAAAAAATTTCTAGATGATATTGAAAAAAATGATATTAAAGAAATGTTAAAAAACCTAACCAGTAATGCCTTTGAAAAAGATATTTTTGGTGCACCAACATTTGTTGTTAATAATAGAATTTTTTGGGGACAAGACCGTCTTGATTATGCTTTAGATGAATACAATTCTTAAACAATTTTAAATTTACTTTGCTTAATTGCACCAAAGCCACCATCTATGTGAGAAACTTTTTTAAAACCCATATCTTTTAATGATTTTGCTGCTAATGCAGATCTTAAACCCCCAGCACAAAATAAAACCATTTCTTTATTTAAATCTAGTTTTCCTTTTTTAAAATATATGCTGTCAGGATCTAACCAGAATTCAAGCATCCCTCTTGGGATATGATTGGCATTTTCTACTCTACCCTCTTTTTCAAGTTCTCTAATATCCCTAATATCAATTAAATTACATTGGTTATTACTTGACATTTCATGAGCCTCATCAGTTGAAATAGTTTTTATCTCTTTAAGTGCTTCAGATACAAGGGTTTGGGATGATTTAATTGTCATAATCAGATAAATATCTATACCATAAATTTTATATTTATGAAAAAAATTTTTATAAAACTCGCAAGACTGTTAGGTTACGAAATTATTGATCAAAATAATTTTATATCACCATCATTAGAAAAAGAACTTAATGATGAACTTTCAATTATTAATCAAAAATCGATAATATTACCATTGGGAAATGTTAACATTACGAAAAAAGTTAAGTCGTTATTAATAGTGTTGCGTATGAATACAGTGGTAGAAATTTGGGATCAAAAAAAGAAAAGATTGTTTGAGCAACCAAAAATTGAGTATTCAATAAGATCTATTAATTCATTAATTAAAGCAATGACTGTTTGTCGTAATAAATATCCTATTATAAAAATCAAGACTATTATTGTTGATGATGAATCAACAAAAGAAAACCTAGATAAAATTAGAAAATTAATTCAAGATCAAAATATTGAAATTATTTCATTAGATCATGAAAAATATAAATCCATAATTAAAAAACAGGAAAAAAAAGAGACTTTCTCTAACTTAGCAAGTTTACTGCAGAGTTTTGAAATTGGTAAAAACCAAAGTGATGATCTAATTTTTTTTATCGAGGATGATTATATTCACTCTGAAACAATGTTAGATGAAATGATTTCGTCATATGAAAGAATAGCCTCACAAGTTAAAAAAGATATAATTATGTGCCCGGCAGACTACCCTTATCTTTATATGAATAATGAAAAAACAAATATTTTGATTGGTAACAATAGACATTGGAGAACAATTAATAAAACCCTATGTACATTTATGTTAAGTAAAAATTTACTGAATAAATATTGGGAAAATTTTTACAAAACTTGCTTAGATCGCCATGATCCTTTTGAAAAATATATTAATGAAATTTATGAAAATGAAGTTTGTATTTCACCAATCAAAAGTCTATCTCTTCATTTAACCAACGTTAATTCTAGTTACGGCTTATCTCCTTTCTTAGACTATAAAAAATTATGGGAGGACAACAAATAAAAAGCCCCCTTAGGGGAGGGGGCTTTTTTTAACTAACTAACTAGAGAGAGATTTAAGGGGTCCTCCGATGAGTAATCGCGGAGATACAGAGAGCGAAGAACCCCATAATTGTTATTGTTAACAATTAGTCACGAATTGAGTAAGCTATAACTCCAGTCTCTGATACATCAGTTCCTTTCAGTTCAGCTTCTTTACTCAATCTGATACCCATTGTAGCTTTCATTATCGACCAGACTATAAACGCAGCAACAAATACAAATGCATTTATTGAAATTACGCCCAGTAATTGAGTACCAAAATTCGCACCCGAGTTTGTAGCAGGAACTATTAAAGTTCCCCAAATACCTGCAAACATATGTGCAGGAATTGCTCCAACTACGTCGTCGATTTTTAAAGCAAACAACATCTTAGTACCATAAACAACTATTATACCTCCTACTGCACCAATTAAAATTGAAGCAAAAGGTGAAGGCATTAATGGTTCTGCAGTAATAGCAACTAAGCCACCAATACATCCATTAAGCATCTGTACTACATCTGTTTTGCCAGATAATCTTGTTACAGTTGCAGCGGCCATTACACCTCCTGCACCAGCTAATAATGTGTTTATAAATATTTTTGATACAGCAATTGCATCATTTGCAGTTCCCATTGCTAACTGTGAACCACCATTAAATCCAAACCAACCTAACCATAGAATGAATACACCTAACGTAACCAATGGAATTGATGATGCCGCAAAAGGTTTAAGTGGTGCCGGCGCTCCAGACTTGGTAAATCTACCTAGTCTAGGCCCAATAAGTATTGCACCAGCTAAAGCAGCTGCTCCACCAGTTGAGTGAACTAATGTTGAACCAGCAAAATCTGAGAAACCAGCTTTAGCTAACCAGCCGCCTCCCCATTGCCAACCCATTACAATTGGATAAATAACACCAGCCAAAATTGCTGCAAATAAAAAGAATGGCCACAATTTAATTCTTTCAGCCATTGTTCCAGAAACAATTGAAACTGTTGTAACACAAAATACCATTTGGAAATACCAATCTGACCCATCTGCATAACCAGTATCGATCTTACTACCGTCGCTCCATGGGATAAATTTTCCAATGTATCCTCCTTCTGGGATACCATATGCTAGGTTGTATCCAACTAACCAGAACATTATTGCTCCAATAGATACCAAACCTATATTTTTTGCACAGATTACAGATACACTTTTCGATGTAACCATACCTGACTCTAACATTGCAAATCCACAAGCCATAAAAAAGACCAGGAATCCACACATTAAAAATAGTAGAGTATTAAAAATAAACCCTACTTCTGCAGAAACAGTTGTATCTGCATATCCTGCACTACTCATGTTTAATAAAAAAATTAAACTAATAAGTGGCACACTTATTTTATTTAAAAATTTAGTCATTAAGACCTCCCTGTTAAGGGACGGTTTATATTTTACTGGTTACTTAAAACTAACGCTGATTAGGAAAATTGGATATGCAGATTCTGCATATAGAAACAGCCTCAACGAGAAAAATCGTTAAGGCTGTTAGATAGAATTATTTATTAAATACTTCTTTTAGGGCTTTTGCAGGCAAGAATTTTACCTTTTGTGATGCAGCGATTTGTATTTGCTCACCTGTTCTAGGGTTTCTACCTACTCTTGCTTTTCTTTTAGCTACTTTATAAGTACCAAATCCAGCAATTTTCACAGGATCATCACCTTTTAAAGCATCTAAAATAGTGTTGGTAATTGTGTCAAAAGTTCTTTCAGCATCAGCTTTACTTAAATTTAATGCTCCTGAAAGCTTGACTATTAGTTGTTTTTTATTCATTTTAGCTCCGGTTAATGGTTAATTCTATTGTTATCAAAAGTGTTGATAAATCAAGCTTTTTTTTAGTGTTATTTATAAAATTATACACAATATATAGTAAAATACTTAAAAAATGTTGATTTTATTGAGTTTTTTGTCAATTAATGGAAACAATTTATCTCAACAAACCTATGTCTTTTAGGTCATTAAATGTTGTAAAAAACATTAAAGATAGCAATAAAAACAGACCGATTCGAAAAAAACCCTCCTGAGTTTTTTGTGATAAAGGTCGGCCTAAAATCTTCTCAAAAGCATATAGCATCAAATGACCACCATCCAACATTGGTATCGGAAATAAATTTACTAAACCAAGACTTATAGAAATATATGCCATCATGCTTATGAATGCCAAGATACCAAACTCAGCAACCTGACCAGAAATTTTTGCTATTCTAATTGGACCACCTAGTTGAGAAGTATCAGCCTTACCCATAATCATTCCGCCAACATATTTTAAAGATGAAATGCTCACGTAATACACTTCATTTACAGCATGATATATAGCCTGGGCTGGACCTAACTTTACGTGGTTTATTTCATTATTATAAGCACCAAGCTTTATTCCAACTATACGTTTATTAATTTTATTTCCAAGATTATCCTCACTTAAAATCACTTTTGGTTTAATTTTAAGCAATAATTCATCATAAGATCGCTTTACCTTAAAATCTATAAGATCTGCGGTGGACATTGTAATAAACTTAGAAACATCCATGATGCTCTCAACTTTATTACCGTCTATCTCTAAAATGATATCATTTTGCTTTAATCCACCTACCATTGCTGGACTATCTTTTTGGACTTCGTTGATTACCGCTGGAGTAAAATCTTTTCCTACAAAAGTATAAATTGAAAAAAAAATAACTAAAGCAAGTAAAAAATTAGCTAATGGTCCGCCGAAAACAATTAATGCTCTTTGATACAAAGGTTTTAGAACAAATAACTTTTGGCGATCATTTTCATTATATTTTTCAAGAATTTTCTCCTGATCAGCTTGAGAAAAAACATTTCTATCTCCAAAAAATTTTACATAACCACCTAGAGGTATCCAACAAATTTTCCATCTCGTACCAGATTTATCATTCCAACCGAAAATTTCTTTTCCAAAACCAATTGAAAAATCTGTTACTCCTACTCCATATTTTCTCGCAAAATAATAATGTCCATATTCATGAATAAAAACAACGACTAAAATCAAAAATAGAAAAGGTAATATATAACTAAGCATAATTTTTTAATTAAAATTTATAAACATAGTAAAATTAAAAATATAATAAAGCAAAAATAACTCCAAAAATTAAAATTGATAATATTAAAACTATATAATTAATTTTTACATTAAATTTTTTATATATTGCATCATTTATTTTTTCCCAAAATAAAACTATTAAAAAAATAATTACTGCTGGAACAATAAATTTAACCATTATTATTAACTCTTATCTCCAACATAGACTGATACGCCTCTTGAATTAATATCAACATCGAATTTTTTGTGTAATGGAGGAAAAGCTCTTTGGGAACAGTCTAATCTATCGCATGTTCTACATGATACACCTATTGGTATTTCGGTAGATTTATCGTTAATGTTTATATTTTCAGTGTAAATAAAATCTTTTGCGTATTTTGCTTCACATCCAAGGCCAATTGATAAAATACTTTTTGATTGACCAAACCTACCGATACCTTTTTCGACGGTCCTCGCAATACAAACGTATTTTTCCCCATTACTCATTTTACTAACAGCTGTTTGAATTACACCAGGTCTAGTTAATGCTGAATAAACATTCCATCGAGGACATGCTCCTCCATATCTTGGGATTTCTATACCTGATAATGAAAATCTTTTTGAAATATTTCCTGCCATGTCAACTCTTAAAAAGTGGAATGGAATACCAGGTAACTTTGGATCCTGTAAACACGTTACTCTGTGTGCCACTTGCTCAAAGGAAGTTGCAAAAGTATTTTGTAATAGCTCTAAATCATATTTAAGTTTTTTACATTGAGAATGGAACTGTTTATATGGCATCAGAATTGCTGCACCACAATAGTTTAGTAAAGCTACTTTAGTCAATTTTTTTGACTCCTCAGATGGAAAAGTAAATTTTTTTAAGTATTCCTCTATTTCTTTAATTGCACCCTCTTGAGCTATCTGGGCAGCTGCATGAAGTTTTTTTGTCTCTAAAGAACTATAATCACTTAACAAAAGCTCTTTTTTATTTTTGTTAAAAATCTTAGAAAACGGTTTATTTTCCTCAGGTATAACGTCTTTCACTTTTATGTTATATTCTGAGTTTAAGTACTCACAAAGTGCTATATATCTTGTTCGATTGTTTTTTTGAACTTTATCAAAAACCTTATTCGCAAAATCTTCTAGTTTTGGAAAATAATTTTTATTTTCTTGTAAAAAATCTGATATAACCTCTCCTGGAAAAGAATTTTTTCTATTATCTACAATCTTCCCAGATATTTTCTCTATTTTGTTTACAAGTTCATGGTCTTTCTTTTTAAGGATATCTCCCAATCTAACTATTGCCTTTCCTATTTTTGGATTTGTACCAACAAGATCTTTTACCTCTGGTCCTAAAATGTCTAAATCCTCAAATAATTCATCATCTAGAATTTCAGACAAAGTGTTTTCTAAATTTAAGTCAGTTTTTGTGGTAAGCTGAGAAAGCTCAATATTTAGTTTTTCACAAATTTTTAATAGTAAATCTCCATCTATTTTCCTTTTTCCCCCCTCAATCAAATTTAAATAACTAGGGGAAATATTTAATTCTTCAGCTAATTTGTTAGCCTGAAGACCAAGTTGTCTTCTAAAAGCCTTAATTTTTGGACCAATTTTTAAATTAATTTGACTCATATTTACTATTTGTAAATTTTGTAAATTTATTTTTACAATTTTTTTCTTTCATTTACAATACTTTTACACTTTTTTGTAGATTTTGTAAATCCTGTAAATTATAAGATTTACATGGACGAAAAATTAAAAAACACTGAAAATGAAGCTCAAATCATAAGACATGAGGATCTTGCTCGACATAATAGAAGAGGGATTTATATGAGAGATGATCATTGTGATTGGGGTTCTAGTGGAATGAACGATTTAAACGACTCCTCAAGAGACTCTAATTAAATCTTTAAATTTCACTAAATTCATTTCTTAAAATAGCTTTAATATCAAAGGATTCCCCTTATGAGTGCAGAAAATATTTCGTATGACTTAAAAAGATTTGCAGGAATAAAAAGGGATTACACTCCACAAGAAGTTGAAAGGCTGAGGGGCTCGATTAGAATAGAATACTCTTTAAGTAAACAACAATCTATAAAATTATGGAAGCTTCTAAATACAGAAAATTATGTTAACACTTTAGGATCTTTGTCAGGCAATCACGCTGTTCAACATGCTAAAGCAGGTTTAAAAGCAATCTATTTAAGTGGATGGCAAGTTGCTGCCGATGCAAACAGTGCTGGAGAAATGTACCCAGATCAATCATTATATCCTTACGATAGTGCTCCAAAATTAGTTGAGTCAATGAACAATGCATTAATTAGAGCTGATCAAATTCAACACATGGAGCTTCTAGATGGAGATATGAAAAAAGAAAAAAGAATAGATTACATGCTTCCAATTATAGCTGATGGTGAAGCAGGTTTTGGTGGACCTTTAAATGTATTTGAATTAGCAAAAAAATTTATTAAAGCTGGAGCTGCAGGTGTTCACTTTGAAGATCAATTAGCGAGTGAAAAAAAATGTGGTCATATGGGTGGAAAAGTACTTGTACCCACAAGCACAATGATTAAAAATTTAAAAGCTGCTAGATTAGCGGCAGATATTGCTGATGTCCCGCTTATAATATTGGCAAGAACAGATGCTAATGCTGCAAAGCTTATTACAAATGATCATGATGATAATGATAAACCTTTTATGACTGGCGAAAGATCACCAGAAGGATTTTATTACGTTAAAGCTGGTATCGAACAAGCAATTTCTAGAGGATTAGCCTATGCACCATATTCGGATTTAATCTGGTGTGAAACAGCTACTCCAAACTTACAAGAGGCAAAAAAATTTGCAGATGCTATACATGAAAAATTTCCAGGTAAACTTCTAGCATATAATTGTTCACCATCATTCAATTGGAAGAAACATTTGTCAGACTCGGAAATTGCTTCTTTTCAAAAAGAAATTAGCGCTATGGGTTATAAATTCCAATTTATTACTCTTGCTGGATTTCACACTCAAAATATTGCAATTTTTGAGCTTGCAGAAAAATATAAAAAAGAAGGTATGTCCGCTTATTCAAAAATTCAAGAACAAGAATTTGCTCGTGAAAAAGATGGTTACACAAGCGTTAAACACCAAAGAGAAGTTGGCACTTCTTATTTTGATGCTGTTTCTAATACGATTAGTAGTGGAAAGAGCTCGACTACAGCAATGGCTGGTTCGACTGAGTCAGAGCAATTTTAAAAAACAACTTTATTCCCCCCAATAAACCGTTTTAAGGCTCTTTTCACAGAGCCTTTTTTATTAATTAAATTTTTAGATTTTTTTATTATGTAAATTAACTAAATGCTTCTACCCATGTTCCTTGTGTTGATGCTTTAGAATACTCAGTAGCACGACCTTCAAAGAAATTCATATGCTCAACAGCATTTAACATAGTATCAAGCCATCCAAGAGGATTTTTCTGTACATCATAGATTGGTTCTAGACCTAATTGGACCAATCTTCTGTTGCCTATAAATCTAATATAGTCTTTAACCTCTTGTGCTGTTAGACCTTCCATCGGACCCATTTCAAAAGCTAAATCTATAAAAGCATCTTCATGCTCAATAATAGTTCTGCAAGCTTCATAAAGTTCTTTTTTTAATTTAGGAGTCCAAATCTCTGGATTTTCTTTTATAAATTCTTTAAAAATTCTTATCATTGAATTACAGTGAAGAGTTTCATCCCTTACAGACCAAGTAACTATCTGGCCCATACCTTTCATTTTATTATGTCTTGGGAAATTTAAAAGAATTGCAAAACTTGCAAATAATTGTAAGCCCTCAGTAAATGCACTAAAGACAGCAACTGTTTTTGCGATGTCTTCCTTGGAGTTTACATTAAATCCCTGCATATAATCATATTTGTCTTTCATCTCTTTATACTTCATAAACGCTGAGTATTCAGACTCTGGCATACCAATCGTATCTAATAAATGAGAGTAAGCTGCAACATGGACTGTTTCCATCGCAGCAAAAGCTGTCATCATCATAAGAACTTCTGTAGGCTTAAATACAGTTGTGTAATGTCTTAGATAACAATTATTAACTTCTACATCAGCTTGAGTGAAAAATCTGAAAATTTGAGTTAATAGATTTTTTTCTGGTTGTGATAAATTTTTTTGCCAGTCTCTTACGTCATCACCAAGAGGTACTTCCTCTGGTAACCAATGAATTCTTTGTTGAGTTAACCAGGCATCATAACACCATGGATATCTAAATGGTTTGTACACTGGATTCTCAACTAGTAATCCCATTTTCTTTGGTTGAATTATCTCTTTCTTTTTATCTCCTATTTTTTCTACTACTGACATGATAGACACTCCTCGTATTCTGGTTGTTCATTGCTTTGTTGATTTTTTGATTTATATACATTAGCTGTTATGTCGGTCGATTGAGCATTATTGACATTTTCAGCTCTTTGAATTGATTTTGATCTACAGTAATAAAGGCTTTTTAAGCCTTTTTTCCATGCATCAAAATGAATTCTATGTAATTCTTTCTTATGAACATCTGCCGGTAAAAATAAATTAACCGACTGTGCTTGAGAAATAAATGGTGTCCTATCTCCACTTAATTCTATTATCCATTTTTGGTTTAATTCGAAAGCAGTTTTGAAAACATCCTTTTCTAGATCTGATAAAAAATCTAAGTGTGAAACCGAACCTTGATTAGTAGTGATTGTAGACCAAGTCTCATCATCATTTTTATTGTGACTTTCTAGGATTTCTTCCAAATATCTATTTCTAACATTAAAAGATCCAGACAAGGTTTTGTGAGTATAGCTATTAGCTGCAACTGGCTCAACCCCTGGTGAAGCGCCTCCACAAATAATTGAAATTGAAGCGGTTGGAGCTATGGCTGTTTTATTTGAAAATCTTTCTTTATATCCATATTCAGCTGCATCAGGACATGCACCTCTTTCCTCAGCCAGATCTTTTGATGCCTGATTAACTTTTTCATTAATATTTTTAAATATTTTTTTATTCCATGCTTTCGCCATCACCGACTCTAGAGGGATTCTATTTTTTTGTAAAAACGAATGGAAACCCATAACTCCTAAACCAACGCTTCTTTCTCTTTCAGCAGAATATTTTGCATCTTTAAATTGATCAGGAGCTTTATTAATGAAATCAGACAAAACATTATCTAAAAATCTCATAACGTCATTAATCATATTTGGATCATCTTTCCATTCATCATATTTTTCTAAGTTTAAAGATGATAAACAACAAACAGCAGTTCTGTCTCTACCATCTTTGTCAATTCCTGTTGGTAAAGTAATTTCACTACATAAGTTAGAAGTTTTTACAGTTAAATTTGCTAATTTATGATGTTGAGGTATTTGTCTGTTAACAGTATCAATATAAATTATATAAGGTTCGCCTGTCTCAATTCTTGCAGTTAATAGTCTTATCCACAAATTCCTTGCAGATATAGTTTGTTGAATTGAGCCGTCAGCAGGGCTTTTTAGTGCCCATTGATCATCATTTTCAACGGCTCTCATAAATGCGTCAGAAACTAAAACACCGTGATGTAAATTTAGAGCTTTTCTATTAGGATCACCACCTGTAGGTCGTCTCATTTCCATAAATTCCTCGATTTCAGGGTGATCAACCGGCAAGTAACAAGCTGCAGATCCTCTTCTTAATGAACCTTGGCTGATTGCCATTGTTAAAGAGTCCATCACTTTTATAAATGGAATTATTCCAGAAGTTTTTCCTACTTTACCAATTTTCTCACCTATCGATCTTAAATTTCCCCAATAACTTCCTATACCTCCACCCTTAGCTGCTAACCAAACATTTTCACTCCACAAATCTAGGATTCCCCCAAGGCTATCAGATGCTTCATTTAAAAAACATGATATAGGCAAACCTCTTTTCGTTCCTCCATTAGACAAAACCGGAGTTGCCGGCATAAACCAAAGATTACTTATATAATTATAAATTCTTTGTGCATGTAAGTTATCATCAGAATAAGTGCTTGCTACTCTAGCAAACAAATCTTGAAAGGACTCGTTATGACCTAAGTATCGGTCTTTTAAGGTTGCTTTACCAAAATCTGTTAAATTTTTGTCTCTAGATCGGTCTATCTTGATTATTATGCCTTTATTATTTTGATATAATTCGGTTTCATTATTTAATGAGAAAAGATCAGGTCTTTTATCATTAATTGTTTCTTTTATTTCTGGGCTATATTCAGAGACAGCTTTCTTTAAGGCCTGCGATAGTATTTTATTCATAAATT
>CACBGZ010000002.1 GCA_902538915.1 uncultured Pelagibacteraceae bacterium | reverse complement strand
CAAAAAAAGAAAAAAATTCTTAAAAGATGTTCAAAAGACAGCAATTAATATTTAAATTTTTAGTAATTTTCTTTATCACAATTTCGACCTCAAATGCAGAATTGCTTGAGCCAAATAGTAATATTAAACCTTCTGAGGTTGTGAAGATTCAACTTCAAGGACTTCAAAATAATAATGAAGTTTTCAATGATAGTGGAATTGAGCAAACCTGGAACTTTGCTCATCCAATGAATAAACAAGCAACAGGTCCCCTTGATAGATTTAAAGAAATGTTAAAAAGCAATAATTACCAAATGATGATAAATCATATAAGTCACACTATTACTCAAGTTAGGAAAGGGGATGACTGGGTTCAGTTTGAGGTAATTATACTAGATAAGGAAAAAATTTATCATAAATTCAATTGGCAAGTTGAAAAATTTATAGAGGATGGACCATTAAAGGACTGTTGGTTAACTACAATGGTATCAAGTCCAGAACCATTAGGAAGTTCAATTTGAGATCATTTATACAATTTTGTTTCGAAATGAATAAAAATTTAGTAGGAATCATTTTATGAAAACTAAAACAAAAGTAGTTGTAGTTGGTGGAGGAGTTGTTGGTGTTAGTGCTCTATACCATTTGGCAAAAAAAGGATGGTCAGATGTCGTTTTAGTTGAGCGTAAAGAATTAACTTCAGGTTCAACTTGGCATGCTGCTGGACTATTGCCTCTATTTAATATGAGTTATTCAGTTGGTCAGCTTCATAAATATGCTGTTAATCTTTATAAAACACTAGAAGAGGAAACAGGTAAAAATGTTGGGTTTAGCGTTGTTTCAAATATACGTCTTGCAAGTACGAAAGACAGGATGGATGAATATCATCAGTATGCAGGAGTAGCAAAAACTATAGGGGTTGATGTAAAATTTTTAACACCTCAACAAGTAAAAAAGATTTGGCCTTTGTGCCATACCGATGATTTAATTGGAGCCATTCAACATCCAGAAGATGGATATATTCAACCAGCAGATTTAACACAAGCTCTTGCAACGGGGGCAAGAAATAGAGGAGCTGAAATTTATCGTAATACTACTGTCTTATCAATGAGACAAACAAAAGATGGATGGATTGTTGAAACTGATAAAGGATCGATTGAATGTGAGCATGTGATTTCTTGTTCAGGTAATTTTGCCAGACAAACTGGAGAAATGGTAGGACTAGATATTCCAGTTATACCTGTGGAGCATCAGTACATTGTTACTGAACCTCATCCTGAAATTCAAAAAAGAAAAAAAGAGGGACTACCGGAGATGGGAGTTTTAAGAGATAGTGATAGTAGATGGTATATGAGAGAAGAAGCTGGTGGATTAATTCTAGGCCCATATGAAGATGGTGCTCCTGCCTGTTATGTTGAAGGTCCATCAAAAAATTCAGAGTATGAATTATTTCAAGAAGATTTAGATAGACTTGCCCCACATATTGAAGGCGCAATACATCGTGTGCCTGCATTTGGTGAAGTTGGTGTTAAAAAAGTTTACAACGGGGCAATTTGTTATACTCCGGATGGAAACCCGATAGTTGGTCCTGCCTGGGGATTAAAAAACTTTTGGATTAACGAAGGTCATAGTTTTGGAATTACTGCTGCGGGTGGAGCAGGCTGGCAATTGGCAGAGTGGATCATTGATGGTGAACCAACAATTGACATGCTTGGGGTTGAGCCAAGACGTTACGGTAATTACGCGACTAAGTCTTATTTGAAAGCAAAAAATGAGGAGGCATACAGCCACGTTTTTATTGTTCATTACCCTGATGAAGAAAGACCAGCTGCAAGACCACTTAGAACATCACCTTGTTACGAAAGAATGAAAGAACTTGGAGCAGTTTTTGGTCAAAAATTTGGTTGGGAAAGACCAAATTTTTTTGCAACTGATGGCATGGAACAAAAAGATGATTGGTCGTTTAGAAGGTCTAAATGGTTTGATGCAATTAAAAGAGAATGTGAAAACGTGAAAAAAAATGTAGGGCTTTTAGATATGACTGCATTTGCAAAATGTAGAATTAGAGGTCCAAAAGCAGAGGAATTTTTAGATTATTTAGTTGCAAATAAACTACCTAAAAAGATCGGTAGAATAAATTTATGCCATGCCCTTAACACAAAAGGCGGTGTGCATTCAGAATTTACAATTATGAAAGAGGCAGAAAATAGTTACTATCTTGTATCAGCAGGTGCAAATTTAAGATTAGATCACGATTGGATCCAAAAATGGATGCCAACGGATGGATCAGTTATATTTGAGGATCTTACAAATAGCACTGGAGTTCTTGTAGTTGCGGGACCAAAAGCAAGAGAACTGATGCAGAAAGTTTCAACTGATGATTTTTCAAATGAAAACTTTAAATGGCTTACCGCTAAAAATGTCAATGTAGGATATGCACCAGTAAATGCAATGCGAGTAAATTTTGTCGGAGAGTTAGGATGGGAACTCCATCATCCAATTGAATATCAAAATCATATTTTTGATAAGTTGATTGAAGCTGGTAAAGACTTAGGACTGAAACCTTTTGGTATACGAGCGATGAATAGTTTAAGAATTGAGAAATCTTACAAACTTGTAGGTACAGAATTGTCAATAGAATATTCTCCATATGAGTCAGGTTTAGATAAATTTGTTCACCCTAATAAAGGCAACTTTATTGGTTTAGAAGCGCTTAATAAATGGAGAGAAAAAGGTTTTGATAATAAGTTAGTAACTCTTGAAGTTCATAATACAACAGACTCGGATGTTTTAGGAAACAATCCAATTTATAAAGATAATAAAGTAGTTGGAAGAGCTACAGGTGGTGAGTATGGTTTTAGATTAGATAAATCAATCGCACTAGCAATGGTCAAACCTGATTTAGCTAATGTTGGTGAAAAATTAAAAGTTGATATACTGGGAAAAATGTACGAGGCAACAATTTTGGAAGAAAGCCCTTATGATAATGAAAATAAATTATTGAGAGCTTAATGAAAATCCTAGTCGCAGTCAAAAGAGTTATTGATTATAACGTTCAAATAAGAGTCAAAGAAGATAACTCTGGGGTAGTTACCGACAATGTTAAGATGTCTACAAATCCTCCAGATGATAATGCAATAGAGGAAGCAGTAAAAATTAAAGAAGCAGGCAAAGCTAAAGAGGTTGTGGCAGTTTCGGTGGGAGAAGAAAAGGCACAAGAGACTGTAAGAAAAGCATTAGCTGTTGGAGCTGATAGAGGTATTTTAGTAAAAGTTGATGGGGTAATAGAACCTTTGGCGGTTTCCAAAATTTTAAAAAAGATTGTTGAAAAAGAAAAGCCAGATCTAGTTTTTATGGGTAAACAAGCTATTGATGATGATTGTAATCAAACCGGTCAAATGTTAGCTGCGCTATTAAATTGGCCACAAGCAACATTTGCATCAAAAATAGAAGTAAAAGAAAAATCTTTAGAGGTCACTAGGGAGGTCGATGAAGGACTGGAGACTATTGAGGTGAACGTACCTGCTATAGTTACTTGTGACTTAAGATTAAATGAACCAAGATATGCCTCTTTACCTAATATAATGAAGGCTAAGAAGAAACCTATAGAACAAATAAGTGCTGGTGATCTTGGAGTCGATGTAAAATCAAGAATAGAACAAATTAAAGTAGAAGAGCCCCCAAAAAGAAAGGCTGGGATTAAAGTCGCAAGTGTTGAAGAATTAGTTCAAAAATTAAAAAATGAAGCTAAAGTAATATAATGTCAGTTTTATTAATAGCAGAACATAACAATAAAGAAGTTAAACCTTTTACTTTAAATGCAATTTCTGCTGCATCACAAATTAATGAAGATGTTCATGTTTTAGTAATTGGATCAAATTCTGAAGAAGTAGCTAAATCAATTTCTCAGGTTCCTAATGTTAAAAAGGTTATAAATGTGAATAATCCAATTTATGAAAATTATTTAGCAGAAAATTACACATCCGTTATTATAAAACTTTCTGGAAATTATTCTCACATAGTATGTTCAGCGAATACTTTTGGAAAGAACTTAATGCCAAGAGTTGCAGCGCTATTAGATGTTTCTCAGGTTAGTGATATTACGAAAGTAATATCTGAAGATACATTTCAAAGACCAATTTATGCGGGTAATGCATTTGCAACAGTAAAAAGCAATGATAAAATAAAGTGTGTAACAATCAGACCCACATCTTTTGACCCTGCTCCAACATCTGGTGGGTCAGCTGAAATACAAAATGGTGATGCTGCTGAAGCAACAGAAATTACTAAATTTATAAAAAAAGAGGAAATCAAATCAGATAGACCAGAATTGGGAACGGCTAGAGTAGTTGTTTCTGGTGGCAGAGGTATGCAAAGTGGTGAAAATTTCAAATTAATTACTGCTGTTGCAGATAAACTTAATGCTGCTATCGGTGCTTCGAGAGCTGCGGTTGATGCAGGTTATATAACAAATGATCATCAAGTTGGACAAACTGGCAAAGTCGTTGTGCCAGACCTATATATTGCTGTAGGAATTTCTGGTGCTATTCAGCATTTAGCTGGAATGAAAGAGAGCAAAGTAATTGTTGCTATAAATAAGGACGGCGAGGCTCCAATTTTTAGTGTTGCAGATTATGGTTTAGAGGCAGATTTATTTGATGCACTACCAAAATTTTTGGAAGAATTGAACAAATTAAACACTATACAAAAATAATATAATCTGTAAAAAATTACTCTATGTCCAGAGAGAAAATGGAATATGATGTTGTTATTGTAGGTGGTGGTCCATCTGGATTAACAACTGCAATTAAATTAAAACAATTAAACTCAGAATTAAACATTTGTATTTTAGAAAAGGCTTCGGAAATTGGTGCTCATATATTAAGTGGAAATGTTTTTGAAACTAGAGCTCTCGATGAATTATTTCCAAACTGGAAAGAATTAAATGCACCAATCAAAACCAAAGTTACAAAAGAAAAATTTTTATTTTTAAGTAAAACAAAATCATTAAGTTGGCCAACTTGGTTATTACCGTCTGTTCAACAAAACCATAAAAATTATATAATTAGTCTTGCTAATTTGTGTAGGTGGTTAGCAGAACAAGCGGAAAGTTTAGGTGTCGAAATTTTTCCAGGTTTTCCCGCTAGTGAAATTTTATATAATGAAGACGGTTCAGTTAAAGGTGTGGCTACTCAAGATATGGGAGTAGACAAAGATGGAAATAAAAAAGATAGTTTTGAACCTGGGATAGAATTGTTAGGAAAGGTTACTGTATTTGCTGAAGGATGTAGGGGACATTTAGGAAAACAATTAATTAAAAAGTTTGAACTTGATAAAGGAAAAGATCCTCAACAGTATGGAATTGGTTTTAAAGAAATTTGGGAAATAGAAGATAAAAATCATCAGGAAGGGCTAGTTATACATAGTGCTGGCTGGCCATTGGATAACAACACTTATGGTGGAAGTTTTATCTATCATGCTGAAAACAAACAAATTTTTTTAGGATATGTAATTGGATTAGATTATAAAAATCCGCATTTATCGCCATTCGATGAATTTCAGAGATTTAAAACTCATCCAGCCATAAAAAAAATGATAGAGGGAGGAAAAAGAATTTCTTATGGTGCAAGAGCATTGATTGAAGGTGGTTTCCAAAGTTTACCAAAAATGTTTATGCCCGGTGCATTACTCATTGGATGTGATGCTGGAACATTAAATATGCCAAAAATAAAAGGTTCTCATACTGCTATGAAAAGTGGAATAATAGCTGCTGAAGCAATTAATGAACACATCAAAAATGACAAGGATTTGTCTAATTTTGAGGAAAAGCTCAAACAAAGTTGGCTATATGATGAGTTATATAAAGCTAGAAATGTAAAACCTAGTTTTAGCTGGGGTTTAATATTTGGGATTATTTTTACAGGAATTGACCAAATTCTGTTTAGAGGCAAACTTCCATTCACATTAAGACATAAACATGCCGATCATCAGACATTAAAATCAGCTAAAGAGATGCCCAAAATTGATTATCCTAAACCAGATAATATTCTTACTTTTGATAAAACAAGCTCTGTTTATCTAACAGGCACTAATCATGCAGATAATCAACCAGTTCACTTGAAGTTGAAGGATCCAAATTTACCCATTAACTATACTTTAGAAAAATATGATGAGCCTGCCCAAAGATATTGTCCAGCAGGTGTTTATGAGGTTCAAACAGAAAATAATATTAATAAATTTGTAATTAATTCTCAAAATTGTATTCACTGTAAAACTTGCGATATCAAAGAACCATCACAAAATATTACTTGGGTTACACCTGAAGGTGGAGGTGGACCAAGGTATGGGAACATGTAATTAAGACAAATCTATTGCAAATTTTTTTAATGTTTCAATTGGAAGTAATTTTAAAGTATTTTCATGAGTACTCTTTAGATAAATAGGACAACCTTTTCCAGCTTCTACAGCTCTTGCATACCAAGTTGCACAAACACACCAACCATCACCATCTTTAAGTCCTGGAAATCCAAATTCAGGGTGAGGTGTAATTAAATCATTACCAGCATTTTTACACCATTCTAAAAATTCTGTAGTTACTTTTGCACAAACAGTATGCAAACCATGATCATTTTCATCGGTATTGCAACACCCATCTCTATACCAACCAGTTAAAGGGTTATTAGAACAAAGCTCTAAATCCTCACCTAAAACGTTTTTTTGAATTTTATCCATTAAAAATATCTAATGTTTTTTTATCAATATCTACATTAAAAGAAAAAGATCTTCGCTCTCCCTCTCTTTTAAAAGGGTAAGCGGTATGCATTAAATTGTTTGGAAATAAAATCATATCACCAACTTTCGGATTATGATTAAATAAACTATCATTTAAAAATGATTTTGAGCCATGGATAAAATCTATAGTTCCATTTGTTTTAAGTCTTTTTTTACTTTTAGTAATATTTTTGGGTATTTTTAAATAACCAACACCTGAAATATTACCACTATGAAAATGAATTGGATTATACTCATTTTTAAACTGTCTCACTACCCAAAGACTTTTAAGATTTATCCTTTTAACATTTCTTTTTGAACTTTGTTTTATATATTTCTTGATATTATCTTTAACAAATTTTAAAAGATTCTTTTTGATAAATTTATTATCTAATTTTATTTCTTGCATCACTTGACCAACCAATTTATTTGAGTAATCACTTTTTTTTAATCTCTTTTTATCACCTATAATTTTATCTACTTCAAAATTGATATTATTTATAATTTTTTTTGGAATTTTGACTATAGCAATCTTAGGGCCAAAAGGGCTTAACACTTTCATAAGTCTTATATCTTAGTGGGATTTGGTTGACCTTTATAAACTTTTTCTGGATCAAACTTTTTTTCTTTTTCTAAAAATTTCATTTCAACTTTACGTCCATTATCGATAGGTCCTAAGGGAATTGATCTATAAAAACATGATCTATAACCGACATGACAACTTGCACCATCACCAATATCTACAGTTAACCATATAGAATCTTGATCATCGTCAATTCTTATTTCATTTACTTTTTGAGTAAAACCGCTTGTTTTTCCTTT
Source organism: uncultured Pelagibacteraceae bacterium (assembly GCA_902538915.1). Classification (GTDB taxonomy): domain Bacteria; phylum Pseudomonadota; class Alphaproteobacteria; order Pelagibacterales; family Pelagibacteraceae; genus Pelagibacter. The sequence goes on along the minus strand of CACBGZ010000002.1, from coordinate 83,759 downwards.
GTGCCAGATAGAATTTCTTGACCGACTAAAATAATGAGCCTCTTTTGTTTCAATTGTTTTTTTTAGCGCCTCAACATTCATATAGCCGTGCATTAAAATCTCTTTTGTTTTTGCACACATTGTGATAACTGGAATAAGTCCGTCATTATCAAATTTTGGAGATAGAAGATTGCCTTCTTCGATTTCGACTACATTTTCTCTTTTTTTGAACATATACAGTTATTATGTAGCACATATAGCTGTATTTTAAATATTTTAAAATTAACAAAATATAGGTATAAAACTCTGCATGAAACTTGTTAAAGATACAGATATCAATAAACAGATAAATAAAATCTCAGATAAAGAAGCTGAGGAGGCTTTTAAAACAATCTTAGCTTGGATGGGTGAAGATCCAAACAGAGAGGGCTTATTGGAAACTCCAAAAAGAGTAGTTAAAGCCTTTAAGGAGTATTTTAAAGGATACAATGAGGATCCTAATCAAATTTTAGATAAAACATTTGGAGATGTTGATGGTTATGATGATATGGTTATCCAAAAAAATATTTCCGTACAAAGTCATTGTGAACACCATATGGCACCTATCATAGGAAAAGCACATGTTGCATACATTCCTAAAGACAGAGTGGTTGGCTTAAGTAAATTAGCTAGAGTTGTTGAAGTATTCTCTAAAAGACTTCAAACACAAGAGAGACTTACTATGCAAATTGCGAATACCCTTATGCAGTCTTTAGATGCCAAAGGAGTAGCTGTTACAATAGATTCAACTCATCAATGTATGACCATGAGAGGCATTAAAAAAGAGCAAGCTACAACTGTTACAAATTATTATTTAGGTCAATTTAAAGATGATCTAAGTTATCAAAATAGATATCTAAGATTTATAAGTATTTCAAAAGAATAAAGTGTCTAATCAATTTAAAGCATTAGTTTTAGATCAAAAAGGTGAAGAATTTATAAGAGAAGTAAAATCTATCGATAAAAGCTTCTTAAAACATGGGGATGTTACAGTCAAAGTAGATTTTTCAGACTTAAATTTTAAAGATGGCATGATTTTAAAAAATGGTGGGCGGTTAGTAAAAGAGTTTCCCCACATCCCTGGTATCGATTTCTCAGGAACTGTAATTGAAAGTCAAAATTCAAAATTTAAGGAAGGTGATGAGATAATTTTGACAGGATTTAGGGTTGGAGAAATATTTTATGGTGGATACTCACAAATTGCGAAAGTCAATGGAGATTTCTTAGTAAAAAAACCAAAAAACTTAACAAGCAAACAAGCTATGACTTTAGGTACTGCAGGTTTCACATCTTTAATGGCAGCATTCGCTATAAAAGCAAGAGAAGAGTTGTTACTTGGTGAAAAAGTAAAAAATGTTTTAGTCACAGGAGCAACAGGCGGTGTAGGAAGTGTTGCTGTGATGATTTTAAATAAAATGGGTTATGAGGTTACAGCTGTTTCTGGAAAAGATTCAAAAACAGAGTATTTGAAATCACTTGGTGCAAAAAACGTTATAAATCGCGCTGAATTTGATAAAGATCCAAAATTAATTGATAAAGGCTTATGGGATGGGGTCGTTGATACTGTTGGTGGAAAAATTTTAGCTAACGCAATAGTGCAAACAAATCCAACAGGTATTATAGCAGTTTGTGGTAATGCAAGTACAAATGAACTTAACACCAATGTTATTCCGTTTATGTTAAGAGGTATAAAACTTTGGGGCATGGACTCTGCAAACTGCAGTATTAAAAGAAGAGAATTTATTTGGGGAGAAGCAGCTAATTTAATTGATTTTGATTTACTAGAAAAGTCTATTCAAACAATAAGTTTAGAGGAATTGATTGAAACTTATCCTAAAATACTTAAAGGTGAGATCACCGGAAGAGTTTTAATTGATTTAAACAAATAATGGATTGGGATAAATTAAAAATCTTTCATGCCGTTGCAGAAGCTGGTAGTTTTACTAGTGCAACTGTCAATTTAAATCTAAGTCAGTCAGCTATAAGCAGACAAATACAATCCCTTGAACAAGATTTGAAAGTTCAATTATTTGAAAGGCACGCAAGGGGATTAACACTTACAGAAAATGGTGAGTATGTTTTCAAAACTGCACATGAGGTAATTAGCAAGTTAAAAGAGGTTGAAACTTCATTAGGTGATCAAAAAAATAAACCTACTGGTAAATTAACTATCACCACTGTTAGAAGTTTTGGTACTCATTGGTTAACTCCTAGAATACAAGAATTCATGAGACTTCATCCAGAAATAGAGATCGAACTTGTATTTGATGATAAAGAATTAGATTTGAGCACAAGACAAGCAGATATAGGTATTTTTATGAGAAGACCTAAACAGCTTAATTACATTCAAAAAAAATTAGTTGATATTAAATACTATATTTATGGTTCAAATAAATACCTTGAAAAAAACGGAATGCCTAAAACCATTGGAGATTTAAACAAACATAAATTTATCTCATTCGGAAAGGGAGCACCTTCTCCGGTTTATAACCCAGATTGGGCTTTAAAACTTGGTATGCATGATGGCAAAAAAAGAAAAACTATAATGAAGGTTAACAGTGTTATGGGTTTACTCTTAGCTGTTGAGTCTGGAGTTGGTTTAGCAGCATTACCTGAGTATTTAGTTAGTGATTCGAATAAAGTTATTAAGGTGTTACCCAAATCTGAAGGCCCAATTACAGAAGCTCATTTTGTGTATCCTCAATCCTTAAAAAATACAGCTAGAGTTCAAGCATTTAGAAACTTTTTATTTAGTAAAATAGGCGACTGGGAAGCTTAATCATTCAATTTTTGAGTTAATTCTTTAAAATTACGCATGTGCGACATTGTTGCGATTGATTATCATTATCATTGAGAATAGTTATCATTTTCAACTAAATATTGCGGAGAAACGGAGAACGAATGAAAAAAGTAACTATTTTTGCTTTAATAACATCTTTATTTGTATCAACTTTTTCTATCGCAAATGAAGTTAGCGTTTTTAATGCAAGACATTACAAAGCAGACGCAGAACTTTATTCCAAGTTTACAAATTTAACTGGAATAAAAGTAAATTTAATTAATGGAAAATCAGGTGCCTTAGAGAAAAGAATAATTAGTGAAGGTGCAGATTCTTCTGCTGATCTTTATATAACAGCAGATGCTGGAAGATGTGGTGCTATGGATGCAAAAGGCACACTTCAAGGCGGTTTAACATCTCCTGCTATTAAGTCAGCTGTTCCAAAAACCTTCAGAACAAGCAAGTGGGTTGGAATCGCAAAAAGAGCAAGAATAATTTATTATTCACCTGAAAGAGTAACTGGTGCTGAATTATCTGGAATGACTTACGAAGGTCTAGCTGATCCTAAATGGAAAGGTAGATTAGTAATTAGAAAATCTAGCAACATTTACAACAAATCTCTTGTAGCATCATTGATAAAAAACAACGGAAAAGCTGCAACAGCTGCGTGGGCTGAAGGAGTTGTTGCTAACATGGCTAGAACACCAACCGGTAATGACAGAGCTCAAATAATGGCAGTGGCTGCTGGTGAAGCAGATATTGCAGTGGCTAACACATACTATTTAGCTCTAATGTTATCTGGAAAAAAAGGTGCAGAACAACAAGAAGCAGCTAAAAAAGTTAAGGCTTTTTTCCCTAATCAAAATGATAGAGGAACGCACATGAATGTTAGTTGTGCAGCTTTGGTAAAAGGTGCGCCAAATAAAGCTAACGCGATCAAACTTGTAGAGTTTTTATTAACTCCAGACTCTCAGGAGCATTTTACAAATAATACTTTTGAGTTTCCAATGATTGATGGTGTTTCACCAAGTCCATTAGTAGTTAATAACCTAGGATTAGATTTCAAACAAGATATGAAAACTAAACTAGCTTCTTATGGAAAAAATCAAGCTGCTGCAGTAGAGGTAATGACAGCTGCTGGTTGGAAGTAACTATGGTGAAAGAAAAAAAAAAATTTATTTCTGAAGTTGATTTAAATAAATCTTCCGTTGCATGTTCCCCATGTTTAAAGGAGTGTAAAAAAATCAATGAAAGGGTAAATAATAGAAAAATGTCAGAGATTAAGACTGAGGAGGTTCCGCATATCCTAAAAGTATTTAATTTTTGATTTTCTTAAATAGTGTCCACTGTTAGCGAAAGTTAATTGTGGACACTTTACTTTTTTCATGTTCATAAGGCGGATTATAATATGAAATTCAATAGTTGGTTTGTTTCGTCTTTTTTAATTTCTTTTATAGTACTAATTCCAGTAATAACTGTGTTTGCAAGTTTTTTTGAAACCACCTCTAATTATTATGAAATATTAAAGAATACTTTTCTAGTTGAATATATTTTTAATTCACTCACCCTTTTGTTATCAGTTTTATTACTTACATTTATTATCGGTACTGGTGCAGCTTACTTAGTGTCTTTCTATAGATTTCCAGGAAGTGAATTTTTTAAATGGGCATTGATATTATCTTTTGCAGTCCCACCTTACATTTATGCTTATTCTTTAACTGCTTTCTTTGAAAATTATGGAACTGCATTTACAATTTTAAAAAACTTATTTGGCGAGGCAAATTATAATAAAAATATTCCTAAATTTGATGGTATGTTTGGAGCTATATTATCAATATCTTTCTCTTTATATGCATATGTATATATACTTACTAGAGCATCATTTTTATATCAGTCACAAAATTTAATTGATCTTGGTAAAAATCTAGGCTTTTCAAGATTTAAATCTTTTTTTAAAGTAATATTGCCCGCAGCAAGACCGGCCATAGTTGCAGGTTTATCTTTGGTAGCAATGGAAACTTTAGCAGAGTTCGGCGCCGTTGATTTTTTCTCAATAAATACTTTGACTACAGGTATCTACAACTCTTGGATTTATTTTGATGATTTAGCTTTTGCTAATCGAATATCTTTTTTTTTATTATTATTTATATTTTCATTATTTATTTTAGAAAATTTATCTAGAAGAAGGGCTAAATATCACTTTAATTCGAAAGGTGGACTTAAACAAAAAGTAAAAATAAAACTCTTTGGAATTAATGCTTTTTTAGCTTTTATCTTTTGTTTTTTTATTTTTTTTGTGAGTTTTTTATTTCCACTAAGTCAGATGCTTTACTGGACAATAAAATTTCCTGAAAATTTGTTTGATTTAGAAATAACTAATTTAGTTTTGAATACTTTGTACTTAGTTTTATTATCTAGTTTAGTTTTGATAATATTTTCTTTAATATCAAATTATGGCAATAGAGTTTCAAATAATAAAACTCTCAATTTTTTATCTACATTATCAATTTCAGGCTATGCTATACCTGGAGTGATTTTAGCAATTGCTTTCATTACTTTTATAGCTTGGTTCGACGATAGTATAATTAAATCATTTGGCTTTTCTTCAATCAAAAAAATATTTATAGGATCTGTGTTTGGATTAGTTTTAGTTTACTTTATCAGATTTTATTCATTAGCTTTTAATGGAATAAAATCAGGATATGAAAAGATGAATATTTCTGTCGATGAGAGTGCTTACTTACTTGGCTATTCAAAAAGAAAAACTTTTACAAATATTCACATACCTTTTTTAAGAAATTCCCTTTTGTTCATTATCATACTTATCTCTTTAGAAATAATTAGGGAATTACCAATAACTCTTATTTTAAGACCTTTTAATTTTGAAACCTTTGCTACCACCGCATATATCTCTGCATCTGAAGATTTATTAGAAGCTGCAGCAGTACCTTCCTTATTTTTAATTTTAATCGCTAGTTTATTTATTATAGTAACATCAAAATATATTTTAAGAGAAAATAATGAGTGATAATTTTTTTGAAATTAAAAACGTTGACTTTAAGATCGGAAATAAAGTTAAGGTAAAGAATGTTTCCTTTTCTATAGAAAAAGAAGGGGACATCATATGTTTATTGGGACCCTCAGGTATTGGCAAAACGACAATTTTGAGAACTATTGCAGGTTTGGAAAATATAAATAAAGGTTCAATCGCGCTCAAAGGAAAAACTTTGTCCTCAGAAAATATTAATATCGAACCAGAGAAAAGAAACATATCCTTGGCTTTTCAGGAAAACAGTTTATTTCCACACTACACAGTTAAAAAGAATATTTTATTAGGAGCTGAAAGAAATGAGATCAAAAAAGACAAATCAATAAATTTTGAGGAATTAATTAACTTATTAGATATTTCTCACATACTGAATAAATTTCCCCATGAAATAAGTGCTGGCGAAGCTCAAAGAGCTTCACTCGCAAGATCTCTTATAACTAAGCCTGATTTGTTACTTTTAGATGAACCATTGTCGAATGTAGATCAAAGTTTTAAAGAGGAGATACAAGAAAAGTTAAAAAAAATACTTAAAAATTCAAAGATAACAACAATTATAGTTACCCATGATTCTTATGAAGCATTTTACTTGGGATCAAAATGTGGAATAATTTTAAATCAAGAGCTTAAACAATTTGATGATCCTTATAATGTTTACCATTTACCAAATTCGGTAGAGGTAGTTAATTTTTTAAATAGAGGAATTTTAATTCCTGCAGAAGTTACAAGCCCCAAAAGTCTTGAAAATAAAGATCTTGGAACAATCACCGGTAATTTTGTCAAACCATTCCCGATAGGATCTAGTGTAAAGCTTTTAATTCAACCAGAAGACTTACATCACGATGATACAAGCAATTTAAAATTTGAAGTGATTGATAGAAAATTTAGAGGAACTAACTTTATTTATACTCTCAAAACTCCCAATAATACTCTCATTCCTGTATTTGTTCACTCTCATCATATTCATCAACATGAAGTAGATGAAAAATTCGGCATAAAAAGACCAATTCATATTGATCATATAGTTTGCTTCTAATAAAAGCCTCTATAATAAAATGAATGGTAAGTTAAAGATATTTCTAAAAGGCGTAATTGATGTAAGTCCACTAATGATTCCTGTGGTGCCTTTTGGTTTAATATTTGGTGTTCTAGCTATTGATGTTGGATTTACACCTTTGGAAACAATGGGTATGTCTTTAATTATATTCGGAGGAGCATCTCAAATAGTTCTTTTACAATTATTTTCAGGTGGTGCCTCTTCTTTGGTGATTATAAGCTCAGTAGGAGCCGTGAACTCAAGACACTTACTTTATGGGGCTGTTGTTTCTGAACATTTGTCAGATTTAAAATTAATTTGGAAAATTATTATCTCGTATTTTTTAATTGACCAGGCATTTGCTAGATCAAATGAATATTTCAAAAAGAATAAAAATGAAAATAAATACTTTCATTTAGTTGGTGGAGGCGCAACTTGTTGGATAATATGGCAATCAACAACTTTTTTAGGAATTATACTAGGTGCTGCTATTCCTGAAAAACTTGGATTAAGTTTTGCAATCCCATTAACTTTTTTAGCATTACTAATTAATGACTTTAGAAAATTTGTAAATGTATTTGTAATAATTGTTTCAGGACTTGTTGCTACTTTCGGCTATAATATAATTCCATTTAAAGCTTATGTAATTGTTGCTGCATTAATCGGATTACTTTCAGCAATCATTTTAACGAAAATGACTAAATCAAATGAGTAATTGGACCTTAATAATATATTGTGGACTAATCACTTATTTCACAAGATTTACTATGATTGCTTTAATTAAAAAAGAAATGTTTAATGCTAGAATAAGAGAAATATTATCTTTTGTACCATCTGCAATATTTCCAGCAATAATTTTTCCTGCAATTTTTATCAATGATGTAGGATTATTTCAGTTTGACGATAATCCAAAAATAATCGCAGCTATAATAGCTGTAGTAATTGGAATATTTTCAAGAAGTATCATTGCGACAATATTTTCAGGTTTAGCTTCTTACTGGTTTCTAATTTTTGTTATATAAAGCCTTATGAAAAAATTTTTCATATTAATATTTTGTTTATTCACACTAAACGCCATTGCATTAGACAAAGAAACGACTTTTGATAAAAGATTATTTGATAAAGCACAATCAGAAGGTAAAGTTGTAATTGTAAGCTCCTGGATTAAATATTGTTCGTCTTGTGCAGGACAAATGAAAATCTTGAAAACAGCTAAAAAAGACGGTGGTTTATCGGACATAAAATTTGATAATATTGAGTACTTTGCTTTCGACGTAACAAATAAAGAAATTGCTAATCTTTTAAAAGTCCAATTTCAAACCACGCTATTGATATTTAAAGACAATAAAGAAATATACAGAAGTGTGGGTGAAACAACTGAAGACCTAATTTATGAGGCCATTAAATCCTCAATAAAGATTTAAATTCCTAACCTAAGATTACTTGCAACATTATAATCAATTTTTTCTGGCTTCTTAAGGTCTAGATTGTTCATAATTTCAATATACTCATCCACATTACTAACTTGTAATCTCGGATTTGATCTTTTTTCTTTACCAATGGTACTGACAGTTTCACCCTTATAATCATGAGCAGGGTATAAAAGTGTATCATCAGGAAGTTTTAAGAGCCTATTAAAAATTGAGTTATATGCATCTGTAGAGCTACCATTTTGAAAATCAGTTCTGCCGGTACCATTGATAAGTAATGTGTCTCCAGAAAATAAATATTTATCCATAAGAAAACAAAAACTATCAGATGTATGTCCTGGTGTATAAATTGCTCTGAAATTTAGTTTATCTAATTTAATTATTTCATCATCTTTGACTTTTACTTCAACAGCATCAGTTGGGGTATGCTCACCCATAATAGTTACGCATTTTGTTTTGTCTCTTAATTTTCCCGCACCAGTTACATGGTCAGCATGTATGTGAGTATCTATCACCTTTACTAATTTTAGATTTAATTGATTGAGTATTTTTATATAGTCCTCAACATTTTCTAAAACAGGGTCTATGATTAAAGCCTCTCTTCCTTTTGCTGAGGCAATTATGTAAGTGTAGGTACTAGATTTTTTATCGAAAACTTGTTTAAAAATCATAAATAAATATTATCACATAAATATGGAATCTACTACATTTGACTGGCGTTGTTTAAATACTTGGAAACAAAGTGCTAGGAATACAGCTTGGTGTTTACTTGGTTGCGCCATAGGAGATTTTGGAACGATCTTGTATTTCCAATTAACGAAAATACCATTTCCAGTATTAGGGATAATGATTTTAGCAATAATCAATGGTTTAATTACTAGTATTATTCTTGAGACAATAATTTTAATTAAGCAAAATTTTAGTTTTAATAATGCTCTTAGAACAGCACTTGGTATGAGTTTTATTTCAATGATAAGCATGGAAGTTGCAATGAATTTAACAGATTACTTTTTGACAGGTGGTGCAATATTAACATGGTGGGTTGTACCGTTGATGCTAATAGTTGGATTTCTTACACCTTGGCCATATAATTATTGGAGATTGAAAAAGTATGGCATCAGTTGTCATTAAAAATTGGGATAATAAAACTTGGCTATCTTCTCAAAAATATATTAATTCATTCAATAGTTTTTTAATAAAAAATTTTAATCTAAATTCTAATTCAAAAATTTTAGATATTGGCTGCGGTCGGGGTAAGATACTAGGTGCTTTAAACTCAAAGCTTAAGCTTAAAATAAAACCTTTAGGTATAGATATTGTTAACCACAAAAATAGAGATAAACGAATAAATTTTAAAAGAATAGATGCTTTAAATTACTCCACAACTGATAATCAAAAATTTGATTTAATTTTGATAAAACAAACAATTCATTTAATGAAACTAGCAGAAATCAAAAGATTATTAAGATTGTTAAAAAAAAAGTTAAATTTGAAAGGTAAAATTTTGATATTTACCCTTGAAACAAATAAAAACGAAATTCCAACCTTTAAATTAATGAAAAATAGACTAGAGCAATCACTTAAAAGAGATAAGGAGATATTAAAGATTATCACAAAGCTATATCCCTATAGGAAAAAAAAAAAATTTTTTTTTGATGTAAAGGTTCAAAAAAAAGAATATCTAAGGATGATTAAAAGTAGATATATTTCAATCCTATTAACTTTTTCGAATAAACAATTAGATTTTGGAGTTCAAGAAATTGAATTGAAATACAAAGATATTTTAAGATTTAAAGATAAATTAATTTGTATTATTTTATAAAATTTTCTTTAGTAAATTTTCTTTAAATAAAAGTTTATGAACTATGACTGCGAAAATATGTAATGATATAAGAGCTATTAATGTATAATTCCCAACAATATGAATTTCATAAAAGATTTCTGCTAATTCAAAATTATCTTTAATTTCAAGTTTAAAAAAAAACATATCAAGTTCTTCTCCATTGAATAATTTTTTCAAAGCACCAGATATAGTTATTGCTAAAATTGAAACATATAAAAAGATGTGATTTAGTTTTGCAATAATCTTTTGTCCAGGAAAAAGACTATTTTGTAGTCGAGGTGTTGGATTTAATGTTTTGTATAAAAGTCTAAATAAAATTAGATAAAATATACTTAAACCAAGAGTTACATGGATACTTTCAACAGTTAACCTTTTATCACTAAAATCCATATCAACTAAATAGAAACCTAGGGGAATTTGAATTATCAAGACTGCGGCACTTAACCAATGAAATACTTTGGAAATGAAGCCGTATTCTGTTAAGCTATTTGTAAGTCTCATATGATATTAAAATATAATATTATTATATTAAAGTATATTTTCTTTATTTCAATTTTCGTTACTTTATCTTTACCGGCAAATTCTGAACTTGATCTTTCAGTTGAAGAGATAATTAAAGGAAGAAAAGCTCTTTTTAGTAAAAACTATAGAATTGCAAAAAAAGCTAACGATTTTGCAATTAAAGGTGAGTTTGACGAAGCAAAAACTTTAATGATTGAAATGAGCGAAAATTACAAAACACTAATTAAATATTTTCCTGAAAATACTAAAGAGGGATTTAAAACACAGGCTCTACCAATTATTTGGGAAAATAAAGACGAGTTCAATGCCCTGATGACTAAATCATCAAATGATATGATACAGCTTACAAAAATTATTGAAACTTCGGATGATGTTAAAGATGTTAGAAGTGTCTTAGGTAAATTTATGTGGTCAAATTGTAAAGCATGTCATAGCAAGTTTAGAGCACCACATTAAATCTTTTTTGTTAGAGGTTCGCTCTTTTAGCTCAGTTACCAAAAGAGCTCCTCTATATCGCCTTTTTGGCTTTTAAATCCAAGTGGATTTTTTTCTTATATTGTTGTTTTGATATGTAGCTACCCAGCTAAGTTTCAGGTGGCTTTTGATTCATTTGAATAACCTCCTTAGTAAAAAAATAAGTTCTAAGTAGGTTGTATTCAAGGAATATATTTAATTAAAATTAAAATAAAATGTTTGAATACAACCTGGTATTTTTATAATATTCGCGCATCTTAAAAAATCATCAGTTATAAATAGAAATTTTAAATTTGCTTTAAACAGAAATATAGTTAATCTTTAAATATGAAATATGTAACTGGATTAATTAATTTAATTTTTAGCTTAGTAATTTCTACAATAATTATTTATGCTATAAATATTGTTGCTGGTTTTGCTGGAGCAGATTATTCCTTCACAAACGGTGAAGTTTTTGTAATTTGGATTTTAATGGCAATTTTAGTTAATAATTGTTTTAATAAATAATATTTCTTAAATGAAAAATCCTGTAAAAACTGATGAAGTTATCTTTAATTTTTTTAAACAGATCTGTGATGAAAAAGACGATAAAAAGTGTGTAGAATTAGGAAATAATTGGATAAAAGCCATGGAAACTAATTTGACAAAAATGGAGTCAAATTTAGATGAGGAAGATAAAATCAAGCATAAAAATGATATAAAAAATAACCGAGATCACTTAGATAGTCTTAAAGGTAAAAGCTCAACAGAATGGAGAGAGTATGCAACTAAGTGTATGATTGAAATAATGGATAACAAAGTATAATTATAATTTTAAGGGGTGTCTGAATAGACTGAGAATAAACCCTTTGAACCTGTCCGGTAATTCAGAAAGGGAAAAAAATGGAAAAGACATATTTTTTAACACAATCCACATCTTTAATATTAGTAATAACTATTAGTCTTATATTTGTAATTTTGGGTCTATATAATTCAAATAAATATCAAGGATTAAATAACTATCTTACAGCTAATAGAAATATAGGTGTTTTCTCATTAACTACTAGTTTAACTGCATCTGCTTTAGGAGCATGGATTTTGTTTGGACCAGCCTCAGCAGCAACTTGGGGAGGTATAGGCGCTGTTATTGGATACTCTTTGGGAACTGCTTTTCCAATGTTTTTTTTAATATATCTTGGAAAAAAAATTAGAAAAGAACTTCCTAGAGGATCTTCATTAATAGAGTTTATGAGAAAAAAGTTCGGAAAAAGTTTATTCAAACTTATTTTGTTATTAACAATATTTTACATGTTTATCTTTTTATGCGCAGAGGTTACTGCGGTAGCAGTTTTGATTAATTATATTTCTGGAACAGAACTTTGGGTAACAGCATTGATTGTATTGATATCTACACTTGTCTATACATTATATGGAGGATTAAGAGCATCGATATTCACAGATAATATTCAAATGATAGTTATTGGAATTTTATTATTGATCTCTTTAATATATATTAACATTTTCATAGGATCTGACTTTTCAATAGACTTTGTAAAAGAAAAAAATCCTCAACTTTTAAGTTTGTCATATGTGCCCAGTTATACAGCAGGTTTGACTTTTTTTATTGCCGTTGCTGCAACAAATTTATTTCACCAAGGTAATTGGCAGAGAGTGTATGCAGCAAAAAATTTTGAAACTTTAAAAAAAAGTTTAGTAATTTCATTTTTTATTATCGTACCAGTAGTTTTTTTTATGGGTTTTACAGGAATGGTCGCCTTTTCATTAGACCCAACTACTCGCCCTGATCTTGGATTTTTCACATTACTTTTAAAAGAACAGACAAAATTTTTATCTTTTTTTGTGATTGTACTAGGTTTAGCGCTTACTATTTCCACCGTTGATACTTTAGTAAATGCAATATCAAGCCTTATTGTAGTTGATGGAAATGCAGCTTTTAATCTAGATAAAAAGAAAAGTCTAAATTTTTCAAAATACATAATATTATTTTTATCTCTTATATCTTTTATTATTGCATCAAAAGGATTTGATATATTATATCTTTTTTTATTGGCTGACTTATTTTGTTGTGCATTTGTCTTAACGGTCTTTTATAGTTTTTATAATAAGCACATAAATGAAAAAACTGCTTATGTTTCAATTTTTGCTGGATTAATAGGGGGATTTTTAATGTTTCCAGCTCCTGATTTTTCAAAAAGCTTATTAGTTGGTGTTATGTTGTCTAAAGAATTATTTGCACCTATTGTGTCACAGTCTTTGTTATTTTTATCTTTTATAATTGCAACTTTTTTACCATTCTTAGTTCTTAAAGCTAAAAGGTTTTAATATACAAGATTGTATTAAGTGAATTAATAGTTATATATCTGACTTCATGCTAGACAATCAAATTGCGATTAATAATCTCTCGAAAGTTTATAAAAATGGTTTAACTGCCTTAAAAAATATTAATCTTAATATTAAAAAAGGTGAAATTTTTGCAATGCTAGGTCCAAATGGAGCTGGCAAAACTACTTTGATTAACATTATTTGTGGTATTGTAAAACCTACCTGTGGTGAAATCGCTGTAGAAGGTTTCGATATTATTGATGATTACAGAGAAACAAGATCTAGAATTGGTTTAGTTCCTCAAGAATTAACTTTAGAGCAATTTGAAACAGTTTTTAATAATGTATCTTATTCAAGAGGTTTATACGGAAAAAAACCAGATCCTGCTCATATTGAAAAAGTTTTAAAACAGTTAAGTTTATGGGATAAAAAGGATCGAATTCTCCGTCAGTTATCAGGTGGAATGAAAAGGAGAGTTTTAATTGCAAAAGCCCTATCTCATGAACCACAAATACTATTTTTAGATGAACCAACGGCTGGTGTAGACGTAGAATTAAGACAGGAAATGTGGAAGGTCGTTGAATCTTTAAGAGAGACAGGAGTGACAATTATTTTAACCACTCATTACATTGAGGAAGCAGAAGCTATAGCTGATAGAGTTGGTGTTATAAATCAAGGTGAAATCATCGTTGTTGAAGAAAAAAAAGAATTGTTAAAAAAGATGGGTCAAAAAACTTTAACTATTGAATTGCAAGATGATATTATAAAAATACCTGATACTCTAAGCAAATATAGTCTAAATTTTGGTGTTAACAAAATGTCATTAATTTACACTTACAATCTTCACGAAAAGCAAACTGGTATAACAAATTTATTACAAGATATTAAAGATGCTGGCTTGAAACTCAGAGACCTTAAAACTGAGCAAAGTAATCTTGAAAAAATATTCGTATCATTAGTAAGGGAGAACAATGAAATTTAATTTTCAAGCGTTGAAAGCTATTTATTTACATGAAATGGATCGGTTTAGAAGAACCTTAACTCAATCACTATTATCACCTGTTTTATCTACATCATTATATTTTATTGTTTTTGGTTCAGTAATTGGAGGATATGTTCAAAAAATTGATGGCATAAGTTATGGATCATATATTGTTCCTGGTTTATTAATGTTAACTTTACTAACACAATCAATCAGTAATACATCTTTTGGAATTTTTTTTCCTAAATTTAATGGAACAATTTATGAAATTTTAGCTGCACCTATTTCCACCTTTGAAGTAGTTTTGGCTTTCGTGGGAGCTGGAGCAACTAAAACATTAATTGTAGGTGTAATGATATTTATAACATCGATGTTTTTTGTTGATGTTGAAGTTAAGCATCCATTATTAATGATTTTTTTGTTAATTCTAGTTTCATTTACTTTTGCATTATTTGGATTTTTAATTGGTTTGATGAGCACAAATTTTGAACAAATGTCTATCATACCCTCTTTGGTGATTACACCGATGGTCTTCTTAGGTGGAAGTTTATATTCGTTAGATATGTTGCCAGAATTCTGGCAAATGGTTACATACTTTAATCCTGTAGTTTATTTGATTAACGGATTAAGATTTTCATTTTATGGAGTGTCAGACTTTAATATTTGGATTAGTATTGGGACAATGATTTCGTTTTTAGTGATTTGTGTGATGGTCGTAACAATACTTTTGAAAAAAGGTTACAACATTAAATCATAAATAATTACTTTATCTTTGGTTTAATCGAACCACTTTACGATGTTGACTACCTTTATAACTAGCAAGTGGTCTAATAAGTTTATTTGCAGCGTGTTGTTCGATTATATGAGCTGACCAACCAGTTATTCTTGATATCACAAAAATAGGTGTAAAAAAATCAGTGTCGAAACCCATCAAATGGTAAGTAGGTCCAGTCGGATAATCAACGTTGGGGTAAATGTTTTTCCTGTCGATCATCACTTTTTCAACAATGTCGTAAATTTTTTCAAATTTTTTATCTTTTTTAATTTTTGCTACTTTGCCAAAATACTCTCTCATAGTTGGCACTCTTGAGTCTCCACTTTTGTAAACTCTATGGCCAAATCCCATAACAACATCTTTATTATCAAGTGCTTTATTAATCCATTTAAGAGCATTTTCTGGCTTTTTAATTTTATTCATCATATGCATCACCTCTTCATTCGCACCGCCGTGTAATGGACCTTTTAAACTTGCAATTGCCCCAGTGATTGCACCATGAATATCTGACAAACTGCTGGTAATTGTTCTTGCTGTAAAAGTTGAGACATTAAAACTATGTTCGGCATAAAGAATTAAAGATACATCAAAAGCTTTTACAATATCTTTATTAGGCACTTTACCAAAACACATATGAAAAAAATTCTCCGAAAAGGATAAATTACTTTTTGGAGGAATAATTTTTTTACCTTTTCTTGATCTATAAAAAGCTGCAAGAGCCACAGGCATTCTTGCGAAAATTCGCATCACTTTCCGCATGTTAGCTTTTGGTGAATTGTCTTTTGTCTCTTTATCCTCAAGCCCCATTATACTCACAGCTGTTCTTGCTACATCCATAGGATGAGCTTTTTTTGGAAATTTTTTGATATCTTCAAGTAAAGTTTTAGATAATTTCCTCTCCTTTCTTTCTTGCTTTTCAAAATTTTTTAATTGTTTTTTATTTGGAAGCTCTCCATTTAGAATTAGATATGCTACTTCCTCAAATTTACATTTAGCACACAAATCTTGAGCAGCGTATCCTCTATAAGTGAGAGAATTAATTTCAGGCATGACTTTTGAAACTTCTGTTTCATCAACTACAATTCCAAGTAGACCTTTTTTTATATCATCACTCATTACTCATGTCCTTCAGTACTAAAATTATATATTTTTTCGTCTAAACTATTATATTTTTCGTAGTCAACAAGCTCATATAATCTTTTTCTCGTTTGCATTTTATCAATAATATTATTTTGATGTCCATTTGCATAAATGTCTCTCAACCCATCCTCAACATTTTTCATAGCCAACCGTTGAGTAGTAACAGGATAAATCACTATGTTGTAACCTAATTGCTCTAATTCTTTATAATTAAATAATTTTGATTTACCGAATTCGGTCATATTCGCCAATAAATAGCAAGACAATTCTTTTCTAACTTTCTCAAAATCTTTTTCATCACTTAATGCTTCTGGAAAAACTATTTCGGCTCCAGCATCGATGTATGCTTTACATCTCTCTATCATCTTATCGATCCCCTCAACACTTTTTGCATCTGATCTAGCAATGATTTTAAAATTTTTATCTTTTTTTGCAGAGACACATTCTTTAATTTTTTTAACCATTGCATCAGTCGAAATTAATTCTTTATTATCAAGATGACCACATCTTTTCCTTTCAATTTGATCCTCTAAATGTACAGCTGAAATCCCAAATTGCTCAAAAGTTTCAATGGTTTCTTTACAAGATTTAAAACCTGTATCTATGTCAACGATTGTAGGTAAATTTGTAACTCTTGAAATTAAATATGATCTAGTGCTCACATCTTGTAATGTGGTTAATCCAATATCTGGAAAACCAAGATCATTAGCCATCACACCGCCAGAGACATAAACCGCATCATAGCCTATTTCTTCAATTAATTTAGCAGTCAGAGGGTTATATGCTCCAGGAACTCTTAAAATTTTATTAGATTTAAGTTTATCATCCAAATCCATTCTTTTTTGTGGAGGCTCTTTTTCAACAAAATGCATTAGAAAATACCTTTCTTTAGATTTTTTTTAATTTTATTTCTTTTTATCTCAATATTGAGCTTATCTAGTTGACCAGATTTTAATTTTTTTAAGTTTTGAACAGTTTTTAAAAACCTATCACTCTCTTTTTTATCGATAATATTCTCTGTTAAAGTTAAAAATTTGTTTATATAGTTTAGTCTTTTAAATGGTCGAGATCCATAGGGATGTGCATCCGCTCTATCTTGTTGCTCTGATATTTTTTTTCCATTTTTTAGAGTAATAACAACTTTAGCACCGAATGACTTTTTTTTAGGGTTTGGATTGTGATACTTTTTAGTCCATTTTTTATCCTCGTGTGTTTTAATTGATCTCCAAATTTTTAAGGTGCTTTTCCTTTTCGCCCTAGCTTTCGTATAAGACTTTATATGATGCCAATTACCGTCCTCTAAAGCGACAGCAAATATGTACATAATTGAGTGATCTAAAGTTTCTCTGCTTGCATTTGGATCCATTTTTTGAGGATCATTTGCGCCTGTTCCAATTACGTAATGGGTGTGATGACTTGTATAAATATCTATTTTTTTTATTTGACTTAAATTATCTATTTTTTTTCTTAGTTTCTTTGCTAAATCTATTAAAGCTTGAGATTGATATTCAGCTGAATATTCTTTTGTATACGTTTCTAATATTGCTTTTTTGGTTTCACCTTTTTTAGGCAAAGGGACTTTATACAAAGCTTTTTTTCCATCTAAAATTCTTGCTATTACACTGTCTTCACCCTCATAAATTGGACTTGGGGCACCTTCACCTCTCATGACTCTGTCTACAGCTTCTATCGCAAGTTTTCCTGCATGAGCTGGAGCATAAGCTTTCCAACTTGATATTTCACCCTTTCTTGATTGTCTGGTAGAAATAGTTGTGTGCAACGCTTGCTGAATAGCTTGATAAATAGTTTCAATGTTTAATTTAAGCATTGTTCCTAATCCAGCGGCAACACTTGGACCTAAATGGGCAATGTGATCAACTTTATGCTTATGCAAACAAATTCCTTTTACTAAATTTACTTGAACTTCATATGCAGTGATGATTCCTTTTAAAAGATCTAAACCACTTTTTTTATTTTGTTGAGCAACACTTATAAGTGGAGGTATATTATCTCCAGGATGACTATAGTCAGCTGCTAAAAAAGTATCATGAAAATCTAGTTCTCTTACGGCTGTACCGTTTGACCATGCCGCCCATTCACAATCAAACTTTAGCTTGCTATTTACACCAAATAATGTGGCTCCATTTTTTCTAGAATGTTTTAATGCCATGTCCCTAGACGAAATTACTGGTCTTCTATTCAATGATGCTATCGCTACAGATGCATTATCGATTATTCTATTAATAACCATCTCAACACAATCCTTGTTAAGTTTTGCATTATCGGCTGCTATTTCAGCTAACTTCCAGGCAAGCTGTTTTTTTTTCGGTAGATGGATTTTGGATGGATAAACTTTCACATTATGAACTATCAAAAAAACTCCTTATTTACGATTTAGTTTTTAATAGTTAAAAAAAAATAATCAATCTTAAAGATATTTTGATACAATTTTTTCAATACCTACAAAGTCTTTTATTAAGTGATTGTGATAAATTTCTGTTATTTTTTTTTCTGTATATCCGTCTTCTAGTAGAATAACTGGTATTCCAGCGTCTTTAGCAGCATTAGCGTCTGTTTCACTATCACCAATCATCAAGCTTTTTTTTATATCTCCATTTAATATTTCTATGACTGAGGTTAGGTGTCTTGGATCTGGTTTGCAATAATCAAAAGTGTTGTGTCCAGCAACATACTCAAAAAAGTCGTAAATACCAATTTTTTTTAATAGATCAACTGCTAGATGTTCTTGTTTATTTGTACAAACAGCCATTGATATATTTTTTTCTTTGGCCCAAATTAAAAAATCTTTAACACCGTTAATTAATGTACTCTCATTGACAATATTTTTACCATAAAAGTCCACAAAATCTTTAACCATTGCTTCTTTAACATTTTTATCCTGAACTTTGCCAAATTCTTTTTTAGCTTGTCCCCAAATAGATCTACCAAGCATAGCCCCCGCACCTTGACCAACCAAATTTCTTATTTCCTCTGTAGATTTTGTAGGATACCCAAATTTTTTCATGACATGATTATGAGCACGCATTAAATCTGGCGCTGTATCTACTAAAGTACCATCTAAATCAAAAAGAATTGTATATTGTTGGCTCATTATCAAAAGTATTTTTAAGAAATAATTTGTGAATTAAGAAAGATATATACTTAATATAAAGAATTTCCTAGATGAAACAAACAAATTCACAAAAGCAACAAGACACACTTAGAAAAAAGTTTTTAAAATTGGGTGTTAAAATGTCAGGACCTGAAACCATTTTTTTTTCAAATGATACAAAAATTGGAAAAAGTGTAATTATTGAACCCTATGTTGTGATTGGGTCAAGAGTTAAAATTGGTAATAATGTTGTTATTAAATCTTTTTCACATCTTGAAAATTGTAAAATTGAGAACAGTGTTGAGATTGGTCCTTATGCACGAATAAGACCTGGCACAACTTTAAAAAAAGGATCTAAAGTTGGTAATTTTGTTGAAATAAAAAAATCTACACTAGGACAAAAATCTAAAGCAAATCACTTATCATATATCGGTGATAGCACTATAGGTAAGTCAGTTAATGTCGGAGCAGGAACTATTACATGTAATTATGATGGAATTAAAAAAAATAAAACGATTATAAAAGATAATGCTTTTGTTGGATCAAATTCAGCATTAGTTGCTCCAATTACAATAGGTAAAAATAGCGTTGTTGGTGCAGGTTCAGTAATAACAAAGAATGTAAATAATAAGACACTAGCCCTTACACGAACTTTACAATCAGAAATTAAAAATTATAAAAGAAAGAAAAAATAAATATGTGTGGAATTATTGGTATCAACAGCAAGAAACCGGTTTCTGCTTCAATTATAAATTCTCTTAAGAAATTGGAATATAGAGGCTATGACTCAGCAGGTATCGCAACTCTTTCTGCTGGATCTATCAATGAAGTTAAATTAGAGGGCAGAGTTGATAATCTTGAAAAAAATTCTGTAGTTCAAAATATGGTTGGTACGATTGGGATCGGACATGTAAGATGGGCGACGCATGGTCTTCCTAATAGTATAAATGCTCACCCTCACTCTTCTCAAAATGTCTCGGTTGTTCACAATGGTATAATTGAAAATTCTACGTTGTTAAAAAAATTTCTGGTTAGTAAGGGACATAAATTTAAATCACAAACAGATACTGAAGTAATCGTTCATTTAATTACAGAGAATTTAAAAACAGAAAATATTATTAACTCAATTACAAAAACTTTAAAATCTCTTCATGGCAGTTTTGCTTTAGGAATTATATTTAAAGATCAACCAGATTTAATTATTGGAGCTAGAAGAGGATCACCCTTGGCTGTGGGTTATGGTCCAAATGAAAATTATCTAGGTTCAGACTCCTATGCACTTAAATCAATGACCAATAAAATAACTTACTTAAGTGATGGAGAATTTTGTGTAATTAAAAAAGATCACGTAGAATTTTTTAATGAAGACGGAATAAAGATAAATAAAAAAGTTTTAGAACTGTCATCTGAAGAAGAAAAATATGACAAAGGTGATTATAAACATTTCATGGCAAAGGAGATAGAGGAACAACCAACTACTCTAAAAAATGGAATTAAGGAGTACTTAGATACATCAAATAATGATATTAATATCTTCAACTTTCCGTGGAAAATAAATGAAATTTCAACAATTACATTAATAGGTTGTGGTACAGCTTATCATTCATGCTTGATGGCAAAGTATTGGTTTGAAGAACTAACAACTTTAAATGTTAATGTCGATATAGCTTCAGAGTTTAGATATAGAAAAAATAGATTTAAAAAAGATACTTTATATGTATTTGTCTCTCAATCTGGTGAAACGGCTGATACTTATGCAGCATTAAGCTTATGCAAATCTAAAGAAATGAAGACATGTTCAGTAGTTAATGTTATTGAAAGCTCAATTGCAAGAGACTCAGAATTTGTATTGCCAATTCATTGTGGCATTGAAATTGGTGTTGCTTCGACTAAAGCTTTTTTAGGACAAATTTTGATACTTTATTTATTAGCCTTAAAACTTGGTTTTTTGAGAAAGGATCTCAAGAGAGAATTATTCAATAAAAAACTCAAAGATTTAAAAGAGTTGCCCGATTTAGTCCAACAGACTTTATTAACTGATAATAAAATTCAAACAATATCCAAAACTTTTAATGAGGCAAAAGGATCAATGTTTTTAGGCAGAGGCTTTTCTTATCCGATTGCACTTGAAGGGGCATTGAAGCTTAAAGAATTATCTTATATCCACGCAGAAGGTTATCCTGCCGGTGAAATGAAACATGGGCCGTTAGCACTCATCGAGGAGGGTATGCCAGTAGTTGTTCTAGCCCCTAGGGATGATTACTATAAAAAAACTATTTCTAACATGCAGGAAGTAATTGCCAGAGGTGCGAAAGTTTTATTGATAACAAATAAAAGTAAAGATGAAATTATTTCAGAAAATATTTGGGAAACGATTGAGGTTGAAACTACAAATGCAGATCTTTTACCTTTTCTTTTAACAGTGCCATTACAAAAACTCGCTTATTATTCAGCATTAAAAAAAGGTTATGATATAGATAAGCCTAGAAATTTAGCCAAATCTGTAACCGTTGAATAATATAGAAACTCTGCTACAACAATCTTGAGTTGAATATGAAAAATTGGAAAGTAAATAGCTGGAGAAAATTTCCTGTCAAACACATACCCACGTATGATGACGAGAAGGAATTGAATACTGTTTTAAATAAACTTAAAACTTTTCCTCCTCTTGTTTTTGCAGGCGAGACTAGGCACCTAAAAGAACAATTAGCCAAAGTTGTTGATGGTAAAGCATTCCTTCTACAAGGAGGAGACTGTGCTGAAAGTTTTGCAGAGTTTCATCCGGACAATATCAGAGATACTTTTAAAGTTATCCTTCAAATGTCTTTAATATTAACTTATTCAGCATCACTACCAGTTGTTAAACTTGGAAGAATTGCTGGACAATTTTCAAAACCTAGAAGTGCGCCCACAGAAAAACAAGGTGATAAAGAATTACCAAGTTATTTAGGAGATAACATTAACGCAATCGATTTTAATGAGAAAGCCAGACGACCAGATCCAAAAAGAATGTTTAAAGCTTATTCTCAATCAGCATCTACACTTAACTTATTAAGAGCATTTTCAAAAGGTGGATTTGCAGATCTAAATAAAGTTCATTTATGGAATTTAGATTATATTAAAAAAAGCCCCCAGGCTAAAAAGTTTAAGGACTTAGAGGATAAAATTGCTGATGCTCTAGCTTTTATGGAAGCTTGTGGAATAACTTCAGACTTCAATAATAGATTATACACAGTTAATTTTTGGACTTCACATGAAGCCTTGCACCTACCTTTTGAGGAAAGCATGACTAGAGTAGACTCAACCACTGGAGAATATCATGATACGTCGGCTCACTTCGTTTGGATTGGTGATAGAACAAGACAACTTGATGGGGGTCATGTTGAATTTTGTAAAGGTATTGAAAACCCGATAGGTATTAAATGTGGTCCAACATCTAAACCAGATGAAATTGCAAAAATTTGCGAAGTTTTAAATCCGAAAAATGAAAAAGGTAAAATAACTTTAATTTCCCGATTCGGTCATCAGAATGTAGAGAAGTTTTTACCAAAATTAATTAGAGGTATAAAAAAAGAGGGTTTAAATGTTATTTGGTCTTGCGATCCTATGCATGGTAACACTATTGTATCAACCACTGGTTTTAAAACTAGACCATTTAATAATGTTGTTGCAGAAGTTAAAAACGTTTTTGGTATACACCAATCAGAGGGAACATATGCTGGTGGATTACATGTAGAAATGACTGGACAAGATGTGACTGAATGCACAGGTGGAGCAAGAAAAATATCTGATGCAGATTTATCAAGTAGATATCATACTCATTGTGATCCAAGACTTAATTCAGACCAAGCACTAGAAATGGCTTTTTTAATTTCAGATGAAATTAAGAAAAACTCTAATTACGCAAAAAACATTATTAAAGCAGCTTCTTAAAAGCTTATTTAATTGAATTGGCTTATTAAGTATGACTATTAATTCTATACAATATTAATTAAAAGTGACTATATCTTAAAAATGACTAAAAAACTAAAAATTGCACTAGCACAATTAAATCCTTTAGTGGGTGATGTTACTGGTAATGTAAATAAATTAATAACTATCAGATCAAAATTAGATAGTGATGTCGATTTATTAGTTGCACCAGAACTTTATGTTTCTGGATACCCTATAGATGATTTAGTTTTAAGAGAGGATTTTTTAAATTTAGTTGAAAGTGAAATAAAAAGACTTGTAGAAATTACAAAAGATAGAAAATCAGCATTGATATTTGGGGCACCCAGAAAAGATAAGATATCAATAAAAAATTCAGTTTATGTTGTCGAAAACGGTAGAATAGTTGCAATTAAAGATAAATTTGAACTTCCAAATACTGGAGTTTTTGACGAACAAAGAATATTCACTCAAGGTAAATTGGAGGATTGTGCGGACATAAAAAATATTAAGTTCGGATTACCAATTTGTGAAGATATTTGGGAAAAAACAGTTCTCGAAAAACTATCAAAATCTGGAGCAGAGATTATTATTGCAATAAATGCATCGCCATTTACCATTACTAAGAGTTTTGAAAGAGAGCGTATAGCTTTATCGCGAGTAAAAGAAACTGAACTTCCACTAATTTACCTTAATAGAACAGGCGGACAAGATGAGCTAATATTTGATGGTTCTTCTTTTGCTTTAAATCATGATGGAAATAAATTTTTTTGTTCCTCAGAGTTTAAAGAGGAAGTTTCATTTATAAATTTTGAAAAACAAAATGAAAAATGGGTTGGTAGTGGAAATCTAAATAAAAATACCTCTGATATAGAGAGACTGTATAAAGCTCTAGTTCTTGGATTAAGGGATTATGTTAATAATAATAAATTTTCTGGTGTTGTTTTAGGTTTATCTGGTGGAATTGACTCTGCTCTTGTTGCAGCAATAGCAACTGATGCTTTTGGACCTGAAAAAGTGCAAGCTATTATGCTTCCAAGCCCTTTTACAGGAAAAGAGAGTTTAAATGACGCAAATGATACTGCTAATTTTTTGAAAATTAAATTTTCTAATTTAGAAATAAATGAAGCCATGAAAATTATTGATAAAACTTTAGGAAAATTTAATGGGAAAAATTTTTCACCTGGTGTTACAGAGGAAAATATTCAATCAAGGTTAAGAGGATTATTGCTTATGGCCCTGTCAAACAGATATGGTTACATGGTACTTGCAACTGGTAATAAATCCGAGTATGCCGTTGGGTATTCAACATTGTATGGTGATATGTGTGGAGGTTTTGCCCCTATCAAAGATGTATGGAAAACAGATGTTTTTAAGTTATGTAAGTGGAGAAATGAAAATTTTTCTGAGTTATTTAAAGGACCTAAAGGAAAAGTTATTCCTGATAATATAATTACTAAGGCTCCGACAGCTGAATTAAAAGAAAACCAAAAAGATACTGATAACTTGCCAGAGTATGAAATCTTAGATGAAATTTTAAAAGGTTTAGTAGAAAGAGAAATTTCAGTAGAAGAGATTATATCAAAAGGTTTTGAAAGAAAAATTGTTGAAAAAACAGCTCAATTATTAGCTAGATCTGAATATAAAAGGTTTCAAGCAGCACCTGGACCAAAGGTAACATCAAAAGCTTTCGGTAGAGATAGAAGATTTCCGCTTACAAGTGGATTTAGAAATTGGAACTAAATGAATCAAGATATATTCTTATCTAATAGTTTAGGAAATAAAAAAGAAAAATTTAATCCGATTGATCCAAAAAATATTGGAATGTATGTTTGTGGTCCTACTGTTTATGATGATCCACATATTGGAAATGCAAGACCTTTAATAGTTTTTGATATTTTATTTAAGTTATTAAAATGCAAGTACGGACATAAATCTGTTACCTACGTGCGTAATATTACAGATATTGACGATAAAATTATCAAGTCATCTGAAGAAAAAAAAATTTCTATAACTGAATTGACTACTAATGTTACAAAAAAGTTTCATGAGGATTGTAATTATTTAAATTGTGAACCCCCAACTTATGAACCTAAGGCTACAGAAAATATTGAATTAATGATTGATATGATAAATGAATTAATCAAAGGTCAATTTGCCTATGAAAATGAAAAACATGTATATTTTAAGGTAAAAAAATTTGAGGATTATGGGAAGCTATCAAATAAAAATATTGATGATTTGATTGCAGGTTCAAGAATCGAACCATCAGATAAAAAGCAAAGTCCAGAGGACTTTGTATTATGGAAACCATCCATAAATAATGAGCCTTCATGGGACTCGCCCTGGGGCAAGGGAAGACCGGGTTGGCATTTAGAATGTTCAGCAATGTCAAAAAAATATCTTGGAAATACGTTTGACATTCATGGTGGGGGTAGAGACTTAATATTTCCACATCATGAAAATGAGATAGCACAGTCGGTATGCGCCAATAAAACAAAAAAATTTGCAAATTATTGGGTGCATAATAATTTCATCACAATGTCAAAAGAAAAAATGGCTAAATCACAAGGAAATATTTTAAAGATAAGTGAGTTTAAAAAAAAATTTAATGGTCAAGTTTTAAGGCTGGCATTAATTAGCTCTCATTATAGTCAGCCTCTCGACTGGAACGAAAAACTTATGGATAATTGTGAAAAAACTATTAACAAATGGTATAATTGTTATACGCCCGTTAAAGAAAAGATTTTGATAGAAGATGATGACTTAAAACCCTTATACGATGACCTAAATACACCAGGATATATTGCTGTATTACATAAACTTTATGATAAAGCTAAAGATGGTAATCAAGAAAAAAAACAAAAATTTACAACTGCTTGTAAATTTATTGGTCTATTGTGTCAGTCTAAAGAGGAATGGGATAATTTTAAGAAACAAAATTTAAAACTTTCTGAAAAAGATATTTTAAAAAAAATTGAAGAAAGAAATCTAGCGAGAGATAATAAAGATTATGAATTAGCTGATAAAATTAGAAATGAGTTGTTACACAAAGGTGTTTTAATAGAAGATAAAGATGGTAAAACACTGTGGAAAATTAAATGAGTAAAGAAAGATTATACATATTTGACACAACACTTAGAGATGGAGCGCAAACTCAAGGTGTGCATTTTTCAATTGATGAAAAAGCAAAAATTGCGCATGCTTTAGATGATCTTGGTGTAGATTACATCGAAGGTGGTTGGCCAGGTGCTAATCCGTCTGATACAGAATTTTTTCAGAAAGGTTTAGATTTAAAGAACTCTACCTTTACCGCTTTTGGTATGACAAAAAAAGCGGGACGAAGTGCTGAAAATGATCCAGGTTTGTCAGCAATTTTAAATTCTAATACTAAATCTGTTTGTTTAGTTGGAAAGTCTTGGGATTTTCATGTCGATGTTGCTTTAGGAATATCTAAAGAGGAAAATTTAGAAAACATAAAAGAAACAACAAAGCATTTTGTAAAAAATAATAAAGAGTTCATGTTTGATGCAGAACACTTCTTTGATGGCTACAAGGCAAACCCTGAATATGCTTTAGCTTGTATCAAAGCTGCTTATGATAACGGAGCTAAATGGATAGTTCTATGCGATACTAATGGCGGCACACTTCCTCATGAAGTAACTAAGATAGTAAAAGAAGTTTCTGAACACATACCTGGTGAAAATTTAGGTATTCATGCACATAATGATACTGGTAACGCTGTTGCAAACTCAATAGCAGCTGTCTTATCAGGAGCGAGACAAATTCAAGGCACTATAAATGGCTTAGGTGAAAGATGCGGTAATGCTAATTTAATGTCAATTATTCCAACTTTTCATCTTAAGAAAGAGTTATCAGATAAATTTGAAATAAGTATTAAAGAAAAAAATATCAAACATATTACGCAATGTTCAAGGTTGCTTGATGAGATACTTAACAGAAAACCGAATAAGCATTTACCATATGTTGGTGCTGCTGCGTTTTCACATAAAGGCGGTTTACATGTATCTGCTGTTCAAAAAGATCCTAAAACTTATGAGCACATTAATCCTGAAGAAGTTGGTAATAACAGAAATATAGTTGTTTCTGATCAGTCAGGTAAATCAAATATCTTGTCTAGACTTAAAACTATTGGAATCGATATTCAGGAAAATGATCCTAAGGTTAAAAAACTATTAGAAGAAGTTAAAGATAGAGAGTTCATTGGTTACAGTTATGATGGAGCCGACGCATCTTTTGAGTTACTGGCAAGAAGAGTAATGGGAGAAATTCCAAGATATATCTCAATAAAAGAATACGACGTTTCAGTTTCAAAAAACGATCAAGATAAAATAGTTTCAAAAGCAAAAGCAAAATTAGAAGTTGATGGTGAGCAAATAGTCTGTGAAGGTGAAGGTAATGGACCCGTTCATGCTTTAGACAACGCTATAAGAAATAATGTTACTAAGTTAGAAAAATACTCTGAATATTTAAAAGATTTAAAACTAGTTGACTATAAGGTAAGAATTTTAAATACAGGAACTGAAGCTACTACAAGAGTATCTATTGAAAGCACAGACTCTCAAGGAAAAAATTGGTTTACTATTGGCGTATCTCCGAACATAATTGATGCATCGTTTAAAGCTCTTATCGATAGTTTAGATTTTAAGTTATTTAAGGATAAAGCACCTGCAAGTAAATAAATGAAAATTAAGAAGTTCTCTATGAAACCTACTGATATCAAAAGTAGAGTAGGAGCAGAGCCTGTAGTTTGTTATCCAAATGAAAGCATAAATAATAATCTTGAAATATTACATGAAGCGAGAAAACATATTAAACAAATCGATCAAGTTATTGTTCCTCCAAGAGATGCTAAAACTTTTAATGTCAAATCAGGTAATTTTTTTAGAATTGAAAGTGTTGAAGGACCACAAGTTGGAGATTTAAACTTATTTCAAGCCGATAATTTAAATGAAAAATTTTATTCAGGAAAAACTAGAGCTCTATATGGAACACATATTTCAGTTGGAGATAAAATGTTCAGCAGTTTTCCATATTTAAGATCATTAGCTACAATTACGTGGGATACATTAGATTGGTATGGTTATGATAAAGATGGGGGCTCGGTTCATGATGTCATTGGTACTAGATGTGATCCTTATACGTATAAGCTAACATCAAACAACGATTATCATTATTGTTGTCACTCAAATTTGACAAGAGCTTTAGTTAAAGAAAAAAATGTCAAATTAGATGACGCAGAAAAAATTGTACATGATGTACTAAATGTATTCATGCTTACTGGTTTTACTAATGACACTAAGCAATATTTTATGAAGTCAAGTCCAGTAAGACCTGGTGATTATTTAGAATTTTTTGCAGAAACAGATTTATTAGGAGCTTTATCTGCTTGCCCAGGTGGAGACTGTGGATCAGAGCATTCATCTGATGTTGCAAAGTGTTATCCGTTAAAGGTTTCAATATGGGATGTTGATCAAAAATTTCTAAAAGGAATTAATTCATCT
Source organism: uncultured Pelagibacteraceae bacterium (assembly GCA_902538915.1). GTDB lineage: Bacteria > Pseudomonadota > Alphaproteobacteria > Pelagibacterales > Pelagibacteraceae > Pelagibacter. The sequence continues at coordinate 54,825 of CACBGZ010000002.1, read as the reverse complement.
AAATTGTCAAATTATAATAGAAATCACGGCATCAAATAAATGAACAAAAACAAAGTTACATTTATTTTACACAAACCTCAGCTTTCAGAAAATATTGGTGCTTGCGCAAGAGCATTAAAGAATTTTAATTTTCAAAAGCTCTATCTGATTGATCCAAAACCTATTTTTCCTAATGATAAGATATTAGCGACATCCGTTGGGGCAAAAGATATTATAAAAAAAAGTAAAGTATTTAATAATTTAGAAAGTTCCTTGGGAGATATTGATATATTGATTGCTACATCTGCAAGATTTAGAAACAAAAATGTGAAACATATTAATCTTGAGGGTTTAAAAAAAATAGATTTTAGAAAAAAAATTGGATTTTTATTTGGCTCAGAAGCATCAGGTTTATCAAATAAAGAAGTTAGTTATGCAAATTACACTTTACAAATTCCAACAAATATTAATTTTAAATCTTTGAATTTATCTCACAGCCTTATTATTATTGCACAATTTATATCAAGTTTATTAAGCTTTAAATCAAACCAGTTTAAAAAATCCAAAAAGGTAAAGAAAGCCTCAAAAAAAGAAATTCAATCTATGATTAATTTATGTCTAAATAATCTCAACGAAATAAACTTTTTTAAACCAAAAGAGAAAAAACCTATAATGCTTGAGAATTTAAGAAATATTTTTTATAGAATGGAACTTTCAGATAAAGAAACTCGTATTTTATCAAGTGTATTTGCAAGTCTTGGTAAAAAACGCTGATTGACAAAATAATGAGTAAGTTTATAAGACCCTTTACTAAATGACAAAAAGATTAAACTCTAAACATAAAATTGATAGAAGATTAAAAGTTAACTTATGGGGAAGGCCCAAAAGTCCATTTAACACAAGAGCATATGGCCCGGGTCAACATGGTCAAACAAAAACTTCTAAGCCCTCAGATTATGGAATTCAATTACAAGCTAAACAAAAACTCAAAGCTTATTATGGTAATATTAACGAGAGACAATTTAGAAATATTTATAAAAAAGCAAGTATGCAAAGAGGTGATACCGGTGAAAATTTAATAGGTTTATTAGAAAGAAGATTAGATGCAATTATTTATAGAGCAAAATTTGCAACTACTATTTTTTCTGCAAGACAATTAATTAATCACGGACATGTTAAGGTTAATGGTAAAAGAGTAAACATTTCTAGTTACTTAGTAAAAGAGGAAGACTCAATTGAGATTAAGGACAAATCAAAACAGCTAGCTATTATAGATATAGCTATGGCAAATAAAGAGAGAGAAATCCCTGAATATATTCAAATGGATGAAAAAAATAAAAAACTTAAATTTGTAAGAATCCCTAAATTTGAAGAGGTTCCTTATCCAATCGTTATGGAACCTAATTTGGTAATCGAGTATTATTCTAGATAGATTGTTAAAAAAATATTAATTAAAAATTTATATTTTTAGTTTATGTTTGAATAAAATGAAATTTTTTTCAAATTTATATTTTAAATATTTTCGTAAATACAAAAATAATTTTATAATTTTACTTTTAGTTTCTTTTTTTGATTTACAAAATCATACTTTTTCAGCTGATTATTCATTAAGTTTTGATGGCTCAACAAATTATGTAGACTTTCCTTTTGACGCGTCAATGAATCCAACTGGTGATTTTTCAGTAAACGTTTGGGTTAAAACAGGAGCTTCAAGTGATTTTCAGTCATCAGTGACATCTCGAACAGACACGATTAATGGAGATGAAGGAGGTGGCTTTATGGTTTATATAGCAGCTGATGAAGAATGGTCTTTTTGGGCAGGTGATGGAGCTGATGATGATACCTGGGCACAAGTGAATTCCAGCACAGACATAAATATAGGAACCTGGCAAATGCAGACCGTTACATTTCAAGAATCTACTAACGTAATGAAACTTTATGTTGATGGTGTTGCATTAGTTGCTGACAATAATGGTAAAGTTCCAATTGTTGAAAATACAAATCAAAGATTGTACATAGGGGCTGGTAGAACTAACAAATATCCTCACATTCCAAATGATGCTGACAATAGAGTAAAATATCATTTTAACGGCAAAATAGATGAGGTGGCTATATGGAGTTCAACACTCTCTGCAGCAGAAATAGTACAATTGTATAATGGAGGAGAAACTTTGTATGCAGGTGAGAACTATGGTGATTATACCTCATCAGGATCTTTAAGTGAGTATTGGTCAATGGATGACGAAGTAAATGGTGAAAATAATGGAACAGGCTCATCCACATTATTTGGAGAGGTAAATAATAATGATGGAACACTTATTAATAGCCCTACTTGGGATAAAGATGATTTTCCAGGAACTGCCCCAACATTAAGTTCATCTTCACCAAGTGATAATGAAACAGATGTAGATTGTTCTACAAATATAGTTTTGAATTTCAGTGAAATTATTAAAATTGGAAGTGGAAATATTACTTTAAAAAAAGCTAGTGATAACAGCGTTGTGCAAACTTTTAATGTTGCAACTGATGCAACTTTATCAAGCAATACTCAAATAACTTTAAACCCATCATCTGATTTAGAGATAAATTCAGATTATTACGTTCAGATAGATGCAACTGCAATCATAGATATTTCAAGAAATAATTACGCTGGGATACCAAGTGACGATACAACCACATATAATTTTTCAACTGGAACCACAAGATCAAATCCATTGAATAATAAAGATGTAGTAGGATTGATCGAAGCTCAAACTAGTGCACCTAAAAAAATACTTTCACATGTAATCAGCCCAATTTTCAACAGACTTAATTGGATAAGAGGTTATAGCTTGGAAGAAGATTTAAAACCTCAAAGTATTAATCTAAATTTTGTTGATCCTAAATTAGAAAAAATTTCAGAAATACTTTTTCAGTCAGTCAATTATAACAAACCTCAAAAAAATATAAAAGAAAGATGGTTATTTTGGAGTGAGGGTAGTGTGAGTGTTGGAGGAGTTGGTAGCACTAAAAATTCATCAAGAAAGGATATTTCTTCAAAAGCAATAACATTAGGATTTGATAAGAAAACTGACGAAAAAACTGTACAAGGTTACACTATTACTTATACCGACGAGGATGTAGATGTGGGTAATAAGGGTACATCTACAGATATTGATGCATACAGTTTTTCAACTTATAGAACACTCAACATTGGAAAAAATAAATATTTAGAAGGAATTTTAGGATTAAGTAGACTCGATTTCAAAAATATAAGAAAAGATGGCAACAATACTTTAAATGGTGATAGAAACGGAAATCAAGTTTTTGGGTCCTTGCATTATATAAATACTTTCAAAAAAAAAAATAGAGATATATCCCCAAACTTTAAACTAGATATTAGTCATACAACTTTAGATGATTATAGTGAAAAAGGAATTAATGCTCTTCAGTACGACAAACAAACTGTTGAAACGTTAGGAATATCTGGAGGTTTTATTATAAGTAATGAAATTTTAAAAGAGGATTACATTTTAAGACCCTCTATGGCTTTAGACCTTGGTTATGATCTTAGTCCAAGTTCCGATGTTTCTTTAAATTATGTGTCAGATCCTAACACAAAATATACTAAATCTATTGATCAAGAAGACGATGAGAGTATTAAAGGCAAAATTGGTTTTGATATATTAAATGATACAGGTCTTTCAATGATGTTTTTTTATGAGAGATTTCAAACTAAGAATAGTCATAGTGATACTTTATATTTGTTAACTGGATATGTTACTCATAGGAATGAAGAGTTTGTTTTAGAGTTGGAAAATGAAACTGCACAGATTAATTATAATCGAGTCATAAACGGTTTTGATATAAAATTAAGTTCAAACTATGATTTATTAAGCGAAATAGATAATTACGGTGCAAAAATAGAAGTTGTTAACAAGTTTTAAGACTTTTTATACTGAATATTTTTGTCCCCAAAGAGCTTTGCAAGTTCTCCGCTTGCATACATTTCTTTAACAATGTCACAACCACCGACAAATTCTTTTTTAATATAGAGCTGCGGTATTGTTGGCCAATCACTAAAAGTTTTTATACCATCCCTTAAAGATTGATCTTCCAAAACATTAATACCTTTGTAATTTACTTCAAGAATTTTGAGTATATTTGCAACTGCCATCGAAAATCCACATTGAGGAGCATCAGGGGTTCCTTTCATAAACAAACAAACCTCATTATTGTCTATGTGATTTTGTATTAAAGATTTTACTTGTTCATCCATTATTGTTCAATCTTACTTTTACCAGAAAATTTTGACGAAGTAACTGTTGCTGAATAATGATTACCATCACCAGCTAAATCTTGTATTTCAACAGTGGCATCCGAAAATGCTTCCTTTATTAACCTTTCAATTTCTTTTAAATCCATCGCCATTTTATTATCTCATATAATCTTTTAACCAATTATTATTGTATGACTTTAATTCGTCAACTGGAACAATTGTCTTTTCATTAAAACTTACTGATTTTCCAACTAATGTTCCAATTTCATCATAATGAACTGCGTTTTTTTCTAAAATACTGGTTACCTTTTTTATATCAGATTTTGAAATTTCTATAATGTATCTTCCTTGGTCTTCGCTAAAAAAGTATTCAAATTCATTTAATAACGAATTAGGTTTTTTTATCTCAATCCCTATATTTCCCTCAATACACATTTTTGAAACTCCCATTAAAATTCCTCCTAAAGATACATCATGCGCACTTTTTATATAGTTATCCTCAATTAATTTTAAAATAGTTTCGCCATTATTTTTTTCATTAAACAAGTTTATCTCAGGAGGTGGACCATTTTTTTCATCTAAAATTGTTCTAGCAAATAAACTTTGATCTAAATGACCCTCTGTTTTACCTATGACCAAAACCAGGTTTCCCTCACTCTTAAAATTCATCGTAATCATTTTAGTGTAATCTTTTATTAATCCCACTCCACCTATTACAGGAGTTGGTTTAATTCCAATTTCCTTAGTTTGATTGTAAAAAGAAACATTTCCTGAGACCACAGGAAAAGCTAAGTATTTTGAAGCCTCGCCAATACCTTCAACGCATTCAACAAACTCACCCATATTTTCCTCTTTTTCAGGGCTTCCAAAATTAAGACAATTTGTAATTGCCACAGGTTTAGCGCCAACAGAAATTAAGTTTCTCCAACTTTCGCACACTATTTGTTTTCCACCAGTAAGTGGATGAGCCCAACAATAAACTGCAGAAGAGTCTACAGCTGCGGCTACGGCTTTGTTTGTTCCATGAACCCTAACAACACCAGAATTACCCCCAGGTTTTTGAATTGTATCACCCATTACAGTGTGATCATATTGTTCCCATATCCATTTTTTGCTACATACATTTGGATTTGATATCATCTTTTTTAAAATGTCTAAAATTTTTAAATTTTTAAGGTCTTTTTTTTGAATTTTATTTTTTTTTGGTAATTTTGTTTTTTTCCATTTACGATCATACATTGGGGAATTTTCTACTAGTATATTAATAGGTATTTTTGCCACTTGTTCTGAGTTAAAAAATAGTTCTATATTTTTTGTATTTGTGGTTTTTCCAATAACTGCAAAATCTAAACCCCATTTATCAAATATTTTTTTGGCTAAATTTTCTTTTCCATTTTCTAATACAATTAGCATTCTTTCCTGGCTTTCAGATAACATGATTTCATATGGTGTCATTTTGGTTTCTCTGCAAGGAACTTTATCTAAATTAATTTCAATTCCTAATTTACCCTTAGACGCCATTTCAATACTAGATGATGTCAATCCAGCAGCCCCCATGTCTTGAATAGCTATTATAGAGTCTCCCGCCATTAGTTCTAAGCAAGCTTCTAATAAAAGTTTTTCTGTGAAAGGGTCTCCCACTTGCACGGTAGGTTTTTTTTCCTCAATTTTATCATCAAAGCTTGCTGATGCCATACTAGCACCGTGGATGCCATCTCTTCCAGTTTTAGAACCAACATATATGACAGGCTTATTAAGCCCTGCTGCCTTAGAATAAAAAATTTTATTTTTTTTAACTAATCCTAAAGTCATTGCATTAACTAAAATGTTTCCATTGTATGATCTATCAAAACAAGTTTGACCTCCAATAGTAGGAACACCCATACAATTTCCGTACCCTCCAATACCATGAACCACACCTCTCAATAAATTTTTAGTTTTTTTATGTTGTGTAGATCCAAAATGAATAGAGTTTAAGTTTGCTATTGGTCTTGCTCCCATTGTAAATACATCTCTCATTATTCCACCTACTCCAGTTGCTGCTCCTTGATAAGGCTCAATGAAAGAGGGATGATTATGACTTTCAATTTTGAAAACAATTGCATCCCCATCTTCAATATCAATTACCCCAGCGTTTTCACCAGGTCCCTGAATAACTTTTTTTCCTTTAGTGGGTAATTTCTTTAAATGAAGTCTAGAGGATTTATACGAGCAATGCTCGTTCCACATGGCTGAAAATATGCCAAGCTCTGTAAGATTGGGAGTTCTTTTAAGTAATTTACAAATAAGTTTGTATTCTTCAACTTTAAGTCCATGTTCTACCGCTAATTTTTCATTTACTTGCATTATTTAATATTATTAAGAAGGTTTTTAAAAAATAAGGAACCATCTTCACCAGATAAACAACTGTCAATCATTCGCTCAGGGTGAGGCATCATTCCTAATACATTTTTTTCTTTATTTAAAATTCCAGCAATATTTTTAATTGAACCATTTGGATTAAATTCTTCCTCTATTTTGCCATCATTGTTACAATAATAGATTGCTACCTGATTATTATCTTTAATTTCTTTTAATTGGTCTTCAGTACAAAAATAGTTTCCCTCGTTGTGTGCAATGTGAAGTTCAAAAATATCTTTTTCAAGATTTTTGAAGTAAGGATTGTCTTTATTGTCAATTTTTACAAATACGTTCTTACAAATAAATTCTAAATATTTATTTCTTAATAAAACTCCTGGGACCAGACCAGTTTCAACTAATATTTGAAAACCGTTGCAAATACCCATTACTAAACCTCCTGATTTAGCAAAATTAATTACTGATTGCATAATTTTAGATTTAGAAGCAACACTACCACAACGCAGGTAATCCCCATATGAGAACCCACCTGGTAAAACGACTAAATCACTTTTAGGTAATTCATTATCGTTATGCCAAATCATTTTATTTTTAAAACCAAACTTTTTTAAAGCAACATCCATATCTCTATCGCAATTTGAACCAGGAAAGGTAATTACTGATGATTTCATTAATTATTGTATCTCAATAATTTTATAATTTTCAATGACAAGATTAGCCAAAAGTTTCTCACACATATCTTCTACAATCTCTTTAGCTTTTTTTGGATCATTTTCGTTAACATCAATTTCAAAATATTTTCCTTGTCTGACCTCATTAACATTTTTAAAATTCATACCTTCCAAAGTTTGATGTATTACTTTTCCTTGGGGATCTAAAACATCTTTTTTTAATGTTATTATTGCAGATATTTTCATTTATTTTTTTTCTTTACGGATGATAATTTTGTTACATTCACAGCAGATATATTAGACTGTTCATGCAATATCCCTAATCTTTTAGCAACTTCAGTGTAAGCAGGTATTAATCCTCCTAAATCTTTTCTAAATCTATCTTTATCGAGTTTTTTGTCAGTTATTGAGTCCCACAATCTACAAGTATCTGGACTTATTTCATCAGCTAGAATTATTTCATTTTTTCCATTAATTTTTATTCTTCCAAATTCTAATTTGAAATCAATAAGGTTAATACCAACTCCTCTAAACATACCAATCATGAAATCGTTTATTCTTAGTATCATTTTTTTAACTTTATCTATTTCTTTTTTTGTTGCCCATTCAAAAGCATAAATATGCTCTTCAGCTATCAATGGATCTCCAAGTTTGTCGTCTTTCAAGCAATACTCAATTAAGGGTTCTTTGAGAACAGTTCCATCTTCTATACCAAGTCTTTTGGTTAACGAACCAGTAGCAACATTTCTGACGACAAATTCGATTGGCAAAATTTCAACAAACTTTATTATTTGTTCACGCATATTTAATCTTTTGACTAAGTGATTTTTGATTCCTATTTGTGAGAGATTTGAGAGAATATGTTCTGAAATTCTATTATTTAAAACTCCTTTTCCCTCGATTGTAGATTTTTTTTGGTTATTAAACGCTGTAGCGTCATCTTTAAAATATTGTATCACCAAATTTTTATCTTGTGTTGCATAAATAATCTTTGCTTTACCCTCGTATAATTTTTTTCCTTTTTTCATTATTTAAATACTCTTCTAAAAATTAAATTTATATTCTTAAAATGCTTAGAGTAACTAAAAATAGATCTTAATCTTTTTGACGAGATTTTACTTGTTATATATTTATCCGATTGAATAGCTTCATACAAATTTAGATTTTCAGAAAAACATCTTTTTGAATATGTTTGAACCATTTTATAAGATTTTTCTCTAGTTAAACCAGTTTTCGTAAGCTCAAGCATCAATTCTTGAGAAAAAATTAAACCCTTTGTGATATTTAAATTCTCAAGCATTTTATTTGGATAAACAACCATATTGTCTAAAATATTTGACAATCTAACCAACGCAAAATCTAGAGTGATGTTGGCATCTGGGCCAATATTTCTCTCTACACTTGAGTGAGAAATATCTCTTTCATGCCATAAAGCTATATTTTCTAACGCAGGAACAACTGCGCTTCTTATCATTCTTGCAAGACCTGTTAAATTTTCACTCAAGATTGGATTTTTTTTATGAGGCATAGCAGAAGAACCTTTTTGATTTTTTGAAAAAAATTCTTGCATCTCATAAACCTCTGTTCTTTGAAGATGTCTTATCTCAGTAGCAGCTCGCTCTATCGAACCAGCGATAATTCCTAAAACTGAGAAATAGAAAGCATGTCTATCCCTGGGGATTACTTGAGTTGAAATTGGTTCAATTTTTAGATTAAGTTTTTTGGCAACATGTTTTTCAACATTTGGATGAATGTTTGCAAAAGTTCCAACAGCACCTGATATTGCACATGTTGATACTTCATCTATTGCACTTATTAATCTTTTTTTATTTCTTTTAAATTCCTCATAAAAAGATGCAAGTTTTAAACCAAATGTAATTGGTTCAGCATGAATTCCATGACTTCTTCCCATACAAGGTGTGAATTTGTATTTTTTTGCTTGTTTTTTTAGAACTTTTAAAATTTGGTCTAGGTCTTTAAGGATTATTTTTCCTGATTGAACTAGTTGAATATTATAACTTGTATCTAAAACATCAGATGAAGTCATGCCTTGATGAAGATATCTTGCTTTAATTCCTGCTTTTTCAGTAAGCGAAGTTAAAAAAGCAATTACATCATGTTTTACTTGATTTTCAATTTGATGAATTCTTTTGACATTAATTCTTGCTTTTTTTCTGACAACTGATGATACACCTTTTGGTATTTGACCTAGCTTTTCCATTGCTTGAGCTGCCGCAATCTCAACATCTAGCCAGATTTTATATTTATTTTCCTCTGACCAAATATCAGTGAGTTCTTTTCTTGAGTATCTTTTTATCATTAATTATAAGTATGGGGGCTTTGAATAACCTTTAGCAGATTCTGTAAAGATTTCATAACCATTTTCTGTAATTCCTACTGTATGTTCAAATTGTGCAGATAAAGATTTATCTTTAGTAACTGCGGTCCAACCATCATTAAGCAATTTTGTATCAAATTTACCTTCGTTAATCATAGGTTCTATTGTAAAAGTCATTCCAGGCTTTAATTCCATACCAGTGTTTTTTTTGCCATAGTGTAAAACATTTGGTGGCTCATGAAAAACAGAACCGATTCCGTGTCCACAAAAATCTCTTACCACAGAAAAACCTTTTTCCTCAACATTCGATTGAATTTCGTAACCTATGTCTCCCATCTTAATTCCAGGTTTTAAAATTTTAATAGCCTTCATCATTGAGTCATAAGTTGCATTAATAAGATTGTTTAACTTTACAGAAGTATTCCCAATGCAAAACATTCTGCTTGTATCCCCATAGTAATCATTAACTATAGCTGTTACATCAACATTCACTGCATCGCCTTCTTCCAAAATTCTATCTTCTGAAGGTATACCATGACAAACAACATGATTAAGAGATGTACATAATGATTTAGTAAATCCTCGATAGTATTGAGGAGCAGAGTAACCACCGTTGTCTCTTATGAACTCGTATCCAAGTTTATCAATATTTGCTGTTGAAATACCTTCTTTGATATTTTCTGTAAGCATATCAAGTGTTTGAGCAGCAAGCTTTCCAGCAATCCTCATCTTTTCAAACTTTTCTGAATAATCAGCCATTAATAATTTTTAATTTCTTTTCTATTAAAATTTCTTTTGAATTAATTTTACACCTATAAGCTAAAAAATTAACACCTGCTTTTTTAGCTTTCAAATAATTCTTATGGTATTCATCATCAATATCTTTAGCTATTTTAAAATATTCCATATTTTGAATTTGAACCAGGAATATTAAATATGTTTTATACCCTTTTTTTATGGCATCAATAAGGGTAAGAAGATGTTTAGAGCCTCTTGTTGTAATTGCATCAGGAAATTCAGCAGTTTTTTTATCTCTAAAAAGGGTTACATTTTTAACTTCAATAAAACTTTTTTGCTTATTTTTCTCGACTAAGAAATCAAATCTAGTTTCTTTGTTATAAAAAACCTCAGATTTAATTGAGTCATTTTTATTCAATTCTTTAATTAAATTATTCGATAATCCATGATTTACAATCTTGTTAGCCATATGAGTATTAACTCCAACTAAATTATTTTTAGCTTTAATAATTTCTAAGCCGTATTTTAATTTTCTTTTTGGATCGTCATTTTTAAGTAAATAAACCTCATTACCTTCATCTAGAAGGCCTTTCATAGAGCCAGTATTTGGACAATGAGCCGTAACAGTTTCTTTATTTAATTGAACATCAACAAAAAAACGCTTGTATCTTTTGATTAGTTTACCTTTTAATAAAGACTTGGTAAATTTCATTTTCAAATTATACATATAAAATGACAAAAAACACAAAAGTAAATGCTGCGATCCTAATTATAGGTAATGAAATTCTTTCTGGTCGAACACAAGATACTAATACTAGTACTTTAGCAACTTGGTTAAATTCAATTGGAGTAAAAGTTAATGAGGTAAGAGTTATACCTGATGTTGAAAAAATTATTATTGATACCCTTAGTGTTTTAAGAAATGAAAATAATTATGTTTTTACAACTGGTGGGATAGGACCTACTCACGATGATATTACCGCTGAGTCTGTGGCTAAAACTTTTGGTTTAAAATATGAAGTACATAAAGAGGCATTTAAAATTTTAGAATCTTACTATCAACCTGGTGAATTTAATGAAGGTAGACAAAGAATGGCTTGGATGCCTGAAAATGCTGAATTGATCTTAAATCCTACAAGCGGTGCTCCAGGATTTAGTGTAAAAAATGTATTTTGTTTGCCAGGTGTGCCCTCAATAATGAAATCTATGCTAGGTGGCTTAACAAATAAAATTGTTGGAGGCGAACCTATATTAAGTCACACATTAAATTTTAAAACAGTAGAAAGTGAAATTGCAAAATCACTAAAACAAGTTCAAAATCAAAATCAAGATGTTGAAATTGGTAGCTATCCTTTTTTTCATGCAGGAAAATTAGGAGTGTCGGTTGTTCTTAGATCTGAAAATCAATCTAAAATAGATAATTGTAGTTCTCAAATTTTAGAATTTATTAAAGAAAAAAAAATAGAAATCGTAGATCGCTAGATGCTTTATTTTGCTTACGGCAGTAATCTTCATCATTTTCAAATGAAAAAAAGATGTAAAGATAGCATCTTCCTCAAAAAGATAAATTTAAAAGACTTCAGATTGACTTTTAGGAGCAAATACCGCGCAGCTGATATTGAGCCGAATAAAAATTCAGTTGTGCCAGGAGGATTATTCGAAATTTCTAAAAGTGATGAAAAGAAATTAGATATTTATGAAGATTTTCCGGTTCTTTATAAAAAATTTTATTTTAATTATAATGGAAAAAAAGTAATGACTTATACAATGGTTGAAAAAACTCCATTTAGGTTTCCAACAGAAAGATATTTGAATGTGGTTAAGCGTGGCTACAAGGATTGTGATTTAGATAAAAAGTATCTCGAAAAGGCATTAGTAGGTTAAAAAAATTTTAGTTATTTGTTAACCATACTGTTTGGAACGGTTTTAAAATTAATGAGGTTCCTTCTCTAAATTTTAAATTTGAATTTAACAGATCCCTATGATTACCAATTTTTTTAAAATTTGGAGTTTGTATCTTTGATGATAAGTTAGTCATACAAATAATTGATTGTTTTTTATCTTTACTTATTCTTTTAAAACAAAATATTTTTGATCCTAAATTGATATTAATTCTTGAGGCATTGGGATGAAAAGCTTTTTGTTTTCTTTTTATTTTTAATAAAGCTCCAATATTTCGATAGAAAATACTTTGTTTAGATTTTTTATCCCTAAGCTTTGTAGTAATATTATTAAAATTCCACTTATACCTATTAACGTCTCTATTGTTCCCAGTAATTATATATTTTGCTTCATCATTGGATTTACCAAATAAAGAATTGAAATAAACCGCTGGGACACCCTCAAAAGAGATCATTATAGCGTGCGCAGAGATGTACCTTTCTAAAAAAAACAAACCTTTTGGATCAAAATCAGATTTTTTTAATGCATCAAAAACCGTAATATTAGCTTCGTATACTTTTTTTGATTTATTTTGAACTTTTCTGTAAGAAAATTTTGATCCATTTTTTTTTAACCTTTTTAGGAAACTGCTTAATGTTTTTTCGTTAAGTATTCCCTCAGTAGGCCTAATACCTATACCGTCATGAGAAGCTATAAAATTTAGATAACAATTTCCGTGCTTTGTAGATGGAAGTTTTCTGCTCCATTGATTTAAATATAAGCTATTTTCAAATAGGAATGCGTGAATTAACAACGGTGGCAGAGAAAAATTATAAACCCAATTTGCCTCATTATTTTTTCCAAAGTAACTTAAATTTTCTTTTTCAGGTAAGTTTGTTTCTGTAATAATTAATGTTTGTATATTAAGAAGACTAGTTACAACTCTTAAAAGTTTAATGATTTCATGGGTTTGACTTAAATTAATACACTTAGTGTCATTTTGTTTCCATAGATAAGCAATAGCATCTAGTCTAAAAATTGTAACACCATTATTAATAAGATGGATTATAATTTTAATAAATCTTAGCAACACAGAGGGATTTTTAAAATTTAGATCTATTTGATCTGGACTAAAAGTACGCCAAAGATAATCATTTTTTTCAAAAATTTTAATTTTTTTTAGTAATTTGTGGTCTCTTGGCCTTACTACTTTAGAAGTATTAAACTTTGAGTTAACTGTTAAAAAATAATCTTTACCAGGTCTTTTTCTTTTTAAAAAATTTTTAAACCATAAACCTCTCGCTGAAGCATGGTTAATAACCACATCAGCCATAATTTTTTTTGATTTGGAAATTTTTTTTAAATCAGACCAATTTCCAATTTTTCTATCAATCTGGTAATGGTCCTTTACGGCAAAACCACTATCGCTGCTTGAGGGATAAAAGGGCAAGAAATGAATTGTATCAAATAATTTTTCTAAATTTTTTTGAAAAAATTTTTGAAAAATTTTCATTGAACTTGATTGACTTGAATAAATATTATCTCCATAGCTAATAATTAATGAAGTTTTTTCAGAGATATTTATCTTATTTAATCGATTTTTTTTATTAAAGTCTTCGATTAATTGCACTATTTCATTTTTTAATAAATCTATATTTTGTTTAGTTAAAATCTGTCGATAGATTTTTTTTAGTATAGATATAATTTTTTTTTGATCCTTTTGAATGATCATTAAGAATATTTTTTGTTATCTTCATTAACAACTTCTTTTAATCTTGATAAAAAATCTGGTATTGCACTTTTAACTCTACTCCACGTAGGTATAAAAGGTGTATCCATTGGATTAAGAATAAAAGCTTCACCTGCTTTCATAATATTAACTGCAAATAATTCAACAGCTTTTTCCTCAATATGAGAGTCAAATTTTAGACCATTCATGTAAGCATCACTTCTATAGATATCGATTAAATCTAAAGCTGATCTATAATAAGTTGCTTTAAGAGATCTAAACTTTTCTCTACTGAAAGTATTTCCTTGAGTTGCTAACTTTTTTATAAATGTTTTAATAATATCAATTGACATTCTAGATAAACCTTTGGTCTCATCATCACTAGATAAAATCTGGTGTTTGTGATCATAAGTATCAGCTAAATCTACCTGACAAATATTTTGTGGAGAAAAGCTTCTTTGCATCTCAGATAAAATCCCAACTTCAATACCCCAATCCGATGAAATTCTTAATTCAGGTAAAACGTTCCGTCTAAATGAAAATTCTCCGGCTAACGGATATTTAAAAGACTTCATAAATTCTAAGTAATCACTTGCGCCAATTGTCTTCTCTAAAGCTGTTAACAATGGAAAAACTAATAATCTTGCAACACGACCATTCATCTTTCCATTGGCAATTCTTGGATAATATCCTTTACAAAATTCAAAGTTAAAAAGAGGATTTACAACCGGATAAAAAAGTTTTGCCAGCATTCTTCTATCGTAAGTTTTTATATCACAATCGTGAAGAGCAACAGATCGTGCTGTGTCTCTTGCTATAGACATTCCTATGCAATACCAAACATTTCTTCCTTTGCCAAGTTCGCTCGGTGAAAGATCTTTTTTCTTTAATTCTTTATCAAGTTTTTTTAATGCAGGTCCATCATTCCATAATAAAGAAAAGGGTGTTTTTAATTTTTTAAAAAACTTCCAGGCTTTTTTTGCTTGCTTTTCATTCGCCTTATCAAGACCAACTATAATATGATCTAAATATTTTGTTTTGCTGATTTCCTCTACAATATTTGGTAAAGCATTCCCCTCTAATTCTGAATAAAGACAAGGTAAAATTAATTCCATTTTTCTCTCTTTAGAAAATTTTAATAAGTCTTTTTCAATTTCGGCTGTAGATCTAGTTCCAAAGTCGTGTAGGGTAGAAATTATTCCATTTTGAGAAAATTCACTCATAATAAAGTTTAGACATTATAATTTAATTTAGCTAGAGCCATTTTAATCACATCAGCCCAGCCCTCTGGAGATGGCTGATTAGAAAATACAAGATTAGCAATATTAATTTGATCAAGTTTAAATTGATCATTGAATACTAAACAAGGGACATCACTATTTTTAAGCATATCTAAATCATTATAATTATCACCAACTGCAATTGTTTTTATTTTATCCTCGGTTTTTTTTAAAATTCTAATAACTTTGTTCATAGATTTTACTTTATCAACATTGTCACAAAGATTTGAAACACGTCCACCTTCCTGTAGCGTTAATGAGTTAGCATTTAAAATTTTTAATAATCTATTTTTCTCTTTTTTTTCTCCAGTAAATAAAAAAGGTAAAGTATATTTTCTATCTAAAACATCTTTAAGTTTTGTATCTTTCTGGCCAAATATTTTTTCCTGTTTTTTTTTGTCTAGTTTTGAAATTAAGAGACATTTATTTATTATATTTTCTGGTACTTTTGACTCAAATACTTTTAATAACTCCTCTTTTTCTCTGCTAAGAATAATCTTATTAGGAAAATTAGAATTAATTAAATTTAATCCATGTATCGAGGATCCATTCTCTGAAATATATGGAAGT
The DNA here is from genome assembly GCA_902538915.1 of uncultured Pelagibacteraceae bacterium. GTDB lineage: Bacteria > Pseudomonadota > Alphaproteobacteria > Pelagibacterales > Pelagibacteraceae > Pelagibacter. The sequence goes on along the minus strand of CACBGZ010000002.1, from coordinate 39,023 downwards.
TTAATACCTAGTTCTTCATTGAATTTATCTATTTCTTTTTCAGTTTTACTAGAATTTGGGATTATAATTATTCCACTTTCGACAAGATTTTTAATGTAATCTTTAATTGGATCAAATTTAAAGGTTTCCCTATGTAGTAGTGAGCCATCAAGATCAGTAAAAATAATAAGTGAAAATTTTTTTCTCAACGGATCTATCTCATCCTATTTTTAGATTTGTCAAAAAATAACACTTTATCTTTTGAGAAAGAAATTTTTAGGGAGTGTTTGTTTACGTTTTCAGAAGATTTAATTACGATTTCATTATCAGAAATTTTTGTATGAATAATTTTTTCAAATCCTAAATTCTCTGTATGTTCTATTTTCACCTCTAATTTAATCTCATGATCATCTCTAAGACTTATATCTTCAGGTCTTATACCAAGATAAATTTCATCTTTAAAAATGTGATTACTAAAATTAATATTATTATTGAACAAATTTAAAGTGTTTGAATTAATAATTTGTTTTTTTTCAACTTTTAGAATGTTCATTTTTGGAGATCCAATAAATTCAGCTACAAAAATATTGTTTGGATTTGTATAAATATCATTAGGCGTTCCAAATTGTTCAATAATTCCTTTATTTAAGACCACTATTCTATCAGCTAATGTCATTGCTTCGACTTGGTCGTGAGTTACATAAATCATGTTCGAATTGATTTTTTTATGAAGTTTAGATATTTCAACTCTCATTTCTGATCTTAAAGCTGCATCAAGATTAGATAAGGGCTCATCAAATAAAAAAACTTTAGGGCTTCTCGTTATCGCTCTACCAATCGCGACCCTTTGTTTTTGACCTCCAGAAAGCTGTTTTGGTTTTCTTTCAAGTAAATCTTGAATTTGAAGTATATTAGCTGCTTGGTTTACTTTTTTGTTAATCTCATCTTTTGGAATTTTTTCCATCTTTAATCCAAAAGACATATTTTCGTAAACATTCATGTGCGGATATAAAGCGTAGGATTGAAAGACCATTGCGATTTTACGTTTAGAGGGAATTAAATTATTAATTAATTTACCGTCTAAAAAAATTTCTCCCTCGTCAATACTTTCTAGTCCAGATATCATCCTTAATAAAGTTGATTTTCCACAACCAGACGGACCTACTAATACAATAAATTCTTGATCTTTTATGTCTATGTTAAAATTATCAATGACTTTATTATTACCAAAAGATTTCTCTAAATTTTTAATAATAATTTTTGACATTTGTGAGATTTAAAAGGATTTTGACTAATCATTGGTGTTGTTAAAAATTTATTACACTGCTAGATTTATCGCAATGAAAAAATCGCGAGCATCAGATAAAATCAAATATCAGAGAGGAACAATATAAGAGGGGGAACGTATGATTAGAAAAATCATAATTAATATATTTGCTCTAGTATTTCTAATTTCTAACACTAGTTTTGCAGATATTAAATTTTGGACTACAGAGGTCCAACCAGCAAGAATGGCAAAACAAGAGGAGATGGCAAAAGCTTTTGAAGCTAAAACAGGCATCAAAGTTGAAGTCATTCCTATTGAAGAAAAAGATCTTGGCACAAGAGCTACTGCAGCAGCAGCAGCGGGAGATCTGCCAGATGTAATTTATCACACTCTACAATATGTTTTACCATGGGCAGAAGCAGGCATATTAGATGTAGATGCAAATAACGCTGTAGTTAAATCCTTAGGTAAGAAAACATTTGCGCCGGGTGCATTAAATATGGCTAAGAAGGGTGGAAAAATTGCAGCTGTACCAGTTGATGGCTGGACACAAATGGTTGTTTATAGAAAAGATCTATTTGCTGCAGCTGGTTTAGAGCCACCAACTTCATATGCAAACATAGTTAAAGCAGTTAACGCATTATCAAGTAATGACATGTTTGGCTTTGTAGCTGCCACAAAAACAGATGAAAACTTTATGAGCCAAGTGCTTGAGCATGTACTTTTAGCTAATGGAGTTAATTTTGTTAAAAAAGGTGGAACTAAAAAGCAAGGGAAAGCTTTAAAGAATTCTTTAGAATTTTATAAAGTAATCGCTAAAGCTAGTCCTCCAGGAGAATTATTCTGGAAACAATCAAGAGCTTTATACTTTGCTGGCAAAACACCAATGATTATTTGGTCACCATTTATTATGGATGAATTAGCAGGTTTAAGAGACTCTGCTCCGCCTACAATAAACAGTGATCCAACATCATCAGAGTTAGCTTCTAAAACAGGTTTCATCACAAATTTTAGTGGACCTAACAATAGAAAAGGAGCTGCTTGGGCAGATGTAAGATATTTTGGAATAACTGCGGATGCAGACACTGATGAAGCTAAAAAATTCATAGAGTATTCTATGAGTGAAGGATATACGGCTACATTAGGAATTGCTCCAGAGGGAAAATTTCCAGTAAGAAGAGGAAATAAGAGTGATCCTAGTGCTTACACTAAAGCTTGGAGTAAATTACCAGTAGGTGTTGATAGAAAAGCTCCTTTAACTGATCTTTATTCTGCAGATGTTATTGATAACATCGTTGCAGGTCTAGATACTGCAAACAGATGGGGTGTTAAAGAAGGTGAACTATCTCGAGCATCAAAGATCATTAACTCTCAATTCTTAAACAGAATCACTAGAGAATATATTGATGATCAAATCTCAGTTGATGAAGCGGTTAAGAGAATTAACGCTGAATTAGCTAAGTTTTAAATAATAAATTTATAAAGAGCGGATAATATTTTATTATCCGCTTTTTATTATGAGTGTTTCATTATCAAAATTAGAAAAAAGAACTGCTTTCACTTTAGTTTTACCTGCAGTTCTATTAGTTTTTGCTATTGTATTATTTCCCATATTTGCCAATGTTTGGATTAGTTTCAAAGACATTGAATTAAAAGATATTAGAATTCCAGAACCTAGAGCAAAGAAAATTGTTAAATCAATTCCAGAAAATCAATCAGAATTAAAAATTATTTATAAATTACGAAATAGTTCGTTAATTCAAGAAATAAGAAATGTACAGTTTCAAGATAAACTTCCTACAAATGTTTCACCAATTAATCTTGATCCAAGATGTAATTTTCAATCCAAAAAGATCGTTTGTAATTTTGGCAATTGGCAGGCAAAATATAGAGAAAATTTTGAGATAATTATTCAGAGTAACAATGGTGAAATAATTGACAAAAAAATAATTAAATCTCAAAAACCAATTTTAAGTGGGAAAGCAGATAATCCACTACTGACTACAAATTTTACTTTAGAAAATTTTAAAAAAGTTTTTTATGAAAATAATTTTGTTGAATTACTTTTAACAACATTTTACTTCACTTTTTTTGGCACAGTAGGTGCAATTATCTTTGGAATTTTGGCAGCACAATTAGTTAATCAAAACATTCAAGGTCGAACCTATATGCGAGGTATTTTACTTTTTCCTTATGTAGGCCCTGTAGTTGCTTTAGCTTATACTTGGACTTTATTATTGGATCCTAATAGTGGAACTTTAAATGCATTATTAGTGAATTTTAATATTATTGAACAACCAATAAATTTATTAGGCCAAAAATACATAACAATGAGTATTTTAGGATTTGAATTTAAATTAAGGTTGGCATTAACGACAGTTATCTTTTTTGAAATTTGGCGCTATTTCCCACTCGCTTTTCTCTTTATTTTAGCAAGATTACAAGCAATACCACAAAGTTTGTATGAAGCAGCGGAAGTTGATGGAGCAAGTCCAATTCAAAAATTTATCCATATTACACTGCCTCAAATTACAGCCATCATCTCAATTTTATTCATGATTAGGTTTATTTGGAACTTTAATAAATTTGAAGATATTTTTTTATTAACCGGTGGGGCATCAGGTACAAGAACTTTACCTATCAATGTTTATCAACAAGGCTTTGCAGTATCAGATATTGGGATGGGCTCTGCTGTTTCAATAGTTATTGTCATGTTACTTCTAAGTTTTATGATTATTTATTTCAGATTAATTGGAAAGAGGGCTAATGAGATTTAAATCTCTTGCAATTTTTTTGATCATTTCATCTTTTTTTCTGACATGTATTTTGTCAATTTGGAAAATCATGGCTACACTGCAAGGTTTAAGTTTTACCAATCTAAACGTCACTCCTATTTTTTTGATTGGTATTCTATTATCTTTAGCATTTGTCTTAATTGGTAATAAGATTAATCACTTAATAAAGATTTTTTCATTATCATTTATATCTTCAATTTTATATTTTTACTTAAATGAAGCATCTCCATTATGGTATATTCTTGGAGTTTTCTTAATTACTTTATTTTTTACCAACAAACTCAAGAAATACAGTATCCAATCTCTAAAGGAAGATTTTATATCTGAAAAAATTATTTTTGATTTTATCACTTTATTTGGCATTGTTTTCTTTGCATTTGTAATCTTATTTCCGTTTTACATTATGTTGGTTACAAGTTTTAAAACTCAAATAGCTTTATTAGTTAATCCTTTAGACTTTAGTCTTGATTTCACAAAAAGTTTAACTGAGTTATTCAAATCTTATTTTGTAATCTTTGAAACTTATAATTTTGGCAGATACATCTTAATTAGCTCAGTAGTTTCTATCGGAACTGTTATTGTCACATTGTTATTTGCAATACCAGCGGCTTATGCTGTTGCTAGATTAAATTTCTTTGGCAAAAACTTTTTATCAACTTCGATCTTAATTATTTACATGTTTCCAGCTATTGTTTTAGTGATCCCTTTATATACTGTGTTTAGTCAACTGGGATTAAGAAACTCAATCTTTGGTCTATTGATTGTTTATACGGCCACAACCTTGCCGGTTGCTATTTATATGTTGCAAGGTTATTTTAAAAGTATTCCAAAAGAAATTGAAGATGCCGGTATTATGGATGGTCAAAATTGGTTTGGCATAATTTTAAAGATTATTATTCCTTTAAGTTTGCCAGCTATTGCATCCGTTGCACTTTATGTATTTATGATTGCTTGGAATGAATTCCTTTTTTCTTTGATGTTTTTGGATAGTCCTAAATCATTTACCTTATCAAGAGCCATTCAATATCTAAGCGGGGATGCAGAAACACCGCGTCAATACTTAATGGCAGGTTCAGTAATTGTAACTTTACCTGTACTTTTTATTTTCATATATTTTGAAAAATATTTAGTCAGTGGTCTAACAGCTGGTAGTGTAAAAGAGTAATACTAATCAATCAAAATATTATTAACTATTAATAATTTCTAGTAGAGGACGAATTTGTGAGTTGAGATATACAAACATGAGACATAGTGCAGTTTGACTAAAATTTTATATATTTTAAATAAGATTTGTGATTTTAAGTTCGATTAATAAATTTTCAGAACATTTTATTTTAGGTAAAAAAAAATTTTGTAATTAATAAAGATTTAATAGAAAATTTTGTAAATAACAATTATTTTGAAAATTTGTTGATAGATCTTACAGAAATAAATCCCTATGATGAAAGAATAGCAAATGAGTTTTCAAAATTAAATGCTATTTCCTCACTACCTCATTTAAGAATTTTAAAAACTTCTCTAAATTTAACAACTGAAAGATTTTTTCTTGAACTTTCACATTTAGTTTTACCCTTTAATAAAAATTTATCAAAAAATTTAAATTTTTTATCTTCAAGTATTAGCGATACAGAGTTTGGAAACTCTAAATTAATTTCAAATTTACTTAATAGCTCCAAACATGATTTTTATAAACAGCTTATTTTAAATTATGAGCAGAAAAATCCCTTAGCTTTGTATCCAACTTCCAGTTATAGAAATTCAAATGGACATGTTGTTAGCTCGAATGATTATCAACAAATAGAAGCAACAATGAACTTGAATACATTTACTTCAATTAAAGTGGAAGAGGACACCTTAAATGTCGATAATCACCTCTTAAGAGATAATTACAAATCATTTGGAAGATGTGTTTGTTTAATAGATCAAAATATTGAGGATAACTATGGATTAAAAATCGAAAATTATTTTAATCATCATTCTATTATATTAGAGAAATTGGTTTATAGAGCTATGGAGGTTGATAAGCATATTAAAAATGTGGAAAAAATAGTAGAGGATTTTAGAAAATTAGGTGTAAATAGAAATGAACCTATTTTAATAGTTGGAGGAGGAGTTATTGGAGATATTGGAGCTTTTGCTGCATCTATTTATCATCGAAGTACTCCGTATATAATGTTATCAACATCAGTTGTTAGTGCAATAGATAGTGGACCCAGTCCAAGATCATGTTGTGATGCTGGTGGATTTAAAAACCTCTTAGGCTCTTTTCATGCTCCAGTGCTAAATATATCTGATCGATCATTCTTTAAAAGTTTAAAAACTTCTTGGGTTAGACACGGGATTGCGGAAATTCATAAAATGGCAGTTATTAGAGACGAAGAATTATTTACTTTACTTGAGGATACAGGACTTGATTTGATGAAAACTCACTTTGGTACAATAAATTGTAATTCTCAAGATGAAATAGTATCTAAATCAAAAAAAATTATTGGACTGTCTTTAAAGAGCTATGTTGAGAGTGAATATGATAATTTACACGAAGTTCACAGCATCAGAGATCATGCATTTGGCCATGGATTAAGTGCAAACTTTGAACTTAAAGCAGGATTATTACATGGTCATGCCATTAGTGTTGAAATGACCTTAAGCTCTTTTATGTCTTATAAAAGAGGCTGGTTAAGTGAAAAAGATTTGCATAGAATTTTAAAATTATTTAGTGAATATGAATTAAGTTTATGGCATGACATATTGTTAGACGAAAAATGCATGAATGAAGGTTTTGATAAGATACTTCAAAAAAGAGGAGGCAACCTAGCTATTCCAGTTCCAATTGCTATCGGAAAATGTAAATATATTAATGATTTAACAAAACCTGAATTAAAAGAAATCATACAAGAATATAAACAAGTAGTTTTAAAATACCCTAGAAAAGGATTGGGTGTTGAACCTCTTTGTTCAGACGCAGGTCTTGAAGATCCAGTCACTGTTTTTAAAGCAGATGAAAATATAGAAAAAGAAGCGAAATTAAATTAATAAAATGTACCAATTTGTGATTCCAATTCACCATGTGAATTGGAGTACAAGATCAGTTCTCGAGGGAATTTCTCAAAAATATAAACCTAAACAAATTTATGTCGTAACATCGGATCATGAGATAAAAATTTTTAAAGATAAATCTAATTCTTGGGATATTGAAAATTTAACATTGCTGGATGAGGATAATTTTTTTTTAAATAAATATGGTTTAACAAAAAAAGATATCGTTTCTCAAATTACTCAAAACAAACCTAATTACTCTCCTGGATGGTTGTATCAACAGATTATTAAATTAGGAGCTAGTGATATTATAGATGAATTAGACGATGTTTTTTTAATATGGGATGCAGATTTATTACCAGTAAGATCATGGCCTATACTTGATAAAAAAAAGGAAAAGTTTGCTTTATTACAGGATAAATCATATGGAAATCAAGATATTTTAAATTCATGGAAAAATTTAATTACCAATATATTGGAAATAAATCCTGTTGAGGACGTCAGAGGAACATTTACTTCACATCATATGGTTTTTAATAAAAAGTATTTAAAAAGTCTTAAGTTAAAATTTAAAGATCATTTCAAATCAGATCAAAATTGGATTGAGTTAGTAATAAAAGCTGCAAATATATATGGTTCTTTTGGTGAATATTGGACTTATGCCAGTTGGGTAAATCATATAAATAAAGATGATCTAAATTATTATCCTTATGAAAAATATGGTTTAACCACAGAAAGATTTTATGATGATGGCAATGGTTTATTTTCAAGAAAATACAAGAAATTTAGTAATTTTGACGAAAAAAAAGACTTTTATCCGTCCTATTCGTCTATATTAAATTTTATAGATAAAAATTATCAGCTACTTCCTTCTTCTTTATCATTTGAAACGAATATCAGGCACACAAAGAAAAAAGATGAGAATATCCACCTTGAGGAAAAAAGATCTATTTGGAGAGAAAAAGTTTATGATAGAGATTAAAAGATTTAATACTGCTCATCATGGAAGACTAATAATAATGAAAGAAGAAAATTCAATTGAAAATTAAATTATGATTGAACAACTTAGTATTTATTTAATAGCAATGATTTTAGGGATAATGTTATTTTTCTCGTTTGTGATTGCTCCAGTAGTATTCACTACTCTAGATGAAGATAATGCTCGAAAGTTTATTAGACGAATATTTCCTTTTTACTATAATGTTAATCTAGCGATTAGCTTTGTTGTCCTACTAACATTTTTATTTTTAAGTAAATTAGGTATCGATTTTTATCTAATCTTATTGATCACAATCTTATTCGCCACATCAAACTATTTATTAATGCCATTAATTAATAAATATAGAGACGAAAAACAGGATAAGAAATTTAAATATTCACACTTTATATCTGTAGTAATTAATTTTGTCCAAATGATTTGTTTGGTATTTCTTTTAATTTAAAAGTTTTTTTCTTTTTTACTTTTAACTTCATTTTTTTCATCACAGTATTTTTTAAAAACATAGGCAGTTGATACCCCACCAATTAGTATTAATTTTAATATCTTTAATTTAACAAGTGTTTTTATCATGATTTAATATCAAACCTTTCTAATAAAAATTGGATTACCAAATTGTAAAAAAATACAAAACAAGAAATATAGAATAGAAAAATTACTTCTTTAGAATTAAAGAGGTATCCAGTTGCAGTTAAAAGCACAATAAATAGGCTGATTGATAAAGCAAGCTTTGCCTGGTACTTTTTTTTTAAGTGAGATTTAACAATATTTTTTTTCATTAAATATTATCATAATTATTTGAGATATTTATTCATCATGAATTTTGTCCTACCTAGACATTTCAACTGTAATGTTTTAAATTTTAACACTCATTTCTCTAATTTTTATGAGGAATTAATGATTAATTGTTGTGAAAAATATTTATAAAATTCATTCTGTTATAATTTAAATTATTAGGTATGAAAAAAATAAACTGGTTTTTTGTTACTGTGTTTTTCTTAATTTTAACAATATCTTTTAATGAAAAAATTGTAGAGAAATATGTTTATTATAAATTATCTAATTGGTTAGAAAGAGAGATAAATTTTGATGAATTTAAATATAATTTTCCAGGTTCAATAACTGTATATGGACTAAAAGTACGTAATAATAATACTAAATTTTATAATAACACTTTTAAAGCAGATAAAATTTTTTTTAATTTAGACTTGAATTCATATCTTTTTAAAAGTCTCGTTATAATTAATGAGTTAAAAATAGAAAACCCAGAATTCTATTTAGAAATTATTGAAAAAAAAATTGCGTCTGAGATTGAAAAAAAAGAAAAAATTGAAGTCACTTTTCAGGACAATATTGGTATAGCAGAAAAGCTTAATAGTAAGACGCCTGACAAAGTCTGGCCTAAAAAGGTAAGGGATATAAATTTTTTAATTTTGAGTAGTCATATAATGAATGGAAAAGCATTTATTAAAATTTCTTCAATACCTAATGAGTCAGAAATTAAACTTTCTTCATTTAATTTTACCAATGTAGGAAATGAAAAAAAATCTCAACATTATAAGAATGCGTTAAAAATTATTTTTTTTGATATTTTGGGTCGAGTTAATGATTATGAAAAAAGAGAGATATTGGCAAAAGTTTACAATTTATAATTTATACTAATGATAATTAGTAGTATAAAAAAATTTACTTATTCATCTTGTTAAATTATAAATATTAGCATAAACACTCATGAAAATAACAGATGCCCTCGTGGTGAAATTGGTAGACACAAAGGACTTAAAAGGCAGAGGATTCACAATTTAGTTAGTCTCTGGTAGTCTCATACAATCTTAAAATCACAAAATCTTACACTTTTAAAAACTCACACTTATTTTTATTGAAAAATATGGTTAGTAAATTCTCTCAAACTAGAAGTACACTAGAAGCTGTAGGGATAAAAATATATGGTTAATAAATGAAAAAATATTTATCTTTATTAAATTTTAAAGAAAAAGAGAATTCTTATTTATTCTCAAAAGGAAAAAATAAAATATATGTTTCAGAAGATTTCGTAATTGATTATGGTGATATAAAAATTCACCGAAAGACAATAAATGATTTAAAAGAAAAACAGGAAAATTTAGTTGTTTTAGAATTTGTAATTAAACTACTAAATATTGGCTATAACAGTGAGAATATAGTTTTAGAAAAACCTTTTTCTCTTGGGCATAATGCTGGCGCTGGTTATTGTGATGTACAAATTTTAGACAATAAAAAAAAATCTTGGGCCTTAATTGATTGTAAGACTTTTGGTAAAGAGTTTAATAATTCAAAAGAAAAAACAACAACTGATTGGAAGAAAAACCAATTACTCAGTTATTTTTTAAATGAAAAAGATACTAAGATTGTTTCTATTTATACATCAAAATTTGAAAAAGACACTATTCAAAGACAATACGATTATTTTCTTCCAACCAAAGAAATGTCATCCTCAAAAAATTTGAAAGATTTATACGAAAAATGGGACAAAATTTTTATATCTAAAGGTTTATTTGAAGAGGGTAAAAAACCTTACGAACTAGGTATAGAAAGATTAGACTATAGTGATTTAAGGGATATAAATTCAGATGATGGTGGTTACATTTTTAACCAATTTGCTGAAATATTAAGGAGGAATATTGTTTCTGATAAAACAAATGCATTTAATAAGATTTTTAATTTATTTATTTGTAAAATTTTTGATGAGGATCAAAACTTTAAAAAATCTTTAGATTTTCAGTGGTTAGAAAGTGACGACTACACTTCGTTTATTAAAAGATTAAAAGATCTTTATATAAAAGGCACAAAAAATTATTTAAATGTTGATATTTTTGATAGTAAAAATAATTTAATTGAAGATGATTTTAAGAATTTAAATAGCTTCAAAAAGTACCTTAAATTAAATGAAAATACATCAATTGTTTCTAATGAATTTGAATTCAAAGAAATTTTTAACAAAAAAACTTTTGAAGAAAATGCATTTATTGTAAAATCAATTGTTCAACTTTTACAAACTTATAAACTTAAATACAGTACAAAGCATCAATATCTTGGTGACTTTTTTGAAAAAATTTTAGATACAGGGATTAAACAAGAATCTGGACAATTTTTTACGCCAATACCTTTAGCATCTTTTATTTGTAATAGTATTCCTATTGAAAATATTATTAAAAATAAGAATAAAAATAAGGATATAAATTTCTTACCTTATGTAATTGATTATGCATCAGGTAGTGGTCATTTTATTACTGAAATGATTTCATTAATTCAAAAAGTAATTGATGAGTTAAACATTAAAGAGATTGAGGGAGGAAAAACTGCTGTTGATAATTTCACTCAGAATAAAAAGAATTATAAATGGTGCAATGAATATGTTTATGCAATTGAAAAAGATTACAGACTAGCAAAAACAACAAAAGTAAATTCATTTCTCAATGGAGATGGTGATGCAAATACTTTTTGCACCGATGGTTTACTTCCATTCTATAACCATGATTATAAAAAATTATTAAAATCTGAAAAGAGCGATCAAAATAATCAAGTGTTTGATATAATTGTAGCAAATCCCCCATACTCAGTTGATAATTTTAAAAATAGAATTATCGATGGGGAAAATAATTTTTCATTATATAAATATTTAAGCCCTACTAGTGATAAAATTGAATGTTTATTTTTAGAGAGGGCAAAACAGCTTTTAAAGGAAAATGGAATTATTGGGGTAATTGTACCAAGGTCCTTATTAACTACAACTGATGAAATTAATTCTAATACCAGAGAGTTTCTTTTAGAGAATTTTGAAATTAAAGCGTTGATAAAACTTGGGGACAAAGCATTCAGAAAAACCCCTATGAGAACAATGATTTTGTTTATGATCAGAAAAAATAAACCCAATAATGATAAAATTTTGATTGCTGATTTGGATCCACCTGATGACAAAAAATCAAAAAAACAAAAAAAATTACTTGGTTATGAGTTTTCTGAAAGGCGTGGATTTGAGGGCATTCAAACTTTTAATGATGGTATTTTATTCAATGAAGAAAAAACTAATGATGAGAATTATATTTCTTATTATGTAAAAAAAATACTTTTAGGTGAAAATTTAGAAAAATATTTTAAAAACTCAAAATCAAAAAATGATAAATTTAAAGATATTTTACTATATCTAGACTTTAAAAAATTTGTTTCTAAAGATGGTACTTTTAATCCCTTTTTGGAAGAGGATTTAACACCTAATTTTAATTGCGATTTTATACCTCTAAAAGAATTTATTCTCGATGATTTGATATCTGGTAAAAGACCAAAAGGAGGCACTGGTAGAATAGAAAAAGGTGTATTGTCTATTGGTGGAGGACATCTTGGTGAAGGGGGTGAATTTGATTTATCATCAAAAGAATTTGTAAGTGAAGAATACTTTTCAACTTGTCCAGCTAAATGGACTATTAAAAAAAATGACATTTTAATTACAAAAGATGGAGCTAGGTCGGGTAAAACAATTTTAGTGCATAATAACTTACAGCAAAAAGCTATTGTCAATGAACATGTATTTATATTGAGACTAAAACCGGAATTAGATTATTGGTATACATTTGCATACTTGTATTCATCAAACTTTAGAAAATATATTAATTACGCATCAACCAAAGGAGGTCAGGGTGGTATTAACCAACCTACACTGAAGAGTTTCAAAATCCCTTATCCAGAAATAGAAATCAGACAATTAATTAGTAAAAAAATGAAAGAAAAGTTTTTTAAGTTTAAAAATCATGAGGAAGCTTTACAATTTGTAGATGAAATATTTAATAATAACCTTTTGTAAATTTTTTAATATTTTGATTGATCAACCAAACTTCTGCCATTTTTGCTAATTATATTAATTATTGTTAAAGTTTATTTCTAACTTTAACAATTCCAAATATATGCAACAACTTGAACTGTTTGATTTCAGAAAAGATTATCTTTTTGAGAGAAATAATGAAGTGGCTCATTATTATGATATATTAAAAGAGAGTAAAGACACCATTAGCTACTCAGAACATATTGATCCTAAAAAAAAATTTTCTATATGTGGTTTAGATTATGAAGAATATGTAGATATAAAAAAAACAGATCTGAAGGGATTAAATTATGATAAAATATACAATTTCCTCACTAAGTTTGATAAAAAGCATAGATTAGAAAGATACAAACAACTGCTTAAATTTAATGATATAAAATTTGAAGCAGATGTATTTACCTGGTGTAGTGATTGGCTCTAGGATTTTGTAGGATAACTAGAAGCTAACTAGAAGCCAGATAGATAAAATAAAAAAAATTTACTTATTAATCTTGTTCAATTATAAATATTAGCATAAATACTCATGAAATTCATTAATGCCCTCGTGGTGAAATTGGTAGACACAAAGGACTTAAAAGGCGAGGGATAGAAGTAAAAGTCAGTCCATAGTAGTCCAGAGCAGTCTAAATCCTTTAAAATCCTATAAGTTCTGAAAATATAAAGATTATTTTATTTAAAATTCTTAATAATTATTTTTGTCAAACTAGTACTAAACTAGTACCTTAAGAGATAAATATTTATGGTTTCAAGACTTAAAAAACAAAAAATAAGAGATATCTGGAAGACAGAAGATAGAGATTTTACACCATGGTTAGTCCAGAACATTGCATTACTTAATGAAGATCTAGGATTAAATATTCAAGATCCTGAAAGTGAAAAAAAATTAGATACTTTTAAAGTAGATATAGTAGCTGAGGATGATCAGGGAAAAGTAATAATTGAAAATCAATTTGAAAAATCTGATCACGATCATTTAGGTAAGTTATTAACCTATATAAGTAATGTGGAAAATACAAAAAAAGCTATTTGGATAGTAGAAGATGTTAAACCAGAGCACCACAGAGCAATTGAATGGCTCAATGCCAATGTAAAAACATGTTTATTTTTTTTAGTAAAAATTCAAGTTTTTAAAATCAAAGATAGCGAGCCTGGAGCTCAATTTTTTTTATTATCAGGACCAGATGAAAATATTACAAAGGTTGGAAAAATTAAGGAAGAAGACTCGGAAAAAGAGAAAATTAAATTTAATTTTTGGTCAGCTTTTTATGAAAAATTAAAACAAAAAAGTAATATCTACAGTAATACAGCTCCAAAAGGCAGAAATTATATGGGTGTAAGTGCTGGTGTAAGAGGGGTTAATTATCTTGTTGCTGCAATGAATAGATCTGGTCAAGTAGAAATATACATTGATAGAGGAAAAGAAGAAGGTAAAGAGGCAAATTTAAAAATTTATAATCATTTGGAAAAGCATAAAACATCTATTGAAAAAGATTTTGGTAATGAATTAGAATGGAAAAGACTAGATGACTCTAGGGCTTGTAGAATAACATTTAAATCTGATTTAGGAGGTTTTCAAGATGAAGAAACATGGGAAGATATTCACAATTTTTTAGTAGATCATTTGATTAAATTAGAAAAAGCTTTCAAAGGTCCGATAAAAGAATTAGATAGGATTTTATAGGTTATCTAATGAAAAAAATTACAATTTTTACTCTTTTAGCTTTTCTTTTATCTGGTTGTTTTGGAAAAGAGATGGATTATTCTGGAGACAAAACAAGAGCATTTGCTGCAAACTCTTGTAGAAATATTGGTGTTAGCGAGGCAGATAAAAGCTGGGGTTCTCCGTGGCACAAATGCATGGCAAAACATTTTAAAATAGGGAATGATATTCATAAGCAATATCTTTTAAACAAATCTGATAAATCTATTTCTGACTATGTTTCTGTACAAGAATATATTTTACAAAAAGAGGCTAAAGAAAAAGAAAATATTGAACTTACATTTAGTTATGAAAATTCAAATGGAGAAAAAATTGAAAAAACTAACAAGGACGGTTTTTTAAAGAAATTTTGGGAATCTGCTGCCTGGGTTTTATACAATCATGGTGATGAAATATTAAATGCTATTGTTGATGCTAAATATGGTACAACAGCAAATACTTCAACTCCTAGAATGTATTGTGTTTCGCAAAGAGTTGGTAGTAGTAAGATTGTTCACACAAACTGTAGACAAAAATAATTATAGGATTTTATAGGATAACTAGTACTAAACTAGTACCTAGAGAGATAAATTAAAAAAAATTTACTTATTCATCTTGTTCAATTATAAATATTAGCATAAATACTCATGAAATTCATTAATGCCCTCGTGGTGAAATTGGTAGACACAAAGGACTTAAAATCCTTGCCGCTTGCGGAGTGCCAGTTCGAGTCTGGCCGAGGGCACCACTAAATGAATAAGATTCAACTTATATCTGATAAAAATCAAAGATCTTTAAAAATAAAATCAGTAATCCAAAAAAAGATTAATCAAAATAAAGTTAAAAGATCCAATATAACAATTGTTATTGGTGGTGATGGTTTCATGCTGCAAACACTAAAGAAGAATAGAAAATCAAAAAAAACTTTTTATGGCATAAATTCTGGAAGTTATGGATTTTTGATGAATAAATTTTCATCAAAAAATATTATAAGTAATTTACATAAAGCAAGAATGATAACCATCTCTCCACTAGAGATGGTTATTAAAAATAACAAAAATCAAACTAAAAAACATATAGCTATAAATGAAGTTTCAATTTTAAGACAAAGTAGGCAAGCCGCCTCTTTATCTATTTATCATGGATCTAAGCAAGTCATAAAAAAACTTGTTTCTGATGGTGTACTGGTTTCAACACCAGCTGGAAGCACAGCTTATAATCTCTCAGTGCATGGTCCTATACTAAGCTTGAACTCTAAAAAATTATCAATTGCACCGATAAGCGCGTTTAGACCCAGAAGATGGAAGGGGAAAATAGTGAGTGATAAATCAAAAATAATTATAAGAAATTTAAATTCAAAAAAAAGACCTATCAGCGCTGTTGCTGACAATATTGAAGTTAGAAATGCAAAAAATATTTTTATAAGAACAAATCATAAAATAAGATTTAATCTTTTATATGATAAAAATAAAAGTCTCCAAAAAAAGATTAAGATTGAACAATTAAGAAATGAGACTAAATAATATTTAAATATTAGTTAAATTAGTTAAATGAAAAGAGTTGTCATCGGTTATTTATCATCTAGTTATGTCAAAATAAACTGTTTAAAAAATTTTTTATACAATTTTAAAAGATTTAATCCAGGTTATCCTTATGAATTAGTAATATGTTTCAAAAAACTTGACAGAGTAGAAAAAGATAAAAGATTAAAATTAATAAAAGATATGAAAGTAGAAATTTTTTTTGATGAAAACGAAAAAAATGACCATGAATGGGGAACATTAAAAAGACTTTGTAAATTAAAAAAAAATA
Source organism: uncultured Pelagibacteraceae bacterium (assembly GCA_902538915.1). Taxonomy (GTDB): domain Bacteria; phylum Pseudomonadota; class Alphaproteobacteria; order Pelagibacterales; family Pelagibacteraceae; genus Pelagibacter. Next base: position 22,583 of record CACBGZ010000002.1, on the reverse strand, counting down.
GAATTATTTTTTGGATGAATGACTATGGCTCTCCTGAAAAAAAAAATTGGCTCAAAATTATTATGAAACATTACAAGGAGAATCGATTTTTAGGTACTTCTGGCTCATGCTCAAGTCACTATAGCAATTCATTTTATAGACATCATCAAGACAATTATTTCAATACATTTTTCAAAATTCTATATTTTTTTTTTACTGTGCCCAAATTTCCTAATTGCCATGTTCGAACTAATGGGTTTCTTATAAAATCAAAAGATTTTTTAGAATTTATTAAAGATAAATTTGTTGACTCAAAACTCAAATCTTTCTTAATAGAAAGCGGTTATAATAGTCTTACTAATTTTTTTTTAAAAAAAAAATACAATATATTTATTATTAATAGAAATGGAAAAAAATTTAGTTTAAACAAAATGAGAGACAGCCAAACATTTGCATATGCAAATCAAGATAAATTTCTAATATCCGATAATCATATACGAAAATATTTAACTTTTTCTAACAAAAATAAGAGGGTAAAATCAGAGCAAGTTTGGGGAAAAAATGAATAATATTATAAAAAAATATTTTTACGAAAGTGAAAATTTTTCAATAAAGCATGAAAAATATTTTTCAGTTTATGAAAAACTATTATCAAGATTTAAAGATAAAGAAATAACTTTAGTTGAAGTTGGTATTCATAATGGTGGTAGCTTACATATATGGAAAAAATACTTACCTAAAGCAAAAATAATTGGAATTGATATTAATGAGGATTGCAAAAGATTTGAAAAAGATGGTTATATTATTGAGATTGGAAATCAAAATTCTGAAGAATTTTGGGAAAAATTTTTTAACAAACACAATAATGTTGATGTTATAATAGATGATGGTGGTCACACTAATTCTCAACAGATAAATACAGCGGTTTGTTGCATACCACATTTAAATAATGGAGGTTTATTGATAACAGAGGATGTACATTGTAGTTATATGCATGAATTTGGTAATCCAAATAAATTTTCATTTATAAATTTTAGTAAAAAAATTATTGATGATATAAATTTTAAATTTCCAAATTTAGGTAGATTTAAATATTCACTCAATGATTATATTTACTCGGTTCAATTTTTTGAAAGTATAGTTGTTTTTGAAATTAATAGAGATCTATGCCATTTTAATAAGATTATAACAAATGATAAAAAAAATCATAATATCAAAGATTTGAGATATGATTTTAAAACAAATTTATTTGAGAGACAAATTTTTAAAAAACTTAAAATTTTAAGAAAAATTAATAGAATATATGGAATTTTTAAAATCAGAAATTTTAATAACAAAAGTTTAAAAAAATTTAAAAAGTATTTCAAGTAATTGAAATTTTACGGTGCCCCCGCACGGATTCGAACCGCGGACCTATTGATTACAAATCAATTGCTCTACCAGCTGAGCTACAAGGGCATGCACAATAACTATTAATTATTTTTGATTTAATCAACTATTTTTTTAAATAACTTAAGTGGTGAAATACAATTGCAGCACTATTTGATATGTTTAAACTATCAACTTTTTTATTTATATCTATCTTAACTATAAAATCAGCATATTTTGATGTATGTCTATGCATTCCTGAGCCCTCAGATCCAAATAATAATATATTGTTTCCTTTCCACTCAACATCGGTAAAATGTTTTTTTCCATTACCATCAAAGCCATATACCCAGAAATTTTTTTCTTTTAAATTTTTTAATGTCGAATTAATGTTAGAGACCTCAAATATATTTACATATTCAATTGTTCCACTTGCTGCTTTATACATAAGTTTACTATTTCTTGGAAAATTTCTTTCTTTAATAATCATTCCATCAATGTTAAATGAGGCTGCACTTCTGATTACAGAACCTATATTTCTTGGGTCTGTAACACCATCAAGACAAATTAATGTGATATTATTTTTATTTTTTATGTATTCTTTAAGGTTTGGTTTCTGCAAATGCTCAATCTCTGCAACATAACCTTGATGCTGTAGTTTTTCTTTTGTGCTGTATTTATCAAGTTCTTTTTTTGTTTTAAAATATATTTTGACATTATTTAACAAGTTGTTATTTGGACTTTTTTTATGAATATTTTTCTTACTTTCTTCTGTTAAAAATACCCTCAAAACTTTTCTTTTAGGGTTGCGCAAAGCTTCGATTACTGCATGTTGACCAATTATAAAAAAAGGTGATTTGTTCATAAAATTACCTTAGTTTTACACGTTTTTTTGATTATTTTCCCAAAAAATCACATATTGCAATTGCACAAATAAAATATATAAAACGCATGTTGTTTGAAGCTTTATTGAACAAGGGGACACTTCCCCAAAGGAGGGGTTCCAGAGCGGTCAAATGGGGCGGGCTGTAAACCCGTTGACTTCGGTCTTCGAAAGTTCGAATCTTTCCCCCTCCACCACTCAATAAAACTTTGAATAATACTGGAGTGTTACTCTTGGGGTTGTGCGGGTGTAGTTCAATGGTAGAACGCTAGCCTTCCAAGCTGGATGTAAGGGTTCGATTCCCTTTACCCGCTCCAAGAAATAAATTTATTAAATAAAGAATGTGAGGAATAAAAGTAATGTCAAAAGAAAAATTTGTAAGGAATAAACCACATTGTAATATTGGTACAATTGGTCATGTCGATCATGGAAAAACTACTTTAACAGCAGCTATTACGAAAGTATTATCTGAGACTGGTGGAGCCCAAGCTGTAGCTTATGATCAAATTGATAAGGCTCCGGAGGAGAAAGAAAGAGGGATTACTATTTCTACTGCGCATGTTGAATATGAAACTGAGAAAAGACATTATGCTCATGTAGATTGTCCTGGCCATGCTGACTATGTTAAAAACATGATAACAGGAGCCGCACAAATGGATGGTGCGATTTTGGTTGTTAACGCTGCTGACGGGCCAATGCCACAAACTAGGGAACATATTCTTCTAGCAAGACAAGTAGGTGTCCCAGCAATTTGTGTGTATTTGAATAAAGTAGATCAAGTTGATGACAAAGAAATGATAGATCTTGTTGAGGAGGAAATTAAAGAGTTACTAACCTCTTATAAGTTTCCTGGAGATAAAACTCCAATAGCTAAAGGCTCAGCTCTTGCTGCTGTGGAAGGAAGAGATGATGAAATTGGAAAAAATTCTATTTTAGAATTAATGAAAAACGTAGATGAGTTTATTCCTCAACCTGATAGACCAAAAGATAAAGATTTTTTGATGCCAGTTGAAGATGTATTTTCAATTTCAGGAAGAGGAACTGTTGCAACTGGAAGGGTAGAGTCAGGTGTTCTTAAAACTGGAGATGAACTTGAAATCGTTGGAATTAGAGAAACAAAAAAATCAGTTTGTACTGGTGTGGAAATGTTTAGAAAATTGTTAGACTCAGGTGAGGCAGGTGATAATGTTGGAGTGCTTTTAAGGGGTGTAGAGAGAACCGATATTGAGAGAGGTCAAGTTCTTTGTAAACCAGGATCTGTTACGCCACACACTAAATTTGAAGCTCAGGCTTATGTACTTAAGAAAGAAGAGGGTGGAAGGCATACACCATTTTTTACTAAATACAGACCTCAGTTTTATTTCAGAACAACAGATGTGACTGGAGAAGTAGAGCTTCCTGCTGGAACAGAGATGGTTATGCCGGGAGATGATGCTAAATTTACAGTAAAATTAATTACTCCAATTGCAATGTCAGAAAAATTGAATTTTGCAATTCGTGAAGGTGGTAGAACTGTGGGAGCAGGAGTTGTAACTAAAATTATAGAGTAAACTCTATATAGGAGTGTAGCTCAATTGGTAGAGCGCCGGTCTCCAAAACCGGAGGCTGAGGGTTCGAGTCCCTCCGCTCCTGCCAATTGAAACTAAAAATTATGAAAAACCCGATTAAATTTATACAAGAAGTAAAGCAAGAAGCCTTTAAAGTTACATGGCCAACTGGAAAAGAAACGCTTCAAGGCGCGATAATGGTTTTTTTGATGGCTCTTGCTATGTCATTATTTTTTTTGTTAATTGATCAGGTATTAAAATTTTTTTTAGACATATTATTAAAGGTGAGTTTATAATGAAAAATTGGTACATTGTTCAGTCTCACTCAAGCTTTGAGAATAAAGTAGCGGGACTTATTAAAGAAGAAGCTGAAAAAGCAAAAATAGCTGAAAAATTTGAGGAAATTATAGTACCTACACACGATGTGACAGAGGTTAAGAGGGGAAAAAGAGTCCAAAGAAAAAAAAAATACTTTCCAGGTTATGTCTTAATAAAAAGTGAAATGGACAATAACATTTACCATATGATTAAAAAGCTTAAAAGAGTGAGTGGTTTTTTGGGCACCAAAGGCATGCCAGTTCCAGTTTCAGATAAAGAAATAGAAAAAATTTTAGGTCAAATTAAAGATGGTGTGGCCCAACCAAAATCTGGTATAGAGTATAGTGTAGGTGAAAAAGTTCAAGTTGTAGATGGTCCGTTCGCTTCATTCAGTGGAATGGTAGAGGGTATTGATGAAGAAAAATCTAGATTAAAAGTATCAGTGTCTATTTTTGGTCGACCTACACCTGTTGATTTAGAATATAACCAAGTTGAGAAAGTTAGTTAATGGCAGCAAAAAAAGAAATAAGCGGTTTTATAAAACTACAAATCAAAGGTGGGCAAGCTAACCCGGCTCCTCCTGTGGGTCCTGCATTAGGTCAAAGAGGAGTCAATATAATGGAATTTTGTAAAGCGTTTAATGATAAAACCAAATCATTAGCAGGTAAACCAGTGCCAGTAGAAATAACAGTTTACAAAGATAAAAAATTTGATTTTAAAATCAAATCCCCTCCTGCATCTTATTATATAAAAGAGGCAGCCAAATTAAAAAGTGGATCTCAGGAACCTGGACGAAACATAGTCGCTTCAATCACTAAAAAACAAGCTGAGGATATAGCTAAACAAAAAATGGAAGATCTAAATGCTTTAGATCTTGAGCAAGCAATTAAGATAATTTCTGGTTCTGCTAGATCTATGGGTATTGAGGTAAAAGAATAATGAGATCAAAAAGGTATAAAAAACTTTCCGAAAAAACTGAAAACTTGAACTCAGAGTTGATTGAAAAATTATTGCCTACAATTAAAAAAAATTGCACAACAAAATTTGATGAGTCTGTAGACTTAAATTTACAAATAAATAATAAACAAAAAAAAGGTGAAATTAATATTAGAACAGTTGTAAATCTTCCAGGAGGAACGGGTAAAAATATTAAAGTAGCTGTAGTTTGTGAGGAGAGCAAAACTTCAGAAGCTAAAAATGCCGGAGCTGATTTAGTAGGTGGAGATGAATTTATTGACAAGATTAAAAATGGAGAGATGAACTTTGAAAAACTAATCTGTACACCAAGTATGATGATAAAATTATCGAAACTTGGAAAAGTCCTAGGACCAAAAGGCTTGATGCCAAATCCAAAACTTGGGTCTGTTACTCAAGATTTGAATAAAGCAATAGCAGATGCAAAATCAGGCCAGGCAGAAATTAGAAATGATAAAGATGGAAATATTGGTGTTAGTATAGGAAAAAAATCTTTTAATAATGATCAATTAATTAAAAATTTTAATGCTATTTTAGATGCTTTAGAAAAAGAAAAATCTAATAATACCCTCAAAGGTGATTTGATTAAATCTGCTTTCATAACGTCTACAATGGGAATATCATATAAACTTAAATTAGGTAAAATTATATAATTTTATGATGAATAAAGAACAAAAGAAAAACTATATTACTGAGATGACTAATCAATTCGAAAACAGTAAAGCTGTAATGGTTACACATTACCAGGGATTGACAATGCCACAGTTGGATGAACTAAGATCTAAAATGAGAGAACATGGTATAGTTTTTAAAATAACTAAAAACAGAATTACAAAGCTAGCTTTAGAAAAAACAAGGTGTAAAGACTTGTCAAATTTGTTTAGCGGTCCTACAGCTGTTGCTTTCAGTGAAGATGCAATTATGTCTGCAAGAATTCTTTCTAATTTTGCCAAAGATAACCAAAATTTGAAATTAATTGGTGGAATTATGGAAAATGAAATTTTGGATCAAGAGGGAGTTCAAAATGTAGCAAATTTACCAACGCTAGATGAGGCTAGGGCAAAAATCATTGGAATTCTTAATGCTTCAGCGTCAAAAATAGTGAGTATTTTGCTTGCACGATCAAAAAAAATGAGTAGTTTACCCACAGAAAATTCTGAAACTAAACCCAAAGAGTAAAAAATGCCTGATTTAAATAAAATAATAGATGACTTATCAAAACTTACTGTTGCAGAGGCAGCAGACTTATCAAAACAATTAGAGGAAAAATGGGGAGTTACCCCGATGGCAGCAGCAGCTCCAGCAGCAGCGGGTGCAGCAGCAGCAGCAGAAGATAAAGATGATTTTTCAATTATGCTTGTTTCTGCAGGAGATAAAAAAATTAACGTAATAAAAGAAGTAAGAGCAGCTACTTCTCTTGGATTAAAAGAAGCTAAAGATTTAGTAGAGGGAGCGCCTAAAGAAGTTAAAGCGGGTGTTCCAAAAAAAGAAGCTGAGGAAATTAAAGCTAAGTTAGAAGCTGCAGGCGCAAAAGTAGAACTTAAGTAAATTAACAAGGAATTAATTAAGTGTTGGTTGTATTGTGTCAGCACTTTAATAAATAGATGCAATTATCTTTTACTGAAAAGAAAAATATTAGAAAGAGTTTTGGCAAATTAAAAGAGGGTCTATCAATACCAAATTTGATTGAGGTCCAAAAAAATTCTTATAAAGAACTCACAGAACTAAATATTCAAGAAGATAATCTTACCAAAGGTTTTGATAGAGTTTTTAAAAGTATTTTTCCTATAGAAGATTTAAATGATAAAGCTACCCTTGAATATGTTTCTTATAGACTAGAAAAGCCTAAATTTGATGTTGAGGAGTGTATTGCTAGAGGTTTGACATATTCCTCAGCTCTAAAATGTACTCTAAGACTAGTAGTTTACGAAATAGATCAAGAAAAAAATACAAAAGATATTTTATCAGCAAAAGAGCAAGAAGTTTACATGGGTGATGTTCCAATGATGACAAATAGTGGAACATTTATTACTAATGGTGTTCAAAGGGTTGTAGTGAACCAAATGCATCGTAGTCCAGGAGTATTTTTTGATCACGATAAGGGCAAAACTCATGCAAGTGGGAAACTTTTATTTAATTGTAGAGTAATACCAAATAGAGGGTCATGGCTTGACTTTGAGTTTGATGTTAAAGATTTTTTATATTTTAAAATAGATAGAAAAAAGAAAATTTTAGCATCTACTTTATTATTGGCTCTCGGTTATACAAAAACTGAAATAGCAAATGAATTTTATGAGAGTGAGGATTACTTATATGATAAAAACTCAAATAAATGGAAAACTAAATTTAATCCAGATAATTATAAAACAAAAAATTTTTCTGAAGAGGTTATTGATGCCAAAACTGGCAAAGTTGTAATAAATTCTGGAGATAAGATAAATTTTCTTAATGCCAAAAAATTAGCTAATGATGGGTTGAAAGATATACTAGTTTCTCAAGATTCTTTGTTAGGTAAATTTTTACACGCAGAAATAAAATTAAGTGATGAAGAAGGTGGAACTTTTGACATAGGAACTGAAGTTAATGATACAATCATTCAAAAGATTTTAGATGCAGAAATATATAAAATCAAAATTTCAATAACTAACTCTATTAATAAAGGACCATATTTACTCAATACTATTTTAAACGATAAAAATAATAATAAAGATGAAGCCATTACAGAAATTTACAAAATGTTAAGGCCAGGTGAACCACCAACAATTGAAATAGCAACTCAAATTTTTAATAACTTATTTTTTAGCTCAGATAGATACGACCTCTCTGATGTTGGTAGAGTAAAGATGAATTCAAGATTAGATTTGGAGTGTTCAGATAAAATTACAATCCTAAGAAATGATGATATTATTTCAATTATCCATAAGATGTTGGACCTAAGAGATGGTAAAGATGAAGTAGACGATATTGATCATCTGGGTAATCGAAGAGTTAGATCTGTAGGTGAACTTGTTGAAAATCAAGCTCGAATTGGTGTTTACAGGATGGAGAGAGCCATAAAAGAAAAGATGACAACTTTAGATGTAGAGTCGGCTATGCCTCAAGATTTAATAAATGCAAAACCTTTAACTGTTTCATTGAAAGATTTTTTCGCAAGTTCACAATTATCTCAATTCATGGACCAAACTAATCCTTTATCTGAAATCACCCATAAAAGAAGAGTTTCGGCTTTAGGTCCGGGTGGGTTAACAAGAGAAAGAGCTGGTTTTGAGGTCAGAGACGTGCATCCAACTCATTATGGTAGAATCTGCCCGATTGAAACCCCCGAGGGCCCAAATATTGGACTAATTAATAGCTTATCTACTTACGCAAAAATCAATAAGTATGGATTTATAGAAAGCCCATATAAGAGAGTAAAAGAAGGCGTTGTTCAAAATAAAGTTGAGTATTTATCAGCTATGGAAGAAACAAAGTACACAATAGCCCAAGCCAATACTAAATTAGATAAAAATGGAAAAATAGTCGAGGAATTAGTTTCATGTCGTCAAAATTTAAATTTTCTATTATCAAAACCTGAAACTATTGATTATATTGATGTCTCTCCAAAACAATTGGTTTCAGTTGCTGCTTCTCTAATTCCTTTTTTAGAAAATGATGATGCCAATAGAGCGTTAATGGGTTCAAATATGATGAGACAAGCTGTACCATTGTTAAAACCAGAGTCTCCACTAGTTGGAACAGGAATCGAAAGCGATGTTGCTCTAGACTCAGGTGTAACTATAGTTGCAAAAAGAGAGGGTGTAGTAGATAAAATTGACGGCAAAAGAATTGTTATTAAAGCAACTGAGGAAACAGATTTTAGTAAATCAGGTGTAGATATTTATAATTTACAAAAATTTAAAAGATCAAATCAAAATACATGTATTAACCAAAGACCTCTGGTTAGAGTAGGTGATAAAGTTAAAACAGGTGATATTATAGCCGATGGACCCTCAACAAAATTAGGTGAATTAGCACTTGGAAAAAATGTTACTGTAGCCTTTATGCCATGGCAAGGATACAATTTCGAAGACTCAATTCTTATATCTGAAAGATGTGTAACTGATGACGTATTTACTTCTGTCCACATTGTTGAATATGAGATAATGGCAAGAGACACAAAATTAGGTGAGGAGGAAATTACTAGAGATATACCGAATGTTAACGAGGAAGCATTAAAAAATCTTGATGAGTCAGGTGTTGTTTACATTGGAGCAGAGGTAAATGCTGGAGATATCTTAGTTGGAAAAGTTACGCCTAAAGGAGACTCAGCATCTGGACCTGAGGAAAAACTTTTAAGATCTATTTTTGGAGAAAAGGCTATTGACGTGACAGATACATCTTTGAGAATGTCAAGAGGAAGCAGTGGAACTGTTGTAGATGTAAGAGTTTTTAATAGACATGGAATTGAAAAAGACGAGAGATCAATCACAATAGAAAGAGCTGAGATAGATCAAGTACAGCAAGATAAGATTGTGGAGGAAGAGATTTTAGAGAGAAGTATAAAACAAAGAGCATCACAAATCTTATCTGGTTCAAAATTAAGTAAAAAATTGAAAGATTTAGATCAAGGTTCTGAGCTTAATTTAGAGATAATTAACAACATATCAATAAATGATATTTTCAAGATCACAGATGGAAATAAAGATCACGAATCAGCATTAGCACAGTTAAAAGAACAATATACTCAAGCAAAACAGGATATAACTGAAAGGTTTGAAGATAAAGTTCTAAAAATAAGAAGTGGAGATGACCTACTTCCTAGTGTTATGAAAATGGTAAAAGTTTTTGTTGCAATTAAAAGAAGATTGAGACCGGGCGATAAAATGTCAGGAAGACACGGTAATAAAGGAGTAGTAAGTAAGATAGTTCCAGTTGAAGATATGCCTTACAGAGAAGATGGAAGACCAGTAGACATAGTACTTAATCCACTTGGAGTTCCAAGTAGAATGAATGTTGGTCAGATTTTAGAAACTCATTTGGGATGGGCATGTAAAGAATTTGGTGAAGAGATAAAAAGATTAGTTAACGAAAATCAAAAAAAAATAGAGAAAACCGAAAAAATAACAAAATTTTTAAAATCAGTTTATGGAGATGAAATTTATAATGAAAAAGTGGAGAAGTTAAGTAAGACTGAGTTTAAAGACTTGTGTGAAAATCTTCAAAACGGTGTCGCAATATCAACTCCAGTTTTCGATGGTGCTAAGGAAAAAAATGTCACTGAAATGCTAGAATTAGCAAAACTTCCTGGTTCAGGTCAAACCTATCTGTGGGACGGAAGAACTGGTGAAAAATTTGATAGACCAGTTACGGTTGGAATAATTTACATGTTAAAATTACATCACCTTGTAGAGGATAAGATACATGCGAGATCAACTGGACCATATAGTTTAGTGACCCAACAACCTCTAGGAGGGAAAGCACAACTAGGGGGGCAGAGATTCGGAGAAATGGAGGTATGGGCACTTGAGGCTTATGGTGCATCTTATACTTTGCAGGAAATTTTAACTGTAAAATCAGATGATGTAGCAGGAAGAGTTAAAGTTTATGAGACAATAGTCAAAGGTGAGGAAAATTTTGAATCAGGAATACCCGAGTCGTTTAACGTTCTAGTTAAAGAGATTAAATCATTGGCATTAAATGTGGAGCTAAACTAATGAAAAAAGAATTAACAGATTTATTTAAGAATTCGGAAATTTCAGAGGCCCAAAATTTTAATAGTATTAAAATATCTTTAGCAAGTCCTGAAAAGATAAAATCTTGGACATATGGTGAAATTAAAAAGCCTGAAACAATTAATTATAGAACCTTTAGACCAGAAAAGGATGGGCTATTTTGTTCAAGAATATTTGGCCCAATCAAAGATTATGAGTGTCTGTGTGGTAAATATAAAAGGATGAAGTTTAGAGGAATTATATGTGAAAAATGTGGTGTCGAAGTCACCAAGTCGAATGTAAGAAGAGAAAGAATGGGTCACATTAATTTAGCAACACCAGTGGCACATATTTGGTTTTTAAAATCTCTTCCTAGCAGGATAGCTTTAGCTGTAGATATGAAACTCAAGGAAGTTGAAAGAGTTTTGTATTTTGAAAACTTTATTGTTATTGAGCCAGGATTAACTGGTTTAAAGAAAAATCAACTTCTAAATGAAGAGGAACTTGCTAAATATCAGGATGAGTTTGGTGATGAAGCATTTTCAGCTGGTATAGGTGCTGAGGCAGTATTAGAAATGTTAAAATCTTTAGACTTAGAATTAGAAAGAAAAAATTTAGTAAATTATATTAAAGAAACAAAATCTAAAGTTAACGAGGAAAGAGCAATTAAAAGATTGAAACTAATAGAATCTTTTATTGAAACAGGTCAAAAACCAGAATGGATGATTATGACTGTTGTTCCAGTAATTCCACCTGAGTTACGACCTTTGGTCCCACTAGATGGAGGTAGATTTGCTACTTCAGATCTTAACGATTTGTATAGAAGAGTAATTAACAGAAATAATCGTTTAAAAAGATTAATGGATCTTAAGGCTCCAGATATAATTGTGCGAAACGAAAAGCGTATGCTTCAAGAGTCGGTTGATGCTTTGTTTGATAATGGAAGACGTGGAAGAGTTATTACTGGAACTGGAAAAAGACCACTCAAATCGTTAGCCGAAATGTTAAAAGGAAAACAAGGAAGATTTAGACAAAATTTGTTAGGAAAAAGAGTCGACTATTCTGGTCGATCTGTAATTGTTGTTGGTCCTGATCTAAAATTACATGAGTGTGGTTTACCAAAAAAAATGGCGTTAGAATTATTTAAACCTTTTTTATATGCTAGACTTAATAAATTAGGACTAGCCTCAACTATTAAACAAGCTAAAAAACTTGTGGATAAAGAAACTAATGCAGTTTGGGATGCTTTAGAATTAATCGTAAGGGAACACCCTGTATTATTAAATAGAGCTCCCACACTCCATAGACTCGGAGTTCAAGCTTTTGAGCCTAAATTAATTGAGGGTGATGCTATTGAATTACACCCTCTTACTTGTGCAGCATTTAACGCCGACTTTGATGGAGATCAGATGGCAGTCCACGTTCCTTTAAGCCTTGAAGCACAGTTAGAAGCAAGAATTTTGATGTTATCAACAAATAATATCTTATCTCCGTCTAATGGTAAGCCTATTATAGTACCAAGTCAGGATATGATCTTAGGAATTTACTATTTATCTCAAGAGCCACTTACAGACAAACCAGCTGGATATTTTGTTGATGCAGATCAAATAGAGTTTGCTTTATCTTCAGATCAAATCAAAGTTCATAGTACAATTATATCTAGATTTGAAACAATCGATGCGGAAGGAAAGAAGAAATTTGAAAAATACACTTCAACTGCAGGAAGATTTTTATTAGCTAATTTACTACCTAAAAATTTTAATATTAAATTTTCTTTAATAGATAGATTACTTCCCAAGAAAACTGTTTCAGAAATTATAGATATCGTTTTTAGATTTTGTGGTCAAAAAACAACAGTAATATTTTGTGATAAACTTAAAGATTTAGGCTTTAAACATGCTTTTAAAGCAGGAATTTCTTTTGGAAAAGATGATTTGGTTATTCCAGAGAGTAAAAATAAACTTATCGATGATACAAAAAAACTCATAGCTGACTATGAAACTCAATATTCTGAGGGACTTATTACTAGAGGAGAAAAATATAATAAAGTTGTAGATGCATGGTCAAAATGTACTGATCAAGTAGCTTCAGAAATGATGAAAGGTATTTCAGCAACAGAGAGGACATCCGAAGGACTTAAGATAAACTCAGTATTTATGATGGCTGATAGTGGAGCCAGAGGCTCTGCGGCACAGATGAAACAATTAGCTGGAATGAGAGGTTTGATTGCTAAACCATCAGGAGAGATTATTGAAAGTCCAATTACCTCAAATTTTAAAGAGGGATTAACAGCTCTAGAATATTTTAATTCAACACATGGAGCCAGAAAAGGGTTAGCAGATACAGCATTAAAAACGGCTAGTTCAGGTTATTTAACAAGAAGACTTTGTGATGTCGCTCAAGATTTAACTGTTACTAAAAAAGAATGTGATTGTAAAAATCCTGGGTTTATTGAACTTTCAGAAATTTTAGAGGGTGGTAACGTTGTAGTAAGTCTATCAGAAAGAGCTTTAGGAAGAGTTACTTTTAATGAAGTGAAACATCCTATAACTGGCGAAGTTATAATTAAAAAATCTACAATGATTGATGAAGCTGGATGTGATAAGATTGATGCTGCTGGAATAAAATCAGTTAAAGTTTATTCCGTGATGACGTGTGGATCTAAAGAGGGTGTTTGTGCCACCTCATATGGAAGAGATTTGTCTAGGGGACAAATGGTTCATGTGGGTGAGGCAATAGGAATGATCTCTGCACAATCTATTGGAGAACCCGGAACTCAGCTAACAATGAGAACTTTCCACGTAGGTGGAACGGCTTCGGTAAAACAAGATTCTCAAATTATTTGTAAAAACGAGGGTACTCTTAAAATTATTAATTCTAATATTCTCGAAGATTCAAAAAAAAATTTAATTGTAATGGGAAGAAATACACAGCTTTCTATTGAAGATGATAATGGAGTTCAAATTGCAGTTTATAAAGTGGCTTATGGTTCAAGATTATTTTTTAATAATGGTGATAAGATAAAAGCAAATACAAAAATTTGTGAATGGGATCCTTACACTACACCGGTGATTGCAGAAAAAAGTGGTATAGCGACTTTTGTTGATTTAATTGATGGAGTTTCAATTCAAGAAACAACCGATGATGCAACAGGTATATCATCCAAGTCAGTCCTTGATTGGAGATCACAGTCAAAAAGTTCTGACTTAAAACCTAGGATAACTCTAAGAGATGAAAAAGGAAATGTAATTAAAAAAGCTGATGATAACGAGGCAAGATATTATTTAGTTCCAGACTCTATCTTATCCGTGAAGGATGGACAAAAAGTTTCAGCAGGTGATGTAATTGCAAGATTACCTAAGGAAACAACCAAAACAAAAGATATTACAGGTGGATTACCAAGAGTTGCAGAACTATTTGAAGCTAGAAAAGCTAAAGATAGTGCAATAATTGCAGAAAATGATGGTCAAGTAGTCTTTGGAAAAGAGGTAAGAGGGAAACAGAAAATTTCTATTGTTCCAACGGATGGGTCCGAACCATCAAACTACTTAATTCCAAAAGGAAAACACATAAATTTTAATCAGGGAGAAACAATAAAAAAAGGCGAATATCTTCTAGATGGACAACCACTACCGCATGATATTTTGCGTATTATGGGTATTAAAGATTTGACCGAATATTTTGTTAATCAGGTTCAAGAAGTTTACAGATTACAAGGGGTCATAATTAATGATAAACATATTGAGACAATTTTAAGACAGATGTTAAAGAAAGTAGAGGTGAAAACAACAGGAGACTCAAGTTACTTACCTGGTGAAATAGTAGATAGAATAAAATTTGATACCAATAATGAAAAATTAAAGTCTGAGGGCAAAACTCCAGCAACAGCAGAAAGAGTATTAATGGGTATCACTAAAGCCTCCTTGCAAACGGAGTCATTTATTTCCGCAGCTTCTTTCCAAGAAACCACTAGAGTTTTAACGGATGCAGCAATTAAAGGAAAAATTGATCCTTTGAATGGCTTAAAAGAAAATGTTATTGTTGGTAGACTGGTTCCAGCAGGCACAGGAAATATCAAGAATAATTGGAATAAAAAAGCTATAGATGATGATAATAAATTCCTTTCTGAGCAAGAAAAAATTGAACCTTCAGATTCTCAAGCAAATCAATAAAAAAAACCATTAAAATCAACAGTTTTAGTTTGACAAAAACCAATTAATAAGTAATTTGGCGATGTTTTTGGTTGGAATGTAGTACTTTATGTACTAAACGCTGCCACAAATAACCTGTCAGTTATTTCACTCAAAAATATTATTAAATTTAGATAAAAATTATGCCAACGATTAACCAGTTGTTAAGAAAAAAAAGAGTTAAACAAATAAATAGGAACAAAGTTCCTGCGCTTCAAAAACAACCTCTTAAAAGAGGTGTTTGTGTTAAAGTTTATACAACTACACCAAAAAAACCTAATTCAGCTCTTAGAAAAGTTGCAAGGGTTAGGCTGTCTAATGGTTTTGAGGTTACTGCCTATATTCCTGGTGAGGGTCATAACTTACAGGAACACTCTGTTGTTTTAATAAGAGGCGGTCGTGTAAAAGATTTACCTGGAGTCAGATATCATATTTTAAGGGGTAATCTAGATACACAAGGTGTTGCAAACAGAAAAAAAAGAAGATCTCTTTACGGTACAAAAAAGGGTAAATAAAGATGTCTAGAAAAAAAACTCAACCAAAAAAAAAAATTACTCCTGATCCTAAATTTAATTCTGTAATTATTCCAAAGTTAATAAACAATATTATGTATGATGGTAAAAGAGGCGTAGCAGAAAAAATTGTTTATGATGCTATAGAAAAAATCAAGACAAAGACAAAAGAAGAACCTATTAATATTTTTAACGAGGCGATCAATAACATTAAACCTACTGTTGAAGTAAGATCTAGGAGAGTTGGTGGTGCAACCTATCAGGTTCCAGTAGAAGTTAAGAGTAAAAGAGCTCAGGCGTTAGCTATTCGGTGGCTAGTGGAATCAGCAAGAAAAAGAAAAGACAAACACATGTCTGATAAAATTTTTAATGAGCTGTACGATGCATTTGAAAAAAAAGGATCTGCAGTAAAAAAAAGAGAGGATGTTCATAAAATGGCAGAGTCTAATAAAGCTTTTGCACATTTTAGATGGTAAAAAATATGGCTAGGTCACATTCTTTAGATAAGTACAGAAACATTGGAATTATGGCACACATAGATGCAGGTAAAACAACAACTACTGAAAGAGTTTTATATTATACTGGCAAGAGTCATAAAATTGGAGAAGTTCATGATGGAGCTGCAACAATGGATTGGATGGAGCAAGAGCAGGAAAGAGGTATTACAATCACCTCAGCTGCAACTACATGTTTTTGGCAAGATCATAGAATAAACATAATAGATACACCAGGTCATGTAGATTTTACCATTGAAGTTGAAAGATCACTTAAGGTTTTAGATGGAGCAGTGGCTGTATTTGATGGTGTAGCCGGTGTAGAACCCCAATCAGAAACTGTATGGAGACAAGCAGACAAATATAAAGTGCCTAGAATTTGTTTTGTTAACAAACTTGACAGAACTGGTGCAGACTTTTTTAGATGTGTTGATATGATTAAAGATAGGTTGGGTGCCAAACCTTTAGTTTTACAAGTTCCA
Organism: uncultured Pelagibacteraceae bacterium; assembly: GCA_902538915.1. Lineage (GTDB taxonomy): Bacteria > Pseudomonadota > Alphaproteobacteria > Pelagibacterales > Pelagibacteraceae > Pelagibacter. The sequence goes on along the minus strand of CACBGZ010000002.1, from coordinate 6,145 downwards.
ATTGGAATAGAAGCTTCACTAACTGGTGTTGTAGACCTAGTAAAAATGAAAGCACAAGTTTGGAAAAATGAGGCTTTAGGAGCAGAGTGGGAATATAAAGATATTCCAGAGGATCTAAAAGAAATTTCTCAAAAATATAGGACAGAATTAGTTGAATTAGCAGTCGAACAAGACGAAAAATTAATGGAAGCTTATTTAAATGGTGATGAAATAATAGAGGAAGATTTAATTAAGTGTATTAGGAAAGGGACTTTAGAATTTAGTTTTGTTCCAGTTTTGACTGGTTCAGCATTTAAAAATAAGGGAGTTCAGCCATTATTAGATGCTGTTGTAAACTATCTACCAAGTCCAGTAGATATTGGCTCAATTAAAGGAACAAAGATAGGCGGCGAGGAAGAATTAGAAATGAAGTTTGATGATAATGCGCCGTTTTCTGCTTTAGCTTTTAAAGTAGCAAATGATCCTTTTGTAGGTTCTTTAACATTTATTAGAATATATTCTGGTACAATTAAGACAGGAACTGCTGTTTACAATTCATCTAAAGAAAAAGAGGAAAGAGTTGGAAGAATGCTATTAATGCATGCAAATTCAAGAGAGGATATTAAAGAAGCAAATTCAGGTGATATTGTAGCATTAGCAGGTCTAAAAAATACAATTACAGGGCATACATTATGTGAGAAAGATAAGGCTGTTTTACTTGAACCTATGGAATTTCCAGATCCTGTAATAGAAATAGCAGTAGAACCAAAGACAAAAGCTGACCAAGAAAAAATGGGAGAAGCATTAGGTAGATTAGCTAAAGAGGATCCATCATTTAGAGTAACATCTGATGAAGAGTCTGGACAAACAATTATCAAGGGCATGGGAGAACTTCACTTAGATATTATTGTTGATAGAATGAAAAGAGAGTTCAAAGTAGAGGCAAATGTAGGAGCGCCACAAGTAGCTTATAGAGAAACACTAGAAAATACTTCGGAGGTAGAATATACGCATAAAAAACAAAGTGGAGGCGCTGGACAATTTGCTAAAGTTAAGCTTCTAGTTGAGCCTCAGGAGCCTGGCTCAGGCAGATTAGTTGAAAGCAAGATTAAAGGTGGCGCAATACCAAAAGAATTTATTCCTGGTGTCGAAAAAGGAATCGAAACTGTTTCTGATGGAGGGATCTTAGCAGGATTTCCAATGATTGATTATAAAGTTACAATATTAGATGGACTTCATCACGATGTTGATTCTAGTGTTTTGGCTTTTGAATTAGCAAGCAGAGCTTGTTTTAAAGAAGCATGTACAAAAGGTAATCTAAAATTATTAGAGCCTGTTATGAGAGTTGAAGTTGTAACACCGGAGGATTATATGGGTGATGTAATTGGAGATTTAAATAGTAGAAGGGGTCAAATCAATACACAAGAGCAAAGGGGTAATGCCACTGTAATCACAGCGATGGTTCCTTTAGCAAATATGTTTGGATATATTAACAATTTGAGATCAATGTCTCAAGGAAGAGCTCAGTATTCAATGTTCTTTGATCATTATTCAAAAGTACCTCAGAATGTACAGGACGAAGTAACAAAAAAAATTGCAGGATAAAATGGAAAAACAAAATATTAGAATCAAACTTAGAGCTTACGATAATAAAATATTGGATGCATCTACAGAAGAAATTGTAAACACTGTAAAAAGAACAGGGGCTACAATTAAAGGGCCAATACCTCTTCCTACAAGGATCGAAAGGTACACGGTATTAAGGTCACCTCATATAGACAAAAAAAGCAGAGAACAATTTGAATCGAGAACACATAAAAGGTTAATAGATATTATTGAGCCAACCCCTCAAACAGTAGAAGCTTTGATGAAATTAGATCTAGCATCAGGTGTAGATGTGGAGATAAAAATTTAGATATGAGTGAAATTGCGTTAATAGGAAAAAAAGTTGGCATGACCAGAGAATTTTACAAAACTGGTCAGTTGGTGCCTGTAACAGTACTTAAAATGGAAAAGGCAAGAGTTATACAAATTATTGATGTTGAAAAAAGAGGCTACAGAGCTGTTCAACTTGGATACGGAAAAATAAAAAATTCAAAAATTACAAAGTCTATGAAAGGTTATTTTGCAAAAAAAAATACTGAGGCAAAAAAGAAGTTAAAGGAATTTAGGGTCTCAAATATTGAAAATTATAAGGAAGGAAACGAATTTGGACTTGAGATCTTTAAGGATGTTAAATTTGTTGATACTAGATCAAGAACTATAGGAAAGGGTTTTGCTGGAGCAATGAAAAGACATAATTTTGGTGGTTTGAGAGCATCTCATGGTGTATCAATTTCTCATAGATCTCACGGCTCAACTGGTCAAAGACAAGACCCCGGTAAAGTCTTTAAAGGAAAAAAAATGGCTGGTCATATGGGTGATAAAATTCGAACAATGCAAAACATTGAAATTATCAAAACAGATTTAGACAACGCTCTTTTGTATTTGAAAGGTTCGATACCAGGCTCTAAAAATTCTGAAGTTTTTGTTAAAAAATCTGTAAAAAATATTAACAAATTAACAATTTTAGAAAAAATAGAATTAACTGAAAAAGCAAAAAAAACCCCTGATAAAAAGAAAAAATAATGAAAGTTGAAACAATAAAATTAGATGGAAAAAAGGGATCTATTGAAGTTACAGATAAGGTATTTTCTGCTAAGATAAATAAAAAATTAGTTAGTACTGTTTTATACAAAACTAATGCTAATTATAAAAAACGTCATGCAAAAACTAAGCAACAAAATGAGGTTTCAGGGCCTACTTCAAAAATCTATGCTCAAAAAGGTACAGGTAATGCTCGACATGCAAGTAAAAAAGCCCCAATTTTCGTTGGTGGTGGAGTAGCACACGGACCAAAAGGAGAATTAGCTTATAAAAAAAGAAAACTTAATAAAAGTGAAAAAAAACAAAGCATTACTTCTTTAATTAGTGAAAAAGTTAAGAACAAAAATTTATTAATATTTAGCGATTTTAATTCTGAAATAAAAAAAACTAAAGAAATGTTTCTAATTTTTAAAAAATTTGAGATGAAGCATTCTTTAATAATATTAGACAAAAATTCTAAAGAAAAAATTGAAAAATCAATTAGAAATATTCCAAATATTAAAGTTACGGACATCAATCATTTTAGTGCATACGATTTGGTTAAATTTAAAAAAGTTATTTTTACAGAAAGTTCAGTAAAAGAACTTGAAAAGAGGTATTCTTAAAATGAATAAGTTACATTTATTTGATAAAATTTTGTCTCCTTTGGTGACTGAAAAATCTACGAACCTCTCAGAGCAAAATAAAATTGTATTTAGAGTACCAACTAATGCAAATAAAAAAAATTTAAAAACTAATATAGAGAAAATATTCAAAGTGAATGTAACAAAAATCAATATGATTAATAAAAAGAACAGAATAAAATTAACTAGGGGCAGAAAAGTAAAAGTTTCTGGATTTAAGAAGGCAATTGTGACACTTAAAAAAGGTCAAAGTATAGATCTTACGACTGGAGTATAATATGGCATTAAAGACTTTCAAACCTTATACAAAATCTACCAGAGGTACAATTTTAGTTGATAGAAAAGACCTTTGGAAAGGTAAGCCGTTTAAATCTTTAGTATCTAAAAAAAATGCTATGAAAGGTAGAAATAATAATGGTCATATTACCTCAATAAACAGGTCTGGAGGTCATAAAAAAATGTACAGACATGTGGATTTTTACAGAAAGAAATTTGATATGCCTGCTTCGGTTGAGCGAATAGAATATGATCCGAATAGATCATGTTACATAATGCTAGTAAAATTTGAGGATAATTCTCACGCATATTATTTAGCACCTCAAAAAATTCAAGTTGGTGACAAAATTGAAAATGGCACAAAAAAAGAAATTAAAATAGGTAACTGTATGCCGTTACAGGATATTCCAGTGGGTATTGATATTCATAATGTTGAAATTCAGCCAGGGGCAGGTGGAAAAATTGCAAGGTCAGCTGGTACTTCAGTAACAATAAGTGGTTTAGATGGTAATTATAGTTTGATTAAATTAGCTTCTGGGGAGGTCAGAAAAATTGACTCCAGATCTCTTGCTACGATTGGAGTTTTAAGTAATCCAGATCAAAAAAATATTAAAATTGGAAAAGCTGGGAGATCAAGATGGCTAGGAAGAAAACCCCATACCAGGGGAGTTGTAAAAAATCCAGTTGATCACCCACATGGTGGTGGTGAAGGTAAGTCTGCTGGTGGTAGACATCCGGTTTCACCAACTGGACAATCCGCAAAAGGTTTAAAAACTCGAGATAATAAGAGAACAGATAAATTTATTGTACAAAGAAGAAATAAAAGGAAGGATAGCAAGTAATGGCAAGAGCAGTTTGGAAAGGTCCGTTTGTAGAAGAAAGTTTAATGAAAAAAGTGGATAAATACAAAACAGATCCAAAAAAAATTCCTATTAAAACATGGTCTAGAAAGTCTACAATTATACCAGACTTTGTTGGCGTGAGTTTCCTAATTTATAATGGTAAGAAGTTCATTCCTATTACTGTCTCGGAGGATATGGTTGGACACAAATTAGGTGAGTTTTCACCTACTAGAAGTTTCTTTGGTCACACACCAGCTGATAAAAAAGCAAAACCAGCAGAGGAAGGTGATAAAAAATAATTATGAGTAAAAAGAAAAAAAATAATAAGAACAATGAGAAAACTGTGAGGTCTATTAACAATAATATTAGATCCAGTGTAAGAAAACTAAATCCAATTCTAAAAGAAATTGTTGGAAAAAAAGTTGAAATTGCAAGAAGAAGTTTGGAATTTTCTGAGAAAAGGATAACAAAAGATATTAAAAAAACTATCGACTCTGCAGTTGCCAATGCAGAAAATAATTTTCAATATGACATTGATAAATTGATAATAAAAGAAGCATATTGTGGAAAAAAGATTACAATGAAAAGATTTCGACCCAGAGCAAAAGGTAGAGCTGCACCAATATTAAAACCTTATTCAAGTGTTACAATAATTTTATCAGAGGCAAAAAAAATGGAGAGTCATGGGTCAAAAAGTTAATCCAGTAGGTTTTAGATTGGGAGTAAACAGAGGCTGGGACTCTGTTTGGTACGCAAAGAAAAAAGATTTTGGTAATTATCTAATAGAAGATTTTAAAATTAGAGAATACATAAAAAAAAACGTTATTAATTCTGGAGTTTCTAAAGTTATGATAGAGAGAACGTCTAACAAGTGTTATGTTACAATTTATACTTCACGGCCAGGATTTGTAATTGGTAAAAAGGGCAGTGATATAGACAAAATAAAAAATAACTTATCAAAATTTACAAGTAATGAGGTCACATTAAATATAAAAGAAGTTAAAAAACCGGAGACTAATGCATATTTAGTTGCAGAAAATATTGCTCAACAATTAGTCAAAAGAATTTCATATAGAAGAGCTATGAAAAGATCAATGCAATCTTGCTTAAGATTAGGTGCTAAGGGAATTAAAGTATCAATTAGTGGAAGATTGGGTGGAAATGAAATCGCAAGAACAGAATGGTTAAGAGATGGGAGCATACCATCACATACGTTAAGAGCTGATATTGATTATGCTGAAGCAGAGGCATTAACAACATATGGAATTATAGGTATCAAAGTTTGGATATATAAAGGTGAGGTTTTTGCGAAAGAATTTAGTCAGGAGACAAACAAAAACACTCCTAAAGAGGTAAAAATATAATGTTGCAACCAGTAAGAACTAAATGGAGAAAAGCCCACAAAGGTAGGATACATGGTAATGCATCTAGAGCAAATTTTATAAATTATGGAGCGTATGCGTTAAAAGCTCTAACTCCAGAGAGAGTTACAGGCAAACAAATAGAGGCAGCAAGAGTTGCATTAACAAGACATATGAAAAGACAAGGAAGAGTATGGACAAGAATATTTCCAAATATTCCAGTATCAAAAAAACCTATTGAGGTTAGGATGGGTAAAGGCAAAGGAAGTCCAGAGTTTTATGCTTGCAGAGTAAAGCCTGGAAGAATCTTATTTGAAGTTGACGGCGTTTCCGAACAAATAGCAAAAGAAGCTTTATATAAAGCTTCAGCAAAATTACCTATTAAAACAAAAACAATAAAAAGGTTTGTTTAAAATGA